>CAMDFP010000023.1 GCA_945897335.1 Asaia bogorensis | reverse complement strand
ACCGGCCGGCCGTCATAGGCGATGACGAGCTCGACCGAGCGGTCGGGGCGGATGCGCAGGATCTCGCCGAACGGCGGATTGGTGACGTAGAGGTTGTCGTCCCGGTCGAAGGACGGACCTTCGAGGAAGGAGTGAATGGGGATCGCACTCCCGCGCTGCGGCGAGACGCGCGGCGTCCAGCCCATGGCCGCGACCACGTCGACATGGACCGTGGTCGGCAGATCCTTCGGAGGAGCGAAGAGGCTCAGGCCTCACCCCTGGTAGGGGATCGCGAGATGGGCGAGGCAGTCGCCGCGGCGGCTGCGGGCCTGGGCGCGCCGGCAGATGACCATGCCGGGCACTGCAAAGCGGAGCTCGAGCGCCGGGCGGGTCGGCTCCTCGATGAAGTGGAGGCGCCCGGCAAGCTGCCCGGCCTCGACCTCGGTGCCGAGGTCGACGAGCGGCTCGAAGATGCCGGCGGCCGGCGCATAGACGAAGCCCTCGCGCCCTGTCCAGGTCATCAGCCGTGTCGGCGCCTTGGGCGGGGGCGGCGTCCATCCCGGCAGGATGCCGAGATGGCGGAGCTGGTTGCGAAGCCCGGTCTCTATGATGCCGAGCCCGTTGCGGGACAGGCTGCCGCGGCCGCCGAACTCGCCGCCGAGCGCGGCGACGCCGAGGCTGTGCGCGCAGGGTTGCGCCGCCCGTCCGTCCCGCGCCTTGCGGACGACGCCGATCGGCGGCGCAAAGGCTTGCAGCAGGTCGAGGCTGCGCCGGTCGAGTGCTTCGTTCCCCGACAGCATGACGCCGGCATATTCCAGATATTCGAGCGAGCTGCCGCCCGAATGCAGGTCATGATAGGCGGTCGCGAGCCGCATCAGCACCGATGACGTGTACCACGCGATCTGTGCCGTCGGGCCGCCATCGGGATCACCGGGATACGCCCGGTTGAGGTTGCCCTCGTCGATCGGCGAGGTGCGTCGCCCGGCTTCCGCCGCCGGATAGTTGAGGGCGGGGACGATGATGACCCGGCCCTTGATCGCTGCCGGCTCCAGCTCGCGGGCGAGCCGCATCAGCGCGACCTGGCCCTCGTACTCGTCGCCATGGGTTCCGGCGGTGTAGAGCATGGTCGGCCCGTCGCCGTTCTTCACCACCACGATCGGGATCTGGATCTGCCCATAGGCGGAGTCGTGCTGCGACCAGGGCATAGAGAGATTGCCGGCCTGCTTGCCGTCGCGGGCGAAGTCGACGTCGGCGACGATATGGGAGCGGGGGGCGGAAGCGGTCATGAGATCTCGCAAAGCGGGCGAAGCGAGCACGGTAGCGCCGGTCATGTTGTCTGGCAACATTGCCTGTCATCTGGAGATTTGGCAGGATATCGCGATCCTCCGGAGGTCAGATGTCGGACAAACCCAACCTGCTCTTCTTCATGACGGACAACCACACGCGGGGCGCGCTCGGTTGTGCCGGCCACCCCATGGTGCTTACGCCGACGCTGGACAAGATCGCGGCGGGCGGGGTGCGTTTTACCACCGCCTACAGCGCCAGCCCGGTCTGCTGCCCGTCGCGGGCGGCGCTGGCGACCGGCCGCTACCCGCACCAGACCGGCTTCTGGGACAACGCCATCGTCTATGACGGCTCGGTGCCCAGCTGGATGCATCGTCTGAGGGACGAAGGCTACACGGTGGTCGGCATCGGCAAGCTGCACTATCGCAGCAGCGACGACGACAATGGTTTCACCGAAGAAATCATGCCGATGCACATCGTCGACGGCAAAGGCGCGCTGGTGCATCTCCTGCGCGGCCAGGACGACGAGCCGCTCAGCGTCGGCCAGTGGGAGCTCTATCTCGACCGCACCGGCGCCGGCACAACGGTCTACCAGGACTATGACCGGCGCATCACTGCCGCCGCCATTTCCTGGCTCGAGAAAAACGGTGGCAAGGGGCCGTGGGCGCTGGTGGTCTCATACCCCAGCCCGCATCCGCCCTTCACCGTGCCGCAACGGCTCCTCGATCTCTATCCGCCCGAGCGTGTCCGCCTGCCCGAGGATTTCGGCCCCGGCCGGCGCTCGATGCATCCGGCGATCGTGCACCTGAGAAAACAGAAGGGCACGCTCGAGATCACCGACGAGGCGGCGCTCCGGCGCATCGTCGCCGCCTATTACGCGCTGATCACGCACGCCGACGAGCAGATCGGCGAGGTGATGCGCACCGCGGACTCGCTCGGCGTCCTCTCCTCGGCCCGCATCGTCTACACCGCCGATCATGGCGAGCTGACTGGCGCGCATGGCGTGCTCGGCAAGTTCAGCCTGTTCGAGGGGGCGATCGGGGTGCCGCTGATCCTCTCCGGCCCGGGCTTGCCGGCAGGCGCCACGATCGCCGATACCGTCCATCACGTCGACCTGATGCCGACCCTGGTCGAGCTTGCCGGCGGCCCGGCGGATTCGGATCTTCCCGGAACCTCGCTCTCCCACGTGATCGCCGGCCGGGTTCGGCCGCGCGTCGGCTTCGCCGAGTATCACGCGACCGGCTCATTCGCCGGCAGCTTCCTGCTGCGGGACGGCACCGACAAGCTGATCTACCACGTCGGCATGCCGCGCCAGCTCTTCGACCTGACCGCCGATCCGGAGGAGTGCCACGACCTGATCGAGGCAGGCCGCGGCGCCGAGACCGCCGATCGGCTGGAAGCCAAGCTGCGCCGGATCTGCGATCCGGAAGCGGTCGATGCCCAGGCCAAGGCCGACCAGCGTGCGCATGTCGCCGCCGCGGGAGGCCGCGAGGCGGTGTTGCAGACCGGCGCCCTGGTGTTCAGCCCGCCACCCGGCATCGCCGCCGAACGCGCGCCGACCACCTCGATCCGGGCTTAGGCGCGGAGCCGCGCCCGGGCGTATTCGCCCTGGCGGCGATAGTCCTCGTGGTAGCGGCGGACCTTGTCCTCGTCGACCGTGACGCCGAGGCCGGGGCCGTCGATCAGCCCCCAGCGCGGGCTGGTGGCGATCGGGATCGGCGTGCTGACGACGTCGTCGGCGAGATATTGCGCCGTCTGCTGGTGGCCGAGACAGGTGGCGGGGGCCGCCAGCATCGCGTGCTGCCCGGCTGCGGCGGTGAGTCCAAGCTCGCCCCAGGTGTGCTTGCAGACCACCTGGCCGAGGCGATCGGCGGTCCGGCAGAGCGTGAGGAAACGCCTCATCGTGCCGACATAGCAGGCACTGAAGCAGAGATAAGGGGCGGAGCGGGCGAGGATCAGCCTGAGCGCTTCGGCCTCACCCCATAGTCCTTCGTTGACGCAGAGTGGCGCCTCGAGGCGTCCGGCGAGGATCTGCATGCTCTCGACCGGCTCGATCGGCACCGGCGCCTCGGCGAAATCGATGTCGAAACGGGCGTGCCAGTCGTCGAGGATCCGCTCGGCTTCGGGCAGCGTCCAGGACTGGTTGGCGTCGATGCGGAGCTTCCGGCTCGGGCCGATGGTCGAGCGCACCGCCTCCAGCATCGCTTCCTCCTGCGCCCGGTCCTTGCCGACCTTCAGGTAGAAGACGCTGTAGCCGCGTTCGGCGCCCTCGCGGCATTGGGCGGCAACCTCTTCTGGCGTGCCCCAGGCGAGATAGTAGAAATAATCGACCTCGTCGCGCCGGGCGCCGCCGAGCAGGCGATGGACCGGCTGGCCCGCCGCTTTGCCGCAGAGGTCGAGCAGCGCCATGTCGATGCCGGCGAAGGCGAGGCTGGCGGTCATCGCCTGGTAGCGCCAGCGCCCCTCGACCAGCACACGGTCGAACACCTGCTCGCCTCGCCAGGGATCGCAGCCGAGCACGAACGGAATGGCCGAGCGCACGGCGGCCTCGACGCTGGCGGTATCCGCCGCGGTGTCGCATTCGCCCCAGCCGACCAGGCCGTCATCCGTTTCGAGCCGGACGATGACGGCGGAGACGCCGGCGGTATTCACCACCGAGCTCTGCTCGTTCTGGCGATAGGGGACGCGGACCGGAAAGGCGTCGAAGCGGGCGACCTTCATGTTTTGATGCCTTGCGATGGGCTTCGGCCAATTGCATTATGTCAGTCAAATTTGTCAACCAGGGACGGGATGCTTTCCGAGCACCTTCATGCGGAGATCGTGAAGCGGGTCGGCGCCGGCGAATGGCCGCCGGGCACGCGACTCCCGACCGAGGCGGAGCTCTGCCGCCTGTTCGGGGTCTCCCGACCGGTGGTGCGGGAGGCCTTGTCCCGGCTCCGCTCGGACCGGGTGATCGAGACCCGCCAGGGATCGGGCAGCGTGGTACGGACGCCGACGCCCGCCGCCGCATCGAGCTTCTCGCCGGTCGCCAGCATCGCCGACCTCATCCGCTTCTACGAATTCCGCATCGCCATCGAGAGCCAGACCGCGGCGCTCGCCGCCGAACGGCGGAGCGAGGCCGACCTAACTGCGCTGGAGCGGACGGTCGAGCGGGTACGGCGCTCGCATGCGGCCGGCCGGCTCGACTTCGCCGCCGACTTCGGCTTCCACATCGCCATCGCCGACGCCAGCCGCAACCAGTTCTTCGCCTCCGCCATGCGCCTGATCGAAGACCAGGCTCGGTTCGGCATGAATCTCTCGGACTATTTCTCGCGCCAGCACTCCAAGGCGCGCATCAGCGACATCGCCGACGAGCACCAGCAGATCCTCGATGCCATCCGCGAGCAAGACGCGGACGAGGCAGGATTGCTGATGGCACGCCACCTGACCTCGGCCAGGCGGCGCACGGTCGGCGACGATGTCCTGGTATCGCCCTCGAAGTCCTGAAACCGGAGGCCCGAACATGACCCTGACGACCAAGGCCGTGCTGGCAGCGATCCTGCTCGCCGGCGCCGGCGCCGGCGCCGCCCAGGCCCAGACCGTGCTGCGCTACGTCCCACAGTCGGATGTGAGCATCATGGACCCGGTGGCGAACACCGCAGGCGTCACGCTCCAGCACGCCTACATGGTCTATGACCAGCTTTTCGCCGCCGATGAACGCTATGTCGCCCAGCCGCAGATGGTCGGCAGCCACGAGGTCTCCGCCGATGGCCTCACCCACACCTTCCGGCTCCGGCCCGGCCTTCGCTTCCATGACGGCACGCCGGTGCGGGCTGCCGATGCGGTGCAGTCGATCACGCGCTGGTCGAAGAAGGACTCGAACGGCCAGAAGCTGACCGAGTTCGGTATGGCGCTCTCGGTCGTCGATGACTCGACGTTCCGCATGACTCTGCGCGAAGCCTTCGGCCCGGTTGCGTCGTCCTTCGCCAAGATCGCGGCGAGCGGCCTCGTCGTCATGCGCGAGGCCGATGCGAAGACGGATCCCAACACGCCGGTCACTGCGACCGTCGGCTCGGGTCCGTTCCGCTTCAATCGTGAGATGTGGTCGCCGGGCAATCGTCGCGTGTACGACCGAAATCCCGACTACGTTCCCCGCTCGGAGCCCGCCAGCATGTTCGCCGGCGGGCGCGTGGTGAAGGTCGACCGGGTCGAGTGGCAGATCATCGCCGATGCCAACACCGCGGTTGCAGCGCTGGCCGCGGGCGAGGTCGACATCTACGAGACGCCGCCGAACGACCTCGTTCCGGTGCTGAAGCGCAATCCCAATATCACGGTCAAGGTCCATAACAAGGCCGGGAACATGGCCTATCTGAGGCCGAACCAGCTGTTCCCGCCGTTCAACGACGTCCGCGCCCGCATGGCTTTGATGCACATGATGCAGCAGGAAGATTATCTCCGGTCGGCGTTCGGCTCGGACGAGGCCAACTGGAAGACCTGCTGGGCGGTGATGGTCTGTGGCTCGGCGATGGGCAGCGAGGCCGGGGCCGAGCGGTTCGGCAAGCCCGACGTGGCCAAGGCGCGGCAGCTTCTCAAGGAGAGCGGCTACAACGGCGAGCCCGTGCTGGTGCTGCAACCGACCGACCAGCAGGTGCTGCGAGATCTGACCGAGGTCGCGATCGCGCAGATGAAGGCGATCGGCATCAATGTCGACGTGCAGGCGGGCGACTGGGCGCAGATCAGCCAGCGCCGCGCGCGGAAGGACGAGCCTTCGAAGGGAGGCTGGCAGTTGTTCGCGACGACGACGCTGTCCGTCCTGATGTTCGACGGCGTCTCCAACTTCCCGATCGTTTCGACCTGCGACAAGGCCTGGTTCGGCTGGCCCTGCGACAAGGATCTCGAGACGCTGCGCGACCAGTGGATCCGCGAGCCCGACGACGCCAAGCGGAAGGCGATCGCGGTCAAGCTGCAGGAGCGCGCCATGGTCAGCGTTCCGCTGATCATGATCGGCCAGGCCTTCTCGCCGGTTGCCTATCGCAACTCGGTCACCGGCTTCCTCGAAGGGCCGGTGCCGGTGTTCTGGAACGTCGAGAAGAAGAGCTAAGGCCTGACTCCCGGCGCTTCCAGGGACATGCCGCGGGCGCGGCTCATCAGGTAGAGTTCGAGGTCGACGTATTCGGGGGCGCCATAGGCGTAAGGTTCGGCCCGCATGCCGATCAGGCAGTTGCGCAGCCGGCGCCGCAACGAGCCCAGGCTCTGCCATTCGAGGCGGTAGATCGGGTAGCCGGTCGGGTGCGCCTGCGGGATGGTCGCGGCGGCCAGCTTCTTCCCGTGATTGTCGTCATGGCACTGGGCGCAGGAGAGGTTCAACTGGCCCTGGCGGCGGTTGAACAGGTCGGCGCCGGCGGCCAGGAACGGGGCAAGGCGGGGATCGGTGGGTGGTGTGATCGGCATCTCGCGGGACTGCCTCGCCACATAGGCGCTCAAGGCCAGGAGCTCCCGGCTCTCATAGGCAAAGGCATCGGCCTTCTGGTTGTCGGTGCGGCAGAGGTTGATGCGCTGTTCGAGATCGATCGGCCGGTCGGTCCCGGTCGAGAAGGCCGGGTAGCGCGCGGCGACGCCGGCCATGCCGGACACGGCACCATGGCAGTCGGCACAGGACTTGGCGGCCGCGCCCTGACGGCGATCCCAAAGGGCCTCGCCCTGGAGCACCCAGAGGGTTCCCGGATTGGCTGCGTCGTCGTCCTGCATCGCCTGCACGGACGGCCCCATGTCGTGATAGCCGGAACGCCGGTCGGCCTCGGGGATCTCGGCCTTCGCGATAGCGGCGGCGAGCGAGAGAGCGGCGAATGAGACCGCCCAGGCCTTCATGCCACCGTGATGGGTGCGGTCTCTTCCACCTTGAAGCCGTTGTCGCCGGTCCAGCGGAAGAACAGCACGCCGGTCTCGGTTGCCACCGTGAAGAAGGAGACGAAGGGATTGGCGGCGATCGCCGACGACATCTTCATGCGGAAGACCTCGACGCCGTTATAGGTGCAGAGGAACTCCTCGATGATGTCGCGCGGGATCATCGTGCCGTTGGTGCCGACGCGGAAGCCGGTCTCCATCGGGTGCTGGATCAGGGTCTTGACCTCGATCACCTCGCCGCGCTTCGCCGACTTCGGCATGCGGATGAGTGCATTGCTCATTGGACGAGATCCTCGACGCAGGCGGCGATGGTGACGATGACGTTGACGTTCGCCGTCCAGAAGCTGCCGTCGCTGAGTTCGGCGATCGCGACGATCTTCTGGGATTCGCGCAGCTTGATATGCGTCGCGATGTTCGCGCGGCCCGCGCGCGGCCCCAGATAGGCGTTCAACACGTAGGGCTGCGGGTTCCTTTCGTTGAAAACGTGGATCGCCTTGACGTGATCATTCTCGGTCATCGGGCTCTCGACCGCGACCTTCATCGGCACCGCGTTGCCGTTTTCGACGAGAGGCGCGATGTCGAGCGTCACCTTGCCGGGGTTGAGCTTGGCCGCGCCGACCACCTCCTTGATCGCCGCCGCCATCTCGTCCGAGGTGGCGGTTGCCGGCGAAAGAGGAATGAGAGTGACCAGTGCCGCGCCGACGGTTGCCGTGCCCGACCGGGCGAGGAAGCCGCGCCGGGTCATGTTGGTCCTATGGCGTTTGTCCATCGCGATCGATCCTAGTTCTTCAGGGTCATCAGGTAGGCGACGACGTCCTCGATCTGCTCGGCTGAGAGAATAGGCTTTTCCACGAACGTGCGGGCGACCCGAGTCAGGCCCTGGGTCCGATAGTAGGGGGGCATGATCGTATCAGGGTTGATCCTAGCCGCATCGACGATCCTCAGACGCAGCTGCCCCTCCGACCAACGGCTTCCGGCGCCCGAGAGTTCCGGGGCCAGCGAGCCCTGGAAGCGCTCCTCGGGAAACGGGCCGGTGTGGCAGAGGAGGCAGAGCCCCACCTGCCGGTTGCCGACGACGGCGCGACCCTTCTCCGGATCGCCCGGCTTTCCCGTCAGCGAGGCGGAGATCGTGTCTCCCTCGACGACATGGGGCCGCAACCCCTGGGCAAGAGCTGGTAAAGCGAGCGCCGCGATGAGTACGGCAATGGTGGTTCCTATGAGCGGTGTCGACCTCGTTCCCCCTCTCCCGCGTCGTACGCGGGGGAGGGATGGGGTGGGGGCCGCTCCGCGCAGCGGAGTGGTGGCTGACACAGGCGCGGCAGGACTCGGCCAACCCTCGCTACGCTCGGGCCCCCACCCTAACCCTCCCCCGCGTACGACGCGGGAGAGGGGACACGAGACATCCATCGGCATATCGCACCGGGAAGACGAGGGCGGCCGAAGCCGCCCCCTCTTGCTTACGCCTTCCTCAGGTCGTGGTTCATCACCGGCAATGTGCGGATGCGCTTGCCGGTCGCAGCGAAGATGGCGTTGAGCACGGCAGGGGCCGCGACCGCGATGGTCGGCTCGCCGACGCCGCCCCAGAAGTCGCCCGAGGGCACGATCACCGCCTCGACCTTCGGCATCTCGTCCATGCGCATGACGTTGTAGGTGTCGAAGTTCGTCTGCTCGATCGCGCCGTCCTTGACCGTGCATTCGCCGTAGAGCGCCGCCGACAGGCCGTAGACGAAGGACCCGGCGATCTGGCGCTCGATCTGCGCCGGGTTGACCGCATGGCCGCAGTCGGTGGCGGCGACGATCCGGTGGATCTTGAGCTGGCCCTGATCGCTGACCGACACCTCGGCCACGGCGGCGACGTAGCTGCCGTAGCCCATGATCTGCGCCAGGCCCTGGTAGACGCCCGCGGGCGCCTTGCCCCAGCCGGCCTTCTCCACCGCCGCGTTCAGCACGCGAAGGTGCCGAGGCTTCAGCATCTTCCGGCGGAACTCGAGCGGATCCTGGCCGGCCGCATGCGCCATCTCGTCCATGAAGCATTCCATGAAGATGGCGTTCTGGTTGGTGTTCACGCCGCGCCAGAAGCCCGCCAGCACATGCGGGTTACGCATCGCATGGTCGACCAAGAGGTTGTCGATGTTGTAGCCGTAGGCGCTCTCGGTCCCGCCGTTGTTGAAGCCCTGGAATACCACCGGGTCCATGCCGTTCTGCATGTTCTGCGGCGCCAGGGAGGCGAGGATCGATTGTCCGGAGAGGCGGACATGCAGGCCGGAGACCTTGCCTGACGCGTCCAGCCCGGCGCTGAGCTTGCACTGCATCACCGGGTGGAAGGCGCAATGCGTCATGTCCTCTTCGCGCGACCAGATCAGCTTGATCGGCGTGCCCGGCATCTCCTTGGCGATCAGCACCGCCTGGCGGACATAGTCCGACCGGCCGCGCCGGCCGAAGCCGCCGCCGAGCAGGGTCTTGTGGAAGTCGCACTTCGTCACCGGATGGCCCGAGGCCTCGGCCGCCGCGGCAAGAGCCGCCTCGCCGTTCTGCGTCGGTCCCCAGGCCTCGCATTTGTCGGCAGTCCAGAGAGCCGTGCAGTTCATCGGCTCCATGGTGGCGTGGTTCTGATAGGGATAGCTGTAGGTCGCCTCGATCTTCTTCGGCGCAGCGGCGATGGCCGCCTTGGCATCGCCCGCCTGGTTGCCGACGAAGGCCTTGTCGGCAGTCAGACCCTCGGCCAGCATCGCGGTGATGTCGTCGTTGTTGACCTTGCCCCCGGGGCCGTCGTCCCACTCGACCGGAAGTGCGGCGAGCGCAGTGCGGGCCTGCCAGTAGCTGGTGGCGATGACGGCGACGCCCTTTCCGTCGACCGCGACAACCTTCTTCACGCCCGGCATCTTCTCGACCTTCGCGGCATCGAAGCTCTTGAGCTTGCCGCCCTGGACCGGGGAGTCCTTGATCGTCGCCGTCAGCATGTTCGGCAACTTGAGGTCGATGCCGTAGATCTGGGCGCCGGTCAGCTTGTCGCGGGTATCCAGCCGCTTCACGCCCTTGCCGGCGATCTTCCAGTCCTTCGGATCCTTGAGCTTGACCTCCTTCGGCGGCTCGATCTTCGCCGCCGCTGCGGCGACCTTGCCGTAGGTCGTGGTCTTGCCGGTGCCCTTATGCGTGATGACGCTGTTGGCGGCCGAGCACTCGGCGGCCGGGACGTTCCAGTCCTTCGCCGCCGCCTGGATCAGCATCTCGCGCGCGGTGGCGCCGCCCTGGCGGACATAGAGGTTGGACTGGCGGATGCCCTGGCTGCCGCCGGTCGAGAAGTTCCCCCAGACGCGGTTGCGGGCCAGGTTCTGGCCGGGCGTCGGATATTCGGTGGTGACTTTGGTCCAGTCGCATTCGAGCTCTTCGGCGACGAGCTGGGCGAGGCCGGTCAGGGTGCCCTGGCCCATCTCGGAGCGGGCGATGCGGATGACGACCTTGTCGTCCGGATGGATGACGACCCAGGCGTTGACCTCCTGGACCCCGGTCTGCGCCTCGGCGCGAGAGAAGGGGACGCCGAAGCCGAGTGAGAAGCCGCCGGCGATGGCGGCGGAGCTGGCGAGGAAGCTGCGGCGATTGAGCGTGGCTGTGGTGGTGGTCATGGTGTGATCCTCCCTCAGCCTTTCGCCGCGTCGTGGATCGCGGCGCGGACCTGCTGGTAGGTGCCGCAGCGGCAGATATTGGTCATCGCCGCGTCGATCTCTTCGTCGGTCGGCTTCGGCGTGGTCTTCAGCAGCGCCGCCGCCGCCATGATCATGCCGCTCTGGCAGTAGCCGCATTGGGGCACGTCGTTGGCGAGCCAGGCTTCCTGGACCTTGGTGAGCGTTCCGCCCTCGGCCAGGCCCTCGACCGTGGTGACCTTTCGACGGCCGACCGAGTTGAGCGGAACCTGGCAGGAGCGGTTGGCGACGCCGTCGATATGGACCGTGCAGGCGCCGCATTGGGCCACGCCGCAGCCGTACTTGGTTCCCGTCAGTCCGATGTCATCTCTCAAGACCCAGAGCAGCGGGGTCCGTGGATCGGCATTCGTCTGATAGATCTTGCCGTTGATGTTGATGGCAGCCATGCGCCCAACTCCCTCGTTTCAGCCGGCATTCGCCGTGCAGGATGTCGACCCAAGAGTAATGCCAGTCCGGCGAACGCACCCTCACAATGCGGAGAGGGTGGGTGCCGCCGAAGATAATCCGCCCGGCCGCGTATCCGCCGGCCGCGTGATCGAGGACTGATTTGGAAGGTGCCACCTCAAATAAAATCTAAAAATGCCGCAAGAAAAATAAGATGAATATTTGGTTCATCTATTGATATTTCTCGAAAAATTCACATATCAGAGTGTAACGCTCCTCCTTTGATTGCGGTGGCCGATATGACGTTGCGCACCCCTTTCTCCCCCATGCATTCGGATCTGAACGCATTCCTCTTCGCCGCGATCGGCGAAGACAAGGTGGGATTGGAGCTGACCGTCGTCTCTGCCATGGCGCGCTCCGGCCTGGATCCATGGGCGGAGGCGGCGCGGCTCTCTGCCCTGTCCCCCCGCGCGGCCGCTCAGGGGTTGATCGAGGTGATCACCAAGTCCTCGAACGGCGCTGACTTCGGCGACGTCGATGCCATCGCCGACCGCCTGGTCCGGCTGCTGCCGAAGGCAGGGGGAGCGCCGGCGGTACGCGCGACCCGGAGGCTGATGGTCACGCCGTCAAACGCGGCCTGGGTTGTGTGTATTGTGCTGGCCGTCGCCTTCCTCGGCTGGACGATGACGGACAGGTCGTCCGGGATCGATGAAGGCGCCCCGAGCCTGGTCACGAACGGCGATACGCCCCGCCGCCCGTGATCGCCGGTGGTCTCCCTCAGCGGAGCGCCACCGTCTGAATTCCGTCGCCGCGCTTCGCCTTCGACGCCTTGACCTTCCCGCGGATGGTTGCCGTCTCCCGCGCCTTCGCTGCGACCTGCAGGGCCACCCCGGCGCTGACCGGCTTGGTCGGCGCGGCCGCCTTGGCGGGAGTGAAGTCGAACTCGGCGGTGGAGGCGAGGCGGACCGCTTTGCTCAGGCTGGCTGAGAGCATCGTCGGCGCCGGGTCGGTATCGGCCGGTCTCGGCCCCTTCGCATGGAGGAGGCGGAAGCCGCCGTCGAGAAGCGTGATCATGTGCGCATCACGGGCGTGGCCGGAGGAGCCGCCGAACACCACGCCGATCACGCGGCGGCCATCGCGCTGGGCGGAGGCGACGAGGTTGTAGCCGGAGTCCCGGATGAAGCCGGTCTTGATACCGTCGGTGCCCTTGTAGAGGGCGAGCAGCCGGTTGTGGTTGACGTACACGTGGCCGCGGTAGGTGAACTGCAGGGTCGAAAAATACCGGTACTCGTTCCGGAAGTCGCGCAGCAGCGCCAGGGCGAGCAGCGCCATGTCGCGGGCCGAGGACACCTGGTTCGGGTTGGGCAGGCCGGACGCGTTCACGAAGTAGCTCTGCGTCATGCCAAGCGCATGGGCCTTCTCGCTCATCAGGCGGCCGAACTCGAGCTCCGATCCGGCCAGCGCCTCGGCCAGCACCACGGCGGCGTCGTTGGCGGACTTGGTGACGAGGCCGAGCATCGCCTGCTCGGTGGTGATCTTGTCGCCCGCCTTGAGGCCGAGTTCGGTCGGCGTCATCGACGCGGCATGCGCGCTGACCGGCAGCACCTGCGTCAGCTTGATCTGGCCCTTCTTGAGGGCTTCGAAGGTCATGTACATCGTCATGATCTTGGTCAGCGACGCCGGATGCAGGATCTGATCGGCATTGCTCGCCGCCAGCACCAGGCCGGACTCGGCGTCGACCACGACCGAGGCATAGCGGTCTTCGTTGGTAAACATGGGAATGGGCAGCGCGTGCGCAGGGCGAACCGGGAACGACGCAATCGCAAGACCGACAACTAAAGAGAAGAGCACACCAATCCGCTTCGCCGTCATCGCCGCCTCCGTCAGGTGTCCCCCCTGACGGTGATTTTTTGACACGTTTTAGAGGGCGTGTCCGCAATCTCTGTTGACGAATTGTCACAAGAGGGAAGATTTGTATTCAAATGCCGCTGGATCGCGGCACGCACGGCATTCGCGCGGACGAGTGTACCGCAGGCGCGCATGTGAGTACCGCAAGGCCGCCAGGACGCTTTCAAAACGAAGCGAGTGCCTCTGCGACTCGCTCCATCGTCAGGTCGATCCCGTGCTCATCGATGATCAGCGGCGGAGAGAAGCCGAGCGCCCCTCCGGGCTTGGTGACGGTGGAGACGCCGTGGGCAAGGCAGGCCCAGAGACCGTCGCTGGCCAGCGACGAGGCAGAACGGCCGCGCTGGCGATCGTCGTTGAGCTCGATCGCGGCCAAGAGCCCCTTGCCGCGGAGTCCGCGGATGATCGGGAGGCGCTCGGCCAGTGAGGCGACGGCTTGGGCCGCGTAGTCCCCGAGCCGGGCGGCACGCTCCGCCAGCTTTTCTTCTTCGATCACCTGGATCGTCGTCAGCGCGACACGCGTGGTCAGCGGATTCTTCTCGTGCGTGTAGTGGCCGAGATTGAGCTCGGGTGCGACGTTGAGATCGGCGTCGGCGATGACGGCGGCGATCGGCAACAGGCCACCGCCCAGCGCCTTGCCGAGGACGACCGCGTCGGGGATCACCTGGTAATGCGAGAAGGCGAAGAATCTGCCGGTCTTGCCGAGGCCGGACGGGATCTCATCGAAGATCAGTCGGGTGCCGTGCCGATCGCAGATCCCTCTGACGGCCGGCCAGAGCCCGGGCGGCGGCACATGGCAGTTCGAGCGGATCGGCTCGGCGATGACGGCAGCGATGCCGCCCTTGGAGGTCGCAAAGGCCCGCTCGATGTCCTGCACCATGCGATCGGCGCCGCCGCGCTCCTCGTCCCAATAAGGGGTGACATGGTGCCGTCCGGGTTCGCGCAGCGAGAGGCGCGGATCGACCGCGGCACTGGAAAGGCCGAAGGCGCCGAAGCCATGGCCGTGATAGCTGCCTTCCAGCGATATGATCTCGCTGCGCTTGGTGGCGACAAGGGCGAGACGCATGGCGATCTCGATCGCGTCCGACCCGCCGGTGGCGAACAGGACCTTGGCCTTCTTGCCGGGCCAATGCGAAAGCAGCTTCTCGGCCAGCAGCACGGCAGGCTCGTTGGTGAAGCGGCGCGGGCTGAACGGCAGTTCGCGCGCCTGGTCTATGAGGGCTGCGACCAGCTTCGGATGGGCATGGCCGAGGTGGTGAACGGTGTTGCCGTGGAGGTCGACGTAGCGCCGCCCGTCCAGATCCTCGAGCCAGATTCCCTCGACGCCGCGAAGGCCGGAGAGGCATGGACTCGATCCTTCCTGGTGGAAGAAGGCGTCGGCGTCGCGTCGCACCAGGTCGGCGGCGACGGGACCCAGCCCCTCGGCCCAAGCTTGACGGTTCATCGGCTGCCCGCCTCGAGAAGCTCGACCCGCCCGCCGGCGGCGGCGCTCGCAGGCGCGCTGCCGACCCGACGTGGCATGCGGACCGACCGGCGCTCGAAAAGCCAGATCAGGATCATGGCCGCGCTGGCGAAAGCCAGGAGGACGACGCTCTTTGCCGCGGCGAGGCCGTACTCGCCGGAGGTCGCGTGGTTGTAGATCGCGACCGAGGCCAGCTTATGGTCGCCGGAGACCAGGAAGATGATCGACGACAGCGTGGTGAGGCCGTCGACGAAGACATAGAGCATCCCCAGCATGAAGGCGGTCCGAAGCATCGGCAGAGTCACCTGCAGGAACCGTGTCGCAAGCCCGGCGCCAAGGCTCTCCGCCGCTTCGTCGACTGAGACGTCGAGCCGCTGGAGCGCGGCGCGGCCGGCCAGAACGCCGACGAACAGGTTGGAGAAGAGGATGTTGAGAACCAGGATCGCGCCGGTGCCGGTCAGCGACAGCGCCTTGACGCCGAAGGGCAGGTTGAAGGCGACGATGTAGCCGATGCCGAAGATGATGCCCGGCAGGATGGCGGGCGTGAGGGCGAGAAAGGCGATGAGATTGGCGCCGGGCGGTTTCACCCGGTCGACCACATAGGCGACGAGGATCCCGAGCAACCCGCCCAGAGGCCCGGCGATGCCGGCGATCTCCACCGTCTGCCAGACCACCGACAGGTCGGCGTCCGAGGTGCGGCCGAGCCCGGCGTCGAGGCCGCCGATGAAGTGACCGAGGGTCACCTGCCAGTCGACGCCCCACACCCGAGTGATCGACCCCAGCGCCATGGTCGCGTAGATCGCGACGACGAGCAGCGCGACGATGCCGGCGATGCCGGTCAGCGTGATCCGCCAGGACAGCGGCAGCGGCAGCTCGGGCGGCGTGCCTTCAGTCGTGGAATAGCGGCGTCGGCGGCCGATCGTCTCCAGCACCAGGAACAGCAGCAACGACGGCATCAGCAGCCAGACGCAGAGCGCGGCGGCGAGCGGTGTGTTCCGGAACGCCGTCATCTCGTCATAGAGGATGCCGGCGATCACCGGCGTGTCGCGGCCGAGCACGAGAGGGTTGCCGAAGTCGGTAAGGCTGAGGATGAAGGCCAGGACCAGCGCCCGCTTGATCCCGGGCCAGGCCAGCGGCAGCGTCACCTCGCGAAAGATGGTCCAGCGCCCGGCGCCGAGCCCGGCGGCGGCCTCTTCGATGCGGCCGTCCTGCTTTCTCAACACGTTGTCCAGGACGATCGTCGCCGCCGGCACGAAGGACAGGGTCTGGGCGACGATGACGCCGAAGAAGCCGTAGAGGTTGGTGACGTCGGCATCGATCAGGCCGAGCGTCTGGTCGAGCAGGCTGTGGGTGATGAGGCCGCGCCGGCCGAACAGCATCAGCGTTGCAGTGGCGATTAGCACCGGCGGCGCCACCAGCGGCAGCAGCACGAGACCGCGGACCAGGCCCGGGCGGGGCACGCCGCCGCGATTGATGCCATAGGCGAGGGCGAAGGCGATGGCGACCGTGAGCAGGGTTGCCGACGTGCCGAGCTTCAGGCTGTTGATCGCCGCCCGGCGGAGATGCGGATCGTCGATGACCGCCAGGTAGTGGTCGAGACCGTGGCGATACTCGGCACCGTTGCGAAGCTCGTCGAAGGCGGCCGGCGTCACCTTGTCTTTCACCTGGAAGGCGAGGGCGACGCGCTTGTGCAGCATGACGACGGCGATCGGGTATTCGGCCTCGATGGCGGCGCGCTCGGTCAACGCCAAATCTCCGAGTGCCTTCGCCGACGCCGTCGCCTGCTCGGAATAGGCGGCCTTGGTATTCCACCGGACGTCCTGGCCGGCGAGGCGGAAGGCGGCGGCGAGTGCTTCCAACCGCTCGCGTTCGGTGGCGCTCCCGACCCAGCGCTCCATCGCCGGCTGGCGTCGCTCCGCCGGCATGAGATCGAGGGCTGCGGTCGTCACCTCCTTCAGCCGCGGCAGCGGCATCGGGCCGGAGATGACGACGCTCTCGCCAAGGATGGCGCCGATCGGATAGGCGATGAAGATCCCGAGGAGACAGATGACCATCGCCGCCAGGACCCATCCCGGCCCCCGCCGGGAAAGATGCCTCACGGCGAGGCGCCGGCGAGCAAGGCGGCGGCGCGGTCGCGGTCGACGCGGAGTGCCACCGGCGCTCCGGCCTGCAGGCTTGTCGCCGCGGCCAGCGACGGGCAATCGACGATCAGGCTGGAGCTGGCGTCGAGGCCGACGCGCAGCCTGACCGTGGAGCCGAGGAAGGTCACCGCCTGGACATGGCCATGGAAGTCGGCGTCGTCGGCGCTGGCGAGCGAGAGGTGTTCCGGACGATAGACGGCGGTGGCACGGGCGCCCCGCGTCGCCGTCCGCGGCAGCCGGGCCGGCCAGAGACGCCCGCCGGACTCGATCCCGCCGTCGCCGACATGGCCGTCGACCAGGTTCGCGGTCCCGATGAACGCGGCGACGAAGCGCGACGCCGGCTGGTGATAGATCTCGGCGGGCGTGCCGATCTGCTCGATCCGCCCGGCCCGCATCACCGCGACCCGGTCCGAAAGCGCCAGCGCCTCTTCCTGGTCATGGGTGACGTAGAGCGCGGTGACGCCGAGCCGGTCGACGATGGCGCGGATCTCTTCCCGAAGCTTGGCGCGGATACGGGCATCCAGCGCCGACAGGGGTTCGTCGAGAAGAAGGACGCCGGGATTGATCGCCATGGCGCGGGCGAGCGCGACGCGCTGCTGCTGGCCGCCCGAGAGCTCGTGCGGGTAGCGGTCGAGCAGCCGCTCGATCTCCATCAGCCGGGCCAGCTCGCTGATCCGCTTCTCGATCTCGGCGCGGGGCTGTCGGGCAACCTTGAGGGCGAAGCCGATATTGTCGGCCACGGTCTTGGTCGGAAACAGCGCATAGGACTGGAAGACGAACCCCATGCGGCGGGAAACGGGAGCCACGTCGGTGACGTCCTCGCCGTCCCGCCAGACACTGCCCGCATCCGGCGCCGCGAAGCCGGCGACGATGCGAAGCAGCGTGGTCTTGCCGCAGCCGGAGTCGCCCAGCAGCGTGACGAACTCGCCGCTCTCGATCTCGAGATCGACGCGATCGACCGCGACGACCTCGCCGAACCGCTTGGCGACCTGCCGGATCGAGAGGTGCGACACGGGGTCGCTTACTGTTTGACGAACCGGGACTCGAACTCGCGGCGGAAGGCAGTGGCGTCAAGCGGGCGGCGCATCTGCCAGAGCGTGATCTGCTTCAGGTCGACCAGCCCATGGCCCGGCACCGCGGTCGCGCCGACGACCTTGCCGAGGACCTTGGCCGCCTCGTCGCTGGCCATGAAGTCGAGGAACAGCTTGCCCTCGACCGGATTGGGGCCGCCCGCGACCAGGCCGCCGCCTTCCGAGACGTTGGGCGTGATCCGCCCATAGACGACCTCGACCGGGCGCCCTGCGGTCTTCAGCTCGTAGCAGGTGGTGTCGAAGGAGAGGCCGATCGCGACTTCGCCATTGCCGGCGAGCGCCGCACCGCCCGAGCCGCCGTCAGAGTACTGGTAGACGTTCTCGTTCAGATTCTCGACGAATGTCCAGCCGAAGGCATCGACGAAGGTGGAGAGGATCGACATGCCGGTCCCGGACTTCAGCGGCGAGGGAAGCGAGATCTCCTTCTTGTAGACAGGCTTGATCAGGTCTTCCCAGGTCACCGGCATTGGCAGGCCTTTCTGCTCGAGGCGCGGCTTGTTCACCACCATGCACATCGTTGTCGCGAAGTAGCGGACGTAGAAGCCGTCCGGATCATTGAACTGCGGGGCAATCTTCGATCCCTTGGGCGCGTAGGGCTCGAAGACGCCAGCCTGCTTCAGCTGTTCGAGGGCGATGTTGTTGACCAGGTAGACCACGTCGGCCAGCGGCTTCGCCTTCTCGGCGATGGCGCGCTCGGTGATCGGCCCGGTCGAGCCGCCGACGAATTTCACGTTGATGCCGGGATGGGCCTTCTTGAAGGCCTCGACCAGCGGCGCGCTGACGCCGTCGGACGCATTGTAGATCATCAGCTCTCGGGCATCGGCGGTGCCGGCCGCGAGCCCGAGGGCGGTTGCGAAGGCAAATACGATCGGCCTGAAGGTCATTCTGGCGCTCATGGTTCATCTCCCTCGGAAAGCAGCGTGCACCGAGGCTAGGCAGGGGACATGACGCGGCGATGAACCTTCGAAGACATTGCGGGGTTATCCCCAGTTTTTGCGGTGATCCGTCTTCGGGCCCGGAGTGTCAGTGTGGCCCTTTAAATCTGGGTTTTCCCACCAACATTCAAAGGATCAGGGTACCGCGCGCGACTTACCCCAATGCGCGGCCCGAGGAGAAGACACATGCCCGTCAAGAGCATCCTCGTCGTGATGTCGACGCCGGCCGAGACCGCGCGCCTGACGGCTGCCATTGCCCTGGCTGAGCGCCACGGCGCCGCCGTTGCCGTCCTGCATGCGAAGCCGTCGCCGGTCGTCTATGCGAGCGGGAGTCCCGGCATGGACATGCCTGTCACCATGATCGAAGCCCAGCAGCAGGAATTCGACCGGACGGCCAATGCCATCGAAGCGGCGGTGAAGGCCGAAGCGGCGAGGACCGGCATCGATGTGGAGTGGCGGAGCGAGGAGGGCGATGCGGTCGGCATCGCCGGCGTCCACGCCCGCTATGCGGATCTGGTGGTGGCGTCTCCCGATCTCGCCCGCGACCTCGTCTTCTCCGCGGCCGCTCCCGTGCTTGCCTTCCCCGATGGCGCCAAGACGGCGGCACCGGCACGGGTGATGGTTGCCTGGAACGGCAGCCGCGAGGCGGCACGTGCAGTGCGCGATGCGCTGCCGCTGATCGAGGCGGCGGAGGCGGTCATGGTGGTCGTCGTCGATCCGCCGACAGGCCGGCCGATCGGGATGGATCTCGGGCGCGCGCTCGGGCGCCACGGTATCAAGGCGGATGTGAGCGAGCGCCTATCCGACGGCGGGGATGTGGGCGCGATCTTGCTGGAGGAGGCCCGCACCTCCGGTGCCGAGCTCCTGGTCATGGGCGCCTATGGCCATTCGCGCCTGCGCGAATGGGTGCTGGGCGGCGCCACCGAGGAGGCGTTGGGCGAGGCGAAGATCCCGGTGCTGCTGTCGCACTGAACCTAAGAGGCTAGTCGGCGGCGGGTGCCGGCACCGGCGCGGCGGCGACCTCGGCGGTGCGGCGAGTCTTGCGCGCCTTGGTCGCGGCGTCCACATCATGTGCGGCGCCGCATTTCGGGCAGGTGATCTTCGGCTTTTTCAGGTCGTAGAAGCGCGCCGCGCAGGCCATGCACTGCCGCTTGGTCCCCATGTCCGGTGCCGCCATGCGTCGATCCTCCTCAGATCAGGTCGCCATGGCCGCCGCGTGTGCAGATACCGGCCCCTGAAGGGC
Source organism: Asaia bogorensis (assembly GCA_945897335.1). Lineage (GTDB taxonomy): Bacteria > Pseudomonadota > Alphaproteobacteria > SHVZ01 > SHVZ01 > SHVZ01. Next base: position 10,108 of record CAMDFP010000023.1, on the reverse strand, counting down.
GCGGACACTGTTCCTTATTGGCGACGGGTTCAAGCGCTCATTTCCGACTGCGGCGGCGCGCTTCCGGAACCCCTCCGGAACTCTTCCGAGGGCGAGACCGTTACCGACAGACCAAATCCGTCCTTTTGGACCGCGCGCGAGCCAAGGCGTCCGCGTCGCGAAAGGTGGATACGGCCCCGAAATTACGTCCGAGGAGATCACCATGAAGAAGGTGATGACTGCGACGCTTGTTCTCGCCGTATCCCTGCTCGCCGGCTGCGTCAACGACCCCTACTACGGCGATCGTGGATACTACGGCAGCAATGGTGCGTATCAGGCCGAACGCACCTACACCCGCGACCGAGTTTACGACAACGGCGGGTATCCGGAGCGGCGGCCCGATCGCTACGAGAACCGGCCGTACTATTACCGCTAGATTCGGCGCATTCCGACCCCCTGGGGCAGCTCGCAGCCCTCAGGCGGATGCGTAGGCGCATTCCGCGACCGCCATGCATATGACACCGCAGCGGCAGGAACCAGCGCTTGCGCCCCTCCGCTTTTGAATAAGCAAACGGGATCCGATCGGGGATTCCGCTGGAGGAACCATGAGCAAGCTTGCGATTGCGATTGTGGTGATGGCGACGACGCTTGCGGGATGTGGCAACCCGCATCCTCGCAGCGACCTGGCCTATCTGGACCGCAGCAGCGGGACCTACACCGTCGACCGCAGTCCCTATAATGGCGAGTTCCGGGACCGCTACTACTACGGTTCGCGGTATTAGCGTAGGTCGCAGGATCGGCGCTCGATCGACGTGACACTCACCGAAGCGGGGATTCCCCCGCGTTTTGGAGGTGTCATGTCGAAGCTGATCCCTGCGGCGTTGCTCCTGGCGATGACGTCGCTGGGCGGCTGCGTCGTCTACGACTCCAACTACGGCTATGGGGCGCCCGGCTACTCCGGCGGCGCTTACTATGGCGGCGGTGCGTACTACTACGACAATGGCCGCCATCGGCATCGGCGCCGCTGGTAAGGCTCGCTAGTGCACCTCGGCCGGGCGGTTGGCCCGGTCGAGGTCGGGTGCGATCTTGTATTCGGCGAAGCCGATCAGCCGCGTCATCGCGAAGTTGATGATCAGATAGATGGCGCCGGCGGCGAAGAACACCTCAAAAGAGCGGAACGTCTCCGAGATGATCTTGTGCGCGAGCCCGGTCACTTCCATCAGCGTGATGGTCGAGACCAGCGACGTCGCCTTTATCATCAGGATGATCTCGTTGCCATAGGCCGGCAGCGCCTGGCGAAGCGCGATTGGTGCCACGATGCGCCGATAGAGCGTGAGGCCGGACATACCGAAGGCGCGGGCCGCCTCGATCTGGCCGGACGGTATCGACTGCAGCCCGCCCCGGACGATCTCGGCACCGTAGGCCGCGGTGTTGAGCGTCAGCGCCAGCAAGGCGCAGTAGTAGGGCGAGCGGAAGAACCACCAGAGTCCCATCTCGTCCAGCACCGGCCGGAACTGGCCGAGGCCGTAGTAGATCAGGAAGATCTGGACGAGAAGCGGCGTTCCCCGGAACACGAAGACGAAGGACTCTGCGATCCAGGCGATCGGCCGGAACCAGGCCCGCATCATCAGCGCCAGCAGGACGGCCGCGACCAGGCCGATCCCGATCGAGGAGAAGGCGAGTTGGAGCGTCAGCGGCACGCCGCCCAGCAGGCGGACGAAGCTGGTGTAGATGAAGGTCGGGTCCATCGACGCTAGACCCGGCGCATGCCGCGCGTCGCCCAGGTCTCGGCGCGACGGAAGATCCAGGTCGAGGCCGTGGTCAGCACGAGATAGAAGGCGACGGCGGTGATGTAGAAGACGAAGGGCTGGCGCGTCGATCCGGCGGCGACATGGGCCTGCCTCAGCAGATCGGAGAAGCGGGTCTCGAAGAAGACGACGAGATCGGCGAGGCGGATCTCCGAGAGCGTGATCGAGAGGCCGACTACCGCGACCAGCGCGCTCTCCTTCAGCACCAGCTGCCAGATGTTGCCCATGCCCGGAAGGCCGTAGCGCATGACCTGCGGGCCGACGATGCGCCGGAGCAGGGCCAGGCCGGAGAGGCCGAAGGCGCGTGCGGCGTCGATCTCGCCGGGCGGGATGGCGAGATAGGCGCCGCGGATCACCTCGGTCTGATAGGCGCCGGAGACGATGCCGATGGCCAGCGTGCCGACCAGGAATCCGGGAAGGCCGATGAAGCCCTGCGCGCCCATCATCTGCCCGATCGAGGTCACGACGGCGCTGCCGCCGAAATAGAAGAGGTAGATGACCAGAAGGTCGGGCACGCCGCGGAGCACCGTCGTGTAGACGTCGGCGATGCGGCGGGCGAGGCCGGAGCCCGACAGCTTGGCGGTCGCGGCGAGGGTGCCGAACAGGAGCCCGAAGAGGAAGCCGACGATGGCGACGGCCAGCGTCAGGCCGGTGGCGAACACCATCTCGTCGAGCCAGCCCTGAGGGCCCCATTGCATCAGCTCGAAGAACGACTTCGCCTGCATGGTCGGGTAAGGGCTTTCTTCGGAACCCTCTCCCGCGCAACGCGCGGGGGAGGGCGGGGTGGGGGCCGAGCGTAGCGAGGTCGGACTCGTCGCTTCGGGAAGAAAGACCTCGCTGCGCTCGGCCCCCACCCCAACCCTCCCCCGGCTTCGCCGGGAGAGGGAGTCCGAAAAGCGTTAGGTCGCCGACGTCTCTTACGACTTCGGCGTCATGTCGACCTTGAACCACTTCTCCGACAGGCGCTTGATCGTGCCGTCGGCGATGGCGGACTTGACCGCGTCGTCGAAGGCGGTCTTGAGGTCGGCGTCTTCCTTGCGGAGGCCAACGGCGACGCCGAGGCCGAGCATGCCGCCGGAGAAGCCGGGGCCGGCGATCATCATGTCCTTGCCGGTGGCGGTCTCCATCGTCGCCTTCGCCGCCGAATGCGCGCCGACCGTGGCGTCGATGCGGCCGGCGGCGAGGTCGAGGTCGTGCTGCTCGGTGGTCTTGTACTCGCGGATCTCGGCGACGTCCTTGAAGTACTTCTCGGCCCAGGCGAGGTTGGTGGTCGAGCCCTGGACGCCGAGGATCTTGCCCTTGAGCATGGGCTTCAGATCGGCGATCGCCTTCTCGGCGGCAGCGAGGTCCTTGGTCAGGTTGAATTCGCCGCCCGGCAGTTTCGCAAGCGGCGAGGACTTCAGCACCATGAAGCCGTGCGCGCCGGCGGCATAGGCCTGGGTGAAGTTGATCGTCTCCAGCCGTTTCGGCGTGATGTTCATGCCGGCCATGATGGCGTCATACTTCTTCGCCTGAAGCGACGGGATGATGCCGTCCCAGTCCTGGGCGACGAATTCGCAGTCGAACTTGGCGCGCTTGCAGAGCTCGGCGCCGAGGTCGAGCTCGAATCCCTCGAGCTTGCCGGCGCTGTTGACGAAGTTCCAAGGGGCATAAGCACCCTCGGTCGCGACCTTGACCTTCCGCATCTGGGCAGACGCGTCGGTGGCGGCATAGCCCATGGCCAGCACGGCGCCGGCGAGGGCGAGAAGCCTGACGACTTTCATTTGGAGACCTCCTGTTCTTGGCTTATGGGCGGAACGATAGCTCGTCTTTAGCGTGTGGTGCCAGTCCCCACAATGTCAGGACCTGAGCTGGCTCGAGATGAACTGGCGTGCGCGATCCGAACGGGCATGGCCGAAGACCTGCGCGGGCGACCCGTCCTCCTCGACCTTGCCCTGATGCAGGAAGATCACGCGGCTGGCGACTTCGCGGGCGAAGGCCATCTCGTGGGTGACCAGCATCATTGTGCGGCCTTCCTCGGCCAGCGTGCGGATGACGCGCAGCACATCGCCGACCAACTCGGGGTCGAGCGAGGATGTGGGCTCGTCGAACAGCATCAGCTGCGGGCGCATGGCGAGCGCGCGCGCGATGGCGGCGCGCTGCTGCTGGCCGCCGGAGATCTGCGAGGGGTAGTGGTTCTGCTTGTCGGCGAGGCCGACCTTTTCGAGGAGAGCGAGGCCCTCCGCGCGGACTTCGGCCTTCGGCCGCCCTTGAACATGCACCGGCGCTTCGGTGACGTTTTCCAGCACGGTCAGATGGGACCAGAGATTGAAGCTCTGGAAGACCATGCCGAGCTTCTGGCGGAGGCGGTCGAGCTGCGCCTGGTCGGCCGGCTCGCGGCCGCCGCCGCGCCGGGGCTTCAGTTTGATCTCCTCGCCGGCGATGGCGACGCTGCCGGTGTCCGGAACCTCCAGCATGTTGATGCAGCGAAGCAGGGTCGACTTGCCTGAACCCGACGAGCCCAGGATGGCGATGACCTCTCCGTCATAGGCGGAGAGCGACAGGTCGCGCAGCACTTCCAGCGGCCCGAAACGCTTGGAGAGATTGTCGACGGCGACCGCGGGACGCGCCCCTGCATTCATCGCCCGATGATGGCACGGTCGTTAAACGCGGCGCAAGAAAGCCACAGACGGGATATCCTGCCGGCCGGTCCTGCCATGAGGAGGCGTCGATGTTCACTACCCGCCCGGAGCTCTCCGGCACCTTCGGCGCCACCGCGTCGACCCACTGGCTGTCGGCGGCGACCGGCATGGGCGTGCTCGAGCGCGGCGGCAACGCCTTCGACGCGGCGGCGACCATGGGCTTCGTCCAGCAGATCGTCGAACCGCACCGGAACGGGCCGGGCGGCGAAGTGCCGATCCTCTTCCTCGAGGCAGGCAAGGGCGGCGTCCGTGCCATCTCCGGCCAGGGCGTGGCACCGGTGGCGGCGACGATCGACCGCTACCGGGCGCTCGGCGTCAACCTGATCCCCGGCACCGGCTACCTGGCGGCGACCGTTCCCGGCGCCTTCGATGCCTGGATGCTGCTGATCCGCGACCGCGGCACGCTGCCGGTCCGCGAGATCCTGGAGCCGGCGATCAAGCTGGCTGAGACCGGCTATCCCGCCATCCCGCGCCTCGCCAACGCCATCGCCAAGGTGGCCGAGGTGTTCAGGACCGACTGGCCGACCTCGGCCGCGGTCTACCTCGCCGGCGGCGCCGCACCCAAGGCCGGGACCTATATCCGAAACCCGGTGCTGGCCGAGACCTTCCGCCGGGTGGTGGCGGAAGCGGAGGCGGTTGGTAGCGACCGTGTCCGCCAGATCGAGGCGGCACGGCGGGCGTGGTCCAAGGGCTTCGTCGCCGAGGCGGTCGAGCGCTTCGTCAAGACGCCGGTCAAGGATGCGTCGGGCCGCGCTCATGCCGGCCTCGTCACCGCCGACGACATGGCGCGCTGGCAGGCGAAGGAGGAGGCGCCGGTCAGCTACGACTATGGCCGCTACACCGTCGCCAAATGCGGTCCCTGGAGCCAGGGGCCGGTGTTCTTGCAGCAGCTGGCCCTCCTGCAAGGGATCGACGTCGCTTCACTCGATCCGAACGGAGCCGAGTTCGTGCATCTGGTGGCCGAGAGCACCAAGCTCGCCTTCGCCGACCGCAACGCCTATTACGGCGACCCGGATTTCGTCGAGGTGCCGCTGCCGCAGCTTCTCGATCCCGCCTACAACGACCGGCGGCGGAAGGAGATCACCGAAAAGGCGATCCGCGGCGCGCAACCGGGGTCGGTTCCCGACTATCAGCCGGGTATCGCCAGGCCGGTGCGTGCGGGCGTGGTCGAGGAGCGCTGGAAGGGTGCGACGCCCGGCGACACCTGCCATCTCGACGTCGTCGACCGTCACGGCAACATGGTGGCGGCGACGCCGTCGGGCGGCTGGCTGCCGAGCTCGCCGGTGATCCCGGATCTGGGCTTTCCGCTGGGCACCCGCGGCCAGATCTTCTCGCTCGATCCCGCGCATCCGAACGCGCTGGCGCCGGGGAAGCGGCCGCGGACGACGCTGACGCCCTCGTTCGCGCTCCGCGACGGCAAGCCCTACATGGCCTTCGGCACGCCGGGCGGCGACCAGCAGGACCAGTGGGCGCTGGTGATGTTCCTCCGCCATGTCCATCACGGCATGAACCTGCAGCAGGCGATCGACGCGCCGGCCTTCCACACCGCCGATTTCGAAAGCTCGTTCTGGCCGCGCGAGGCGGAGCCCGGGAAGCTGACCGTCGAGGGCCGCTTCGGCGACGCCGTGGTTCAGGAATTGAAGAAGCGGGGCCACCAGGTCGAGGTCGCCGACGACTGGAGCGAGGGCAACCTCTCGGCGATCACCAAGGACGGCGACACCATCCGCGCCGCCGCCAACCCGCGGTTCATGGAGGGGTATGCGATCGCGCGGTAACGCCTCGCAACCCTCTCCCGCGCAGCGGGGGAGGGCAGGGTGGGGGCGAGCGAAGCGAGGGCTTCATTCGCCGCGGACCTCATCCGACTTCGCTACGCTCGCCCCCACCCCAACCCTCCCCCGCGTACGACGCGGGAGAGGGAGTCCGAAGCGCTACGGCGTATCCGTGAACGGGAACACCCGGTCCTTCGGCACGTGCTTGTAGGGGAGGGTGGTGAGGTCGGCGGGGCCGTAATCGGGCGTGTCGACGATCAGGATCTCCTCGGCCACCTGCTCGTAGACGGCGCGGAAATGCGTCTTCGAGCGCAGCAGGATGATCGGGAAGTCCGCGGACTTGAAGCCGAACTGGGTGAAGCAGTCTTCGTCGAGGGCGGTCTCGGCGTTGGACGTCACGCTGACGACGATGCCGCCGGCGTCGATCACCGCCATCGGACCTAACCGCACCTTGCGGCCGCGCCCGACCGGACCGGTCGAGGTGAATTCCTTCTCGCCGGCGAACAGCACCTTTCCCTTCAGCTTCACCGGACCGCCGGCGCGGTCGGAGGAATGGCCGCCGGCCATGATCTCCACATCGGCGCCGACACCGGCCTTGATCGCGGCCTCAGCGGCCTTCGGGTCCCATAGATAGGGGACGAAGGCCTTCGGCGCGTTCTGCCGGAACAGCTCGTGCAGCAGATGGGTGGAGTCGTTCAGACGGTCGGCATGTTCCAGGAGCACGATCGGCTTGCTGGCCGAGTTCGACTTCCTGAGTGCCAGCGCCACGCCTTCCTTCATCCCGTAGACCAGGTCTTCCTTGTAGAGCTGGTGGCGAAGGCCGCGGATCGTGTCGGAGAGGCCCTTGACGATGGTCTCGGCCAGTTCCTTGTCGCCGTCGGTCACGGCGACGACCGAGAAGCCGCAATTGGGCACGTCGGCATAGGAGAATCCGGCGAAGACGGTGACGTCGATAAGGCCGGGGAAGCGCTTCGGAAGTTCGAGAGACTCCGCGACGATGTCGGCGAGCGGATGCAGGTTGGTGGCGCTGAAGATGCTGGGCACCATGACGCCGGGCTTGGCGATGGCGACCACCGGCTTGATCTCGCCCCGGAGCATGCGGACGAGGCAGCGGGCGGCGCGCTCACCGGTCTCGCCCATGTCGGTGTGGGGCGAGTAGTGGTAGCCGAACAGCGCGTCCGAGTGCTTCAGGATCTCCTCGTCGAGATTGCCGTGATAGTCGAGGCCGAGCACGATCGGCATCTTCTTGCCGACGACGCGGCGGACCTCGCGGACGATGTCGGCATCCGGGTCGGTCCGCGTCACCGTGGTCATGGCGCCGTGCAGGCAGAGCAGCACGCCGTCGATACGGTCCTTGACCTTGGCGATCCCTTCGCAGATCTGCTTGCAATAGTGGTCGAAGGCCTCGTCTGTGGCAGCCGCCGCGGCGCCGGCGCCGGTGCTGACGATGCCGATCATCTCGATGCCTTCGGCCTCGCAGACCTTGACGAAGCCGCCGATCACCCGGTTGACGCCGCGATGGGAGGAGATCACGGCCTCTCCGACCACCTCGCGTCGCCGGAAGTCCTCGAGCGTGGTCGGGCTGGGAAGGAAGCTGACCGACTCGAGTTCGAAGCCGGCGATCGCGACGCGCATGGGATGCCTCAGGAAATGAAGTTGAGCGGGCCTTAAGGTCCCGTCATACCTTGCGGATGTTGTAGAACAGCAGCACCGGCGCCGAGAGCACGCCCTCGACGTTCTTCCGCCAGGCGAACGGAGAGGCGGCCTGGCCGGTCAGGATCGACGGCATCGTCTGCCAGAGGCGGCGGTGCAGGGCCTCGATCGCCTTCTTCTTCTCGCCCTCGTCGGTCTGTTTCAGGAAGTGGGTGCGGAGCTTGTCGGCCTCCTCGTCGCAGGCCCAGCCGAACCAGTTCCGGCCGCCGCATTCGGTGTTGGTGGCGAAGTTGAGCAGCGGGTGGAACATCAGGCTGTTGGATGCGGTGGTGGTGAAGATGCTCCAGCCGCCGGCCGTCGGCGCATCCTTCTTGGTGCGCAACGTCAGCACGCTGTTCCAGTCCATCGAGCGCAGCTCGACATTGCCGCCGATCTGGCGGAGAGCGTCGGCGGCGACATGGGCGATGGCGCCGATCACCGCGTTGTCGGCGGCGTGCAGCACCACGATCGGCTCACCCTTGTAGCCGGATGCCGCCAGCAGCTGCTTCGCCTTGGCGAGGTCGGGCTTGCGGAACTCTTCTGCGCCGACCTCGGTGCCGAAGCTGGTGCCGCAATAGAAGAACGAGTAGCAGACCGCTGTGTTCTTCTCGCCATAGGCGGCCTGGAGATAGGCCTTCTGGTCGACCGCCAATGCCAGCGCCTGGCGGGCGCGCACGTCGTTGAAGGGCGGATGCAGGTGATTGGGGCGAACGATGCCGTAGGCGCCCTTGTCGAGCGCCTTCAGGACGACGTCCTTGCTCTTCTCAAGCACCGGCAGCATGTCCGCCGACGGGCCGTCGATCAGGTCGACTTCGCCCGCGACCAGGGCGTTCGCCGCCGTCGCCGGATCGGGGATGACGATCCATTCGACGCGGTCGACACCTGCGACGCGTCCGCCGGCGAGCCCGTTCGGGGCCTCCGACCGCGGCACGTAGTCCTTGTTCTTCTCCCAGACCACTTTGGTGCCCGGCCGCCAGTCGGCCGCCACGAACTTGAAGGGGCCGGACCCTACCATCTCGGTCACCCCCTTGAACGGGTCGGTGGCGGCATGCCTGGCCTGCATGATGAAGGGCACCGTGCCGGCGCTGGCGCCGAGCGCGAACTCGACCCAGCCGACCGGCTCCTTCAGCACGATCTTGAAGCTGTTGACGTCGACGGGGCTGAGTTCGGCGATGAATTCCTTCAGCTTCTGGCCGGCGACGTCGCGAACCATCCAGCGGTTCAGCGACGGCACCACGTCCTTCGAGGTGACGGACGTCCCGTCATGCCATTTGAGGCCGGGGCGCAGCGTCATCGTGTAGGTCAGCTTGTCGGCGGAGACGGCGGTGTTGCCGACCATCTGCGGCTTGACGGTCAGGTCCTCGTCCCAGGCAAACAGGGTCTCGAACACCATGTTGCCGTGGTTGACCGAGATGCGGGCCGTGGTCTGGATCGGATCGAGGATCTTCAGATCGGAGTGCGGCACGACCTTCAGCACGCTTTGGGCTGAGGCTGCATGGGCTCCGAATGCGAGCGCCACGGCGACGGCCGAAGCCAGGAATTTCGACGACATGATCTAGTCCCCCGTTCGTTGCTGGTTGGACCACCCGGCCTTCGGCCTTGTTCTCTCCGGTCATGGTAGCCGGTCCGGCGCCGAGCGGAAGACCCAACTCGCAGCGGCCGCGCACGGACGAGTGCCGACCCTGACCGGCAACCGGAGATCGGCTTGGTCGCCAGGTCGTGAAGGATCGGCGCGAGGCTGCTAGTCTCAGAGCGGTCGTTCCTCACCACGTCCTCAAATCCCCGGAAAACTCCCGATGCCCAGCGTCAGCAACCGTTTCGCGCTCACCTATGCCAAGGCCCGCCGCAAATTCCAGCTCGCCGCCGATCTCGCCGGCGTCGCCGTCCGCTCCTATCCCCATCCGATGAAGGGGCCAGACGGCGAGGACATGGCGACCGACGTGGCGCTGCTGGGCAATCCCGACGCCAAGTCGGTCCTGGTCATGACCTCGGGCGTGCATGGGCCGGAGCTGTTCTGCGGCTCGGGCACGCAGGTCGACGCGCTGCTCGACCTCGACATCGGCCGCTACGGCGACGTGGCGCTGCTGCTGGTGCACTCGGTCAATCCCTACGGCGCCGCCTGGCTCCGCCGCACCAACGAAGACAACATCGACATCAACCGCAACTTCGCCGACTTCTC
>CAMDFP010000022.1 GCA_945897335.1 Asaia bogorensis | reverse complement strand
GAGCTGCTGAGCCAGGTCCGCTAGGCGGCGTTCGAGATGTTCAATCTCATCATCCGCGGCAGCCTGCGCGCTCGTGGGCTGGTCCTGGTCGTCGCGGCGCTGCTCGTCATCTACGGCGGCCTGTCGCTGCAGCGCATCCCCGTCGACGTCTTCCCGGATCTCAACAAGACCAGCGTCGTGGTGATGACCGAGGCCGGCGGCCTCTCGCCTGACGAAGTCGAGCGGATGGTCACCTTCCCCATCGAGATGGCGATGGCGGGAACCCCCGGCGTGACCCGGGTGCGATCGGTCTCGGCGGCCGGCATCTCGATCATCTATGTCGAGTTCGACTGGAACGCGAACGTCTATCTGAGCCGCCAGCAGGTGGCCGAGCGGCTGTCTCTCGCGCGCGACCGGCTGCCGCCGTTGGTGATGCCCCAGATGATGCCGATCACCTCGATCATGGGCGAAATCATGCTGATCGCCCTCACCGGCGAAAGCACGTCGCCGATGGACTTGAGGGAAATCGGCGACTGGATCGTCCGGCCCCGGATCCTGTCGATCCCCGGGGTCGCGCAGGTGATCCCGATCGGCGGCGAGGTGAGAACGTTCCGGGTGACGCCCCAGCCGAGCGATCTCGCCGCCTACGGCATCACCAAGGAGAACGTCGAGCGCGCCATCTCAGACTTCAGCGCCAATACCGGCGGCGGATTCATCGACCAGCGCGGCCGCGAGTTCGTCATCCGCAACATCGGGCGGACCCTGAGCCTCGACGTGCTTCGCGACCTCGTCGTCGACCATCGCGGCGGGCGGCCGATCCTGCTGCGCCAGGTCGCCACCGTCGACTACGCCCCCCAGGTGAAGCGCGGCGACGCCGGCTACATGGGCCAGCCGGCGGTGATCGTCACCGTTCAGAAGCAGCCGGGCGCCAACACCATCGACCTCACCCACCAGATCGAGGCGGCAATGGCGGACCTCTCCCGGTCCATGCCCGCCGGCGTCAAGGTCGACAACTATCTCTTCAGGCAGTCGCACTTCATCGAGGCCTCGATCGGCAATCTCCGAAGCGTGCTGATCGAAGCCATCATCGTCGTCACCGCCATCCTGTTCCTGTTCCTGCTCAACGTCCGCACCACGATGATCTCGCTGACGGCGATCCCGATCTCGATCCTGATCACCATGATCGTCTTCGAGACGCTGGGGATGTCGATCAACACCATGACCATCGGCGGCATCGCCATCGCCATCGGCGAGCTGGTCGACGATGCCGTGGTCGACGTCGAGAACATCTTCCGGCGGCTGAGGGAAAACCTGGCGCTGCCGACGCCGCGCCAGGCGATCGACGTGGTGATCGACGCCTCCCAAGAGGTGCGCTCCGGCATCTTCTACTCCACCATGGTCATCGTCCTGGTGTTCGTGCCGCTGTTCGCGCTGACCGGGCTCGAAGGCCGGCTGTTCCGGCCGCTCGGCGTCGCCTACATCGTCTCGATCCTCGCCAGCCTGGTGACGGCGGTAACGGTCATCCCGGTGTTGTCCTTCTACCTGCTGCCGAGCCTCAAGCGGCTTGAGCACGGCGATTCCTGGCTCGTCGCCCGCCTGAAGCGGCAGAACGAGCGCCTGCTGCTCTGGGCATTCCCGCGCGCGCCGAGGATCTGGGCCACCTCGGCCGCCCTCGCCGTCACCGCCGCCATCGCGCTGCTTCTGCTGCCGCGGAGCTTCATGCCGCCGTTCAACGAAGGCACGCTGACGATGGCCCTCAACTTCAATCCCGGCATCTCGCTTGCGGAGTCGAACCGTCTCGGCCTGATGGCGGAGCGGCTGATGATGGAGATACCCGAGGTGATCTCGGTCGGCCGGCGCACCGGCCGCGCCGAGCTCGACGAGCATGCCGAGGGCGTCCATGCAGCCGAGATCGACGTCGATCTCAAGCCGTCGTCCCGCAGCCGCGAGGAGATCCACGCGGCGATCCGCGACAAGATCGGCGTCCTGCCGGCGACGCTGCTGATCGGCCAGCCGATCTCCCACCGCCTCGACCACATGCGCTCGGGTATCCGCGCCCAGATCGCTGTCAAGATATTCGGCGACGATCTCGACTTGATCGGAACGCTGGCCGAGCGCGTCCGGCTCGAGCTCGCGAAGATCCCGGGGATCGTCGATCTCGGCGTCGAGCGGGTGACGCGCGTGCCGCAGGTTCGCATCATCGCCGACGCCGAGCGAGCCCTCCTGTTCGGCATCACCCCTGCCGACATCACCCGATCGCTCGAGCACCTGTCCAGTGGGCGGGTGGTCTCGCAGGTGATCGACGGAACCAGGCGCTACGACGTGATCCTCCGCCTCGCCGATGACGACCGCACCAGCGAGGGTCTCGGCGCGCTGCTGATCGAGACTCCCGCAGGACGCATCCCTCTCTCCTACGTCGCCCAGGTCGAGGACACCGACGGCCCCAACCAGGTCCTGCGCGAGAACGGACGCCGACGTATCGTCGTGATCGCGAACTCCGACGGCTCCAGCATGACCCGAATCGTCGCCGACATCCGCGCGTCACTCGCCGGGATGCGCCTGCCGTCCGGCTACTTCACCAGCCTCGAAGGCGCGTTCCAGGCGCAGGAGGAAGCGACGCTCAGGCTTTCGCTCCTCTCCTGCATCTCGCTGTCGCTGATCTTCATCGTCCTCTATTTCCGCTATCGCTCGACGGCTCTGACCTTAGTGATCATGGCGAGCGTGCCCTTCGCCCTGGTCGGCGGCGTGCTGGCCCTGATCATCGCCGGACAGCCCCTATCCGTCGCCAGCCTGATCGGCTTCATCACCCTGACCGGCATCTCGACGCGCAACGGCATCCTCAAGGTGAGCCACTACATCAACCTGATCCTGCGCGAGGGCCAGCCGTTCGGTCAGGAGGTCGTCATCCGCGGCAGCCTCGAACGGATGACGCCGGTACTGATGACCGCTTCGGCCGCAGGATTCGCCCTCCTGCCGCTGATCCTCGATTCCGACACGCCGGGCCGCGAGATCCTGTCGCCGGTGGCGCTCGTCATCTTCGGCGGCCTGATCAGCGCCACCATCCTCGACGCCATCCTGACGCCGACCCTCTTTCTGAAATTCGGCCGCCGGCCGGTCGAGCGTCTGGCGGCGCCTGCGAACGGTCAGTCGCGGAAGGCGGTCGAGGCCTACTGAGCGCCGAGGCCAGCAATTCCACCCGCCGTCGCCTCAGCGGACCGGACGCGGGCCATAGCGCGCCCACAGCGTCTCGTTCGTCAGATAGAGGGCGATGTCGGCCGCCTGCCCCGCCGCAGTGAAGGCGAGCGAGGCAGCGAGGGTGCCACCGAAAGCGGCGCCCAGCGCCAGGTGCCGCGAGATGCTGACGACACGGTAGGTAACGGTCTTCTGCAGGGCGATGCGCGTCTCCGACGCGTCGTTGAGCTCGGGCCCGTACAGATTCCAGAGCATTTCATGGGAATAATAGGACGCCAGCGCCGTGGCCGTATTGACGGCGAAGTAACCCGCCGCCGTTGCCGCACTGCCACCGATGAACAGAGAGAACAACGCGATGTCGGCCGTGTTCGCCGCCGCCTCGAAGGTCGCGGCCTTGTAGGCGGCGAGCCACCAGATCGAGGTGCCTTCGGCCGGCGGTGGCTCCTCGGCACGCGCAACAACCGGTGCCGTCGCCACGAAGAGGACGAGAAGGAGCGGACGAAGCACTACGGCCGCCTTCGACGCCATCTGATATCTGCCCTCCCTCGGTCGGACGCAAGCGTGGCAGCGTCCTACCCGAAGGGCAATCGGTCAGGCGTCCTCTTCGACGATCCGGTAGCGGACCAGGCAATGGTCGATGGTGGAGAAGGCACGCGACGCCCAGGCGTCCCTCGCATCCTTGAAGGACTGGTAGGGCCCGATCCGCTCTTCGGCCTTGCCAGGCGTGATCAAGCGGAAGTCCGTATCGGTATATTCACCGCCGACAACCCAGTAGTTCATGGCTCAAGCCCTTTGAAACACGGTAGAAAATATGGGAGCAGGCGCCGAAGGCGACAAGCGCCAGCGACAGGTTGACACGCCTCGGTTCTGGCCAGACTAATCCGCCAATGGTTTACGCAAGCTTACGCGACTTCATGAATCGGCTCGAAGCGGCCGGACGGCTGAGGCGCGTTGCCGCACCCGTCACCCCGGTGCTGGAAATGACCGAGATCCAGACCCGGCTTCTGGCCGAGCAGGGACCCGCTGTGCTGTTCGAGGACGTGCGTCGGCCGGACGGCAGCCGCTACGGCATGCCGGTGCTGGTCAATCTCTTCGGCACGGTCGAGCGCGTCGCCTGGGGCATGGGCCGGGAGCCGTCCGAGCTGCGCGAGATCGGCGAGACCCTCGCCTTCCTGAAGCAGCCGGAACCGCCGGGCGGCTGGCGCGAAGCGCTGGAGATGCTGCCGCTCCTGAAGACCGTCATGACGATGCGGCCGCGCTCGGTCTCGCGCGCGCCCTGCCAGGAGGTGGTTCTCACCGGCGCCGACATCGACCTGGGCGCGCTTCCGGTGCAGACCTGCTGGCCGGGCGAGCCGGCGCCGCTGATCACCTGGCCGCTGGTGGTGACCAAGGGACCGAGCGGCAAACGCGAGGACAACTTCAACCTCGGCATCTACCGCATGCAGGTGACGGGGCGGAACACCACCCTGATGCGCTGGCTGAAGCATAGAGGCGGCGCCCAGCACCATGCCCGCTGGTCGAAGGAGAAGACAGAGCCGCTGCCGGCGGCAGCGGTGATCGGCGCCGACCCCGGCACCATCCTCGCCGCGGTCACGCCGGTGCCGGACACGCTCTCCGAATACCAGTTCGCCGGCCTGCTTCGCGGCACCAAGGTCGACTTGGTCGATTGCGTGACCCAGCCGCTGAAGGTGCCGGCGGAGGCCGAGATCGTGCTGGAAGGCACGGTGTCGCTCTCCGACTACGGCGACGAAGGCCCCTACGGCGACCATACCGGCTACTACAACTCGGTCGAACCCTTCCCGGTGTTCACGGTGACGGCGATCACCCGCCGGCGCCAGCCGATCTACCTCTCCACATTCACCGGCCGGCCGCCGGACGAGCCCTCGGTGCTGGGCGAGGCTTTGAACGAGGTATTCATCCCGCTGCTGGTCCAGCAGTTTCCCGAGATCGTCGACTTCTGGCTGCCGCCGGAAGGCTGCAGCTACCGCATCGCCGTCGTGTCGATGAAGAAGGCCTACCCCGGTCACGCCAAGCGGGTGATGTTCGGCGTCTGGTCGTTCCTCCGCCAGTTCATGTACACGAAGTTCGTCATCGTCGTGGACGACGACATCAACGCCCGCGACTGGAAGGACGTGATGTGGGCGATGTCGACCCGCATGGACCCGGCGCGCGACATCACCGTGGTCGAGAACACGCCGATCGACTATCTCGATTTCGCCTCGCCCGAGAGCGGTCTCGGCGGCAAGATCGGCCTCGACGCCACCAACAAATGGCCGCCCGAGACCAAGCGCGAATGGGGCCGGAAGATCCGCATGGCCGATGACATCATCGAGCAGGTGACCCGCCGCTGGGACGAGTACGGGTTGCCGGGCTCGGGCAAACCGATCTGGAAGTAGCGGAATGCTGAAGAACGTCCAACTCGGCCTTGGATTCCTGATCGGCTTCTTCGCCACGATGATCGCGACGATCGGCCTGATCATGTCGATCGAATCCCTGACCGGGCAGCCCCTGCCCTACAAAGTGCCGCTCGCTCTCATCCTGTCGACCGCCATCGGCGTCCTCGCCGCCCGCTGGATCGGAAGCTTCGATCTTTCCCGCTTCTTTGCCGAGAAAGAGCCGAAGCCGGCAACGCCGGCGGCGACGCCTCAGCCACGGGCGCCGAGGAAGCGGCGCCCGTGGAGCTTCCATCTGATGGGAACGCTCATCCTCTTCTGGTTCCTCTCTCTGGTGGCGATCATCGTGCTGTTCGGTCCTTTCGGCTTCGCCGATGATCCGAGGGTCGGAATCCGGCTCCTGAAGATGTTCGTCACCACCGTCGCCATCGCCGGCCTCGGCGCCTTCCTCTTGCGGAAAGAGCTGACCAAGCTCATGTCACCTTCGAAGAAATGATGTTCCCGGAGCCTCCATGCCCGTTGCCTCGCTCGATCTCCTGACCGGTCTCGTCGCCTCCGCCAAGACGGCCGGAGCCGACGCGGCCGATGCCGTCATGTTCAAGTCGGCGCATCTCGGCCTTCGCCAGCGCCTTGGCAAGCCGGAAATGCTGGAGCGCTCTGAGTCACAAGATCTCGGTCTTCGCGTGCTGGTCGGCAAGCGTCAGGCCTCGGTGTCCTCGACCGATCCCTCGCCGAAGGCCCTGGCCGAGCTGGTCGAACGTGCCGTCGCCATGGCGCGTCTTGCGCCGGAAGACCCCTATTGCGGCCTCGCCGATGCGCAAGCGATCGCCCGCAGCATTCCCGACCTCGATCTCAACGATCCCGCCGAGCCCAGCCCTGAGACGCTGGAGGCGCGGGCGATGGAGACCGAGGACGCCGCCCGCGCC
The DNA here is from genome assembly GCA_945897335.1 of Asaia bogorensis. Lineage (GTDB taxonomy): Bacteria > Pseudomonadota > Alphaproteobacteria > SHVZ01 > SHVZ01 > SHVZ01. The sequence goes on along the minus strand of CAMDFP010000022.1, from coordinate 23,734 downwards.
GTTCCCGGCATCACCAATTCCGAAGGCGCCGAGGCGACCTGGTCGCGCTCGGAGATCGCGATTGCCGCCTCCAACGGCTTCGCCGGCAGCTATGCCCGTTCCGGCCACGGCGTCAGCGTCTCTGTGGTCGCCGGCACCGGCAGCGCGATGGAGACCGACTACGACTATTCCAGCTCCGTCTATGGCGGCGATCTCGAACCGGCCGCGCTGGTCGGCCGGAGGGCCGGCGAGCGGACGGTCCGCCGGCTCAACCCGAAGAAGGCGGAAACCGCACGCGTACCCGTCGTCTTCGATCCGCGGGTTTCCTCGTCCCTGGTCTCCCACGTCGCGGGCGCCATCACCGGCACCTCGGTCGCGCGCAAGGTGAGCTTCCTCAAGGACCAGATGGGGAAGCAGATCCTGGCCCCCGGCCTCAACATCATCGACGACCCGCTGAAACCGCGCGGGCTCCGCTCGCGCCCCTTCGACGGCGAAGGCATCGCCGCCCGCCGCTGGGCTCTGGTCGAGGACGGCATCCTCAAGACCTGGCTCCTCGATCTCGCCTCGGCCCGCCAGCTCGGCCTCGTCACGACCGGGCATGCCTCCCGCGGCACCTCGGGCCCGCCCGGGCCGTCGGCGACCAATCTCTATCTCGAAGCCGGCAAGGTCAGCCCGGACGACCTGATGGCCGACATCAAGAGCGGCTTCTACGTCACCAGCCTGATGGGGAGCGGCGTCAACATGGTGACCGGCGACTACAGCCGCGGCGCCTCGGGCTTCTGGATCGAGAACGGCAAGATCGCTCACCCGGTGAGCGAGGTGACCGTGGCCGGCAATCTCAAGGACATGTTCCTCAAGATGACGCCGGCCAACGACCTCCAGTTCCGCATGGCCGTCAACGCGCCGACGATCCGCGTCGAGGGAATGACCATCGCCGGACGCTGAGACCAAGGAGCCAATCGATGCCGGATACCGCCCCGCCGTTTCCCGCCTTGCTCGACGATGCGGCCGCCCGCGAGCTGCTCGAGAACACCTATCCGCAACCCTCGGCGCTGGTGATCGCCAAGGACATCGGCCATATCGACGTGCATATCCGCCGCTTCATCGAGACCGCGCCCTTCTACTGCATGGCGACGGCCGATGCTTCCGGCAACCAGGACGTGACACCCAGGGGCGATCCGCCCGGCACCTTCAAGATCCTAGGCCCGAATACGTTGGCGCTGCCCGATCGCCCCGGCAACAACCGCCTCGACGCCATCCGCAACCTGGTCGAGAACCCGCATATCGGGCTGCTGTTCATGATCCCCGGCATCGAGGAGACGGTCAGGATCAACGGCACTGCACGGCTCAGCGTCGATCCCGAATTGCTCCAGTCCATGGCCGTCGAAGGAAACCTGCCGCGTTCCGCCATCGTCATCCACGTGACGGAGGCGTTCCTTCACTGCGCCAAGGCGTTCAAGCGCGCGAATCTGTGGGAGTTATCCGCGCAGGTACCGCGCGACGCGCTGCCCAGTCTCGGAGTCATGATCGCCGACCACGTCAAGATGACGCCCGAGCAGCGGCAATCCGCCGACGAGCGGATCGAGCTTTCCTACCGCACGCTCTGGAGCGCGATGAAGCCGGATACGACGAAGCTCGATCCGAAGAAGTCTTAGGCTGGGGCCTGCGCTCATTTAGACCGGCTTCGTCCTCAGCCCGAGCGCTGCCACGATCTCCTCGACCGACGTTCCTTCGGGCCCGATCCGCCAGACGGCGGGCGTGCCTGCCCGCACCGTCGTCACCGCGCCTTTCGGACAGACATCGAAGCATCCGACCTCGATCACGCCGACGCGTCCGCGGCGGCCCTCGGCCTTCTTCTCGCCGAGCGTCGCCAGCGCTTTCCGCAGCACCTAGGCGAGGCGCTTGTTACCCTTCGCCCCGAAGCCGCCATCGAGCTTCTTCGAGCATTTGCGGCACACCAGCACGACCTCGCGCCATTCGGCGCGCACCCGCTTGATCATCCGCGTCACGAGTTGACCGTCACTTCGATACGGCCTTCACGACCGGATGACCCTTCTTCTCCCACTCCTCGAAATTCATGATAACCGCGATCACGTTGGTGAAGCCGATGTCCTTGAGTTGCTTGGTCGCCAGCGTCGCCCGGCCACCGGTCCGGCACTGCACGTAGATCTTGCGGCCGGTGTCCACCGGCGTCGGATAGCCAAGTTGCCGCCAGATGCGAAATTCGAGCAGGCCGCGCGGGATGTTGACCGAGCCCGGCACATGCCCGGCCCTGAATTCGTCGTCCTCGCGAACGTCGAGCAACACGGAGCCGTCCGGGTTCTTCACCGCCGCCAGATAGCCGTCCATGTCCGTCGTCTGCAGCGACGCCCGGACTTGCGCGACGTATCGATCGACGGAGTCCGGCCAGTTCTCTGCAGCGAAAGCGGTGGCATGTCCAAACAGGTTCGAGAGGACGAAGGCTAGCGTCAGCCAGCGCATCCTGGTCGCCATTCACTATCTCCTTGGTGGGTGAACCACCCTACAGCATCTTCCCCTCGAACGGGTGCCGCCCCTTCGGATCGTCGACTTCCAGCACCCAGAGATCTGTGTCGTAGCCGACTTGGCGCGCGATATAGGCGTCGGCTTCCGGTTCCGGAACCAGTTTGCCGCCCAGCGCACCCATCCAGGCGGGCTCGCCGTCGGGGCCGGTCATGCGGGTCATCACGCGGCAGCCCTCGCGGCCGAGATAGAGTTTCACCAGCACCGCACCACCGACCGGATCGCCTTTCCTCACCACCGTCGCGCCGATGCCGTCGACGGTGCAGCGCCGGATGTGGGCGGCGATCCAGAGCTCGGTGGTGAGCGCCACTATTCGAGGGTCTCGAACAGGCGCACCCACATCTTCGCCCGCGGCTCGAGCGAGGAGAAATAGATCTGCTCGTAGTCCGTATGCGCCCCCTTCCCGTCCGCGCCCAGTCCATCCAGGGTGGGCACACCGAGGGCAGCCGTGAAATTGCCGTCGCTGCCGCCGCCGGTCAGCTTCACATCCTGCAGGTCGAGGCCGAATTCAGCGCAGACCGACTTCGCGTGATCGAACAGCGCGCCGATCTTGGCATCCTTGGTATAGGGCGGCCGGTTGAGGCCGCCGGTCACCGTCAGCTTGACGTCCGGATCGACCGGCTTGAGGCCGAGGATCTTGGCGCACATCTCGTCGGCTGTCGCCTGGTCGGGGACGCGCATGTCGACCTCGGCCGTGCAGAACTGCGGCACCACATTGACCCCGGTGCCGCCCGAGATAAGGCCGACCGATGTGGTGATCTGGCGCGTGTAGTCGGTCATCGCCTCGATCGCCAGGATCTGGCGGGCCATCTCCTTGATCGCGCTGCGGCCGTCCTCGTGGCGGGCGCCGGCATGGGCGGGACGGCCTTCGGTCTTCATCACAAAGCGGGCGACGCCCTTCCGGCTGGTGACGATCTTGCCGCCATCACGCGCAGGCTCGGTCACCAGCACGTATTTGGCGTTGCGGGCCTCGGCCTCGATCATCGCCCGGCTGGTCGGGCTTCCGACTTCCTCCTCCGGCACGAACAGAAAGCGCACCGGCAACTTGGTCTTCTGGCCCATGCGGACGAGATGGCGATAGGCGTAGTAGGCAAGATAAGCGCCGGCCTTCATGTCGTAGATGCCGGGTCCATAGACGACATCGCCCTCGCGCTTGAACGGCAGCGTGTCCTTGATGAAGCCGATCGGGTGCACTGTATCGAGATGCGAGAGGACGAGGATGCCCGGCCCCTCGCCGCCCCAGGGGCTCTTCGCCTTCAGGACGTCGCCGAAGCCATCGCGGCCAGGAATGCGCTCGGTCAGCGTGCCGACCTCCTGCATCGTCGCCTCGACCTCGCTGACCATGCGGTTGACGGCGACGGCATCGTGGGAGGGCGATTCGATCTCGATCCAGCGCTTCACGCCGGCCAGGATCTCCTCGCCGTCGATCTGCGGCTGATTGGTCAGGCTGTCGGCCATGTCGGCAAATCCTTGGAGTACGGAAAGGCGGTGATTTAGGCTCCGATCGGCGACCGGGGTCAACCCGGCGCCATCTTCGGAGGAGGCACCCATGCGTGGTCGGATGATGGACTGGCCATTGCTGATTTCGAGCCTGATCGAGCACGCCGCGCTGAACCATGCGGATGCCGAGGTCGTCTCGCGCACGGTCGAGGGGCCGATCCATCGCACCACCTGGGCCGAGACCAACAAGCGCGCCAAGCGGGCCGCCAAGGCGTTGATGCGGCTCGATGCCGGATTCGGCGACCGCGTCGCCACGTTGGCCTGGAACGGCTATCGCCATGTCGAGCTCTACTATGCAATCTCCGGCATCGGCGCGGTCTGCCATACCATCAACCCCCGGCTCTTCGGCGACCAGCTGATCTACATCTTCAACCACGCGGCCGACCGCGTGCTGTTCTTCGACCTGACCTTCCTGCCACTGGTCGAGCAGCTGGCACCCGAGCTGAAGACCGTCCGGCACTTCGTCCTGATGACCGACCGCACGCATATGCCGGCGGCGAGCACCCTTCCGAACCTCTCCTGCTATGAGGAGCTGCTGGCGGCCGAGGACGACGATCTGCACTGGCCGCGCTTCGACGAGCAGACCGCCTCCTCGCTCTGCTACACCTCGGGCACCACAGGCAACCCCAAGGGTGCGCTCTACACCCACCGTTCTACCGTTCTGCACACCCTGACCTGCTGTGCCGCCGACGTGTTCGGCATGTCGAGCCTCGATTCCGTCTGTCCGATCGTGCCGATGTTCCACGTCAACGGCTGGGCGGTTCCCTATGCCGCCGCCATGTCGGGTGCCCGCCTGGTCATGCCCGGGCCGGCGCTGGATGGCCCCAGCCTCGCGAAGTTGTTCAACGAGGAAGGCGTCACTTTCTCCCTCGGCGTGCCGACGATCTGGCTCGGGCTGCTCAAGCACATGACGGAGTCGGGCCAGAGCTTCCGTACCTTCAAGCGCCTCCTGGTGGGCGGCTCGGCCATCGCACCGTCGATGCTGGAAGCCTTCCAGAAGCGCTACGGCGTCACCGTGCTGCATGGCTGGGGCATGACCGAGCTGAGCCCGGTCGGCACCACCGGCGCGCTCAAGCGCAAGCACATGGAACTCCCCGACGACGAGCAGAGGGCGGTGCAGCTGAAGCAGGGCCGCGCGCTCTGGGGCGTCGAGATGAAGATCGTCGACGCCGTCGGCACGCGCCTGCCCCATGACGGCAAGTCCCAGGGGGAACTGCTGGTCCGCGGGCCCGGCGTCATCGGTGGCTATTTCGAGGACGAGGCCGCGTCATCGGCCGCTTTCGACGAAGAGGGCTGGTTCCGTACCGGCGACGTCGGCACCATCGACGCGGACGGCTACCTACAGGTCACCGACCGCCGGAAGGACGTGATCAAGTCCGGCGGCGAATGGATCAGCTCGATAGACATCGAGAACCTGGCGATCGGCCATCCCGAGATCCAGGAGGCGGCCGTGATCGGACTTCCGCACCAGAAATGGGGCGAGCGGCCGCTGCTGATCGCCGTGCCCAAGGAGGGCAAGACGCCAACCAGGGAGGCCGTCATTCAGTTCATCTCGGCAAGGGTCGCCAAGTGGATGGTCCCCGACGACGTCGTCTTCGTGAAGGAGCTGCCGCATACCGCCACTGGAAAGCTGCTCAAGACCAAGCTTCGCGAGGACTTCAAGGATCACACACTTCCCTGCGGATGAGCCGTCGCCTTCCATAACCGGACGGATCGCCTTGCGCGCCGTCGGCAATCCGTCCGTCATACTGCCTTCCATCTGATCGCCACCCAGAGGTTCGACGATGTCCCTTCCCGCCTTCGGCTCGGTCAAACGCATCGGCGTGATCGGCGCCGGCACTATCGGCGCCTCCTGGTCCGCCTACTTCCTCGCCCATGGCTACGAGGTCTCGGCCCAGGACCCCAATCCCAAGGGCGAGGAATTCCTGAAGGGTTTCATCGAGCGCGCCTGGCCGTCGCTGGAGAAGCTGGGTCTCTCCCCCGGCGCCTCACCGAACAAGGTCAGCTTCACCCATGATCCGGTGAAGGCGGTCGACGGCGTCGACTTCGTGCAGGAGCAGGCGCCCGAGCGCCTGGACTTGAAGCAGGATCTTCTGGCGAAAATCGACTCAGCACTGCCGGCCGACCGGGTCATCTCGTCCTCGACCTCGTCGCTGATGCCGTCGGCGATGGGCGCCCGACTGAAGCACAAGGAGCGGCTGATCGTCGGCCATCCATTCAACCCGCCGCACCTGATCCCGCTGGTCGAGGTCGCCGGCGGGCCGAACGCGTCGACCGAGGTCGTCGACTGGTCGGTCGGCTTCTATCGCCATGTCGGCAAAGTCGCGATCCGGCTGAAGAAGGAGATTCCCGGCCACGTTTCCAATCGCCTGCAGATGGCGATCTTCCGGGAAGCCCTCCATCTGGTGCTGGAGGGCGTCGTCTCGGTCGAGGACGTCGACTCCGCCATTTCCGACGGGCCGGGGTTGCGCTGGGCGATCATGGGCCCGATGCAGACCTTCGCGCTCGCCGGCGGCGAAGGCGGCATGCCGCATTTCGTCGATCACCTGGGCGGCATGATCCAGGGCCTGTTCAAGGAACTCGGCACTCCGGACTTCGATGCGGCGACGATCAAGAAGCTGCTGCCCGAGGTCGAGGTTGCGGTCAAAGGAAGGCCCGTCCGCGAGCGCGCCGCCGCCCGCGACAAGGCGCTGATCGGCATTCTCACCGCTCTCAAGGACGCCAGGAGGTCCTGACATGGCCGCACCCATTCTGCTGACCCGCGAGACGGTCACCTACAAGGTCGACAAGTCGGAAACGCCGCGGCTCGAGATCCTGCCCGGCACCGAGCTGATGATCGAAACCCATGATGCCCGCGCCGGCCGCCTCAAGCGGCCCGAACAGGTTATGGAGACCGCGCCCGATTTCCGCGACAAGTACCCGAAGAGCAATCCGGCGACGGGACCGATCAGGGTGATCGGCGCCGAGCCGGGCGATGCGCTGGTGGTCGACGTGCTCGGCATCGCGCTCGACGACTACGGCTTCCTCCTGGTGAAGCCTGACTTCGGCCTGGTCCGCAACCTTGTGAACGAGCCGATCGCCAAGATTCTGCCGGTCAAGGACGGCGTAATCCATTTCGACAATCTGCGCTTCCCGGTCCGTCCGATGATCGGCGTGATGGCAACCGCGCCGGCGGGCGAGCCGATTGGCACCGCCTATTGCGGCAAGCACGGCGGCAACATGGACAACAACGCCATCGCCGTCGGCGCCCGCGTCCATCTGCCGGTACGCGTCTCCGGCGGCTTCTTCTACATCGGCGACGTCCATGCCTCGATGGGTGACGGCGAGGTCAGCGGCACCGGCGTCGAGATCGGCGCCCGGGTCCATGTCCGCATCGGCCTCGAGAAAGGCACTGCCCGCGAGTGGCCGTGGCTGGAGACGCCGGACCTGCTGATCCAGACCGCATCCGCCAAGACATACGAGGAGGCCTCCGAGATCGCCGTCCGCGAGATGATGAGGCACCTGGAGGAGCGGCTCCGCCTCAAGCCGACCGACGCCTTCATGCTGGTGAGCGCCGTCGGCCATGTCCGGGTCAACCAGGCCTGCCGCTCGCCGATCGACGTCAGTGTCCGCTGCGAGATGCCCAAGCTGAATGCCGGGCTGACCACCGCCTGAACCCATTTATGATTAGAAAACTCGCTGGCCGGGCGAGTTCTGTTGGACTTGTGCTAACTGTTCGCTAGAGTATTCCGATTGGAAATATCGGAGTGCTCGGACTATGACTTTCACACCCCCTATCCGCTGCCTGAAGGCGCTGAGCGCCGCGGCGGCACTCGCGTTTCTGCTCGCCTCGCCAGCCACCGCGCAATCGACGCTCAAGATCGTCGCCCAGGCCGACCTCAAGATCGTAGACCCGATCGTGACGACGGCCGACGTGACCGCGAGCCACGCCTACAACATCTACGACGTCCTATTCGCCGAGGGCGACAAGTTCGACCCGAAGCCGCAGATGGCGGAGAGCTGGTCCAAGAGCGCCGACGGCCTCACCTGGTCGTTCAAGATCCGCTCCGGCCTCAAGTTCCATGACGGCTCGCCGGTGACGTCCAAGGACGTCGTGCCCTCGCTGAAGCGTTGGGGCGTCAAGATCATCGGCGCGCAGATCATGTTCTCGAAGATCGCCGACATCGTGCCGACTGGCACCGACACCTTCGAGATCAAGTTCAAGGAAGCATTCGGTCCCGTGCTCGAGGTGCTGTCGAACTCCGGCAACGCTGCCTTCATCATGCGCGAGAAGGATGCCCAGACCGACCCGAACACCGCGATCACCGAGAACATCGGTTCTGGCCCCTTCACCTTCGTCAAGGAGGAGTGGGTTCCGGGCAGCAAGGTCGTCTACAAGAAGAACGCCGCTTACGTGCCGCGTTCGGATAAGCCCGACGGCTACGGCGGCGCCAAGCTCGCCAAGATCGACCGCCTCGAATGGATGTACATCCCCGATCCGGCCACCGGCGTGCAGGCGCTCGGCACCGGCGAGGTCGACGTGATGGAGTACTTCCCCGCCGACCTCGAGGGTCTGGTGAAGTCCAATCCGCAGGTCGCGACCCGCGTCATCAACAAGCTCGGCAACCAGCTCGTCTGGCGTGCGAACCACCTGATCCCGCCCTTCAACAACCCGAAGGTCCGCCAGGTCCTGCTCTACGCCCTCGACCAGAAGGCGTTCCTCGACGTGGTCGCCGGCGGCGCCGATCTGCAGAAGGTCTGCTGGTCGCCTTACGTCTGCGGCTCGCCGCTGGAGACCAATGCCGGCCTCGGCGACTGGACGACGCTGTCCGCCGCGGCCAAGAAGGAGAAGGCGAAGCAGCTCCTCAAGGAGTCCGGCTACAAGGACGAGCCGGTCGTCATCCTCAGCGCGTCCGACAACAAGATCGTCGGCGAGATGGCGCTGATCACCGATCAGGCGCTCAAGGAAGTGGGCTTCAAGACCGATCTCCAGACCATGGACTGGAGCACGGTGCTGGTCCGCCGTCAGAACCGCGAGGCGCCGTCGGCGACGAACCGCGCCTCGTGGAACGTGTTGTTCTCCTATGCCTCCGGCAACTTCATGGGCAACCCGATCACCAACACCACCGCGCCGACGCCCTGCGACGGCAAAAACTGGTTCGGCTGGCCCTGCGACGAGCAGCTGGAGAAGATCCGCCTGGAGTTCCTGACGATCAGCGGCGACGCCCAGCGCAAGGACTGGATCGACCGCTTCCAGAAGCGGTTCTACGAGGTCGTGCCCTACGTGCCGATGGGCCAGTACCTGGCCAAGATCGGCTACCGCAAGAACGTCGAGGGCATTCTCGAGCTGCCGCGGATGGTCTACTGGAACCTCGAGAAGAAGTCGTAAGCTCTAACGAGCTTTCGAACCGGACGGGCGCCTCGGTGAGGCGCCCGTTTCGTTTTCAGACCGTCGTGACCAGGCCGCCGTCGACGGTGAGCAGGTGGCCATTGACGTAGGATCCAGCCTTGGATGCCAGGAACACCGCGGCGCCGCCGAGCTCCTTGGGATCGGCCCAGCGCCCCAGCGGCACCCGCTTCTCGATCCAGGACTTGAAGTCCGGATTCTCGACCAGCGCCGTGTTCATGTCGGTGACGAAGAAACCGGGCGCGATGGCATTCACGTTTATGCCCTTCGGCCCCAGCTCCGCCGCCATGGTCCGGGTCAATCCCCATATCCCGCTTTTCGCCGCCGTGTAGGCATGCACCGTCGGCCGGGCCAGCGTCGACATGATCGAGCCGATCATGATAATGCGCCCCGTGCCGCGCGGGATCATGTGCTTGGCCGCCGCCTGGCCCAGAACGAAGGCCGAGGTCAGGTGGGTGTTCATCAGGCTGTGCCAGTCGTCCAGCTCCCACTCGATCAGGGGTTTCCGGTGCTGGTTCCCGGCATTGCAGATCAGGATGTCGAGCTTGCCGTGACGGGCGATGACATCAGCCATCCCCTTCTTGCAGGCTTCCGGATCGGTGACGTCGAAGGGGGCCGCGGACGCCTTCAACCCCTTGGCCTCGAACTCCTTGACCCGGGCCGCCAGCGTCTCCGCGCTTCGCCCGTTGAGGGCGACGGTGGCCCCGGCCTCGGCCATGGCTTCCGCCATGGCGAGGCCGAGGCCTTTCGACGCGCCGGTAACCAGAGCCACCTGGCCCGCAAGCGAGAACAGATCACGGCTCATGGCAATTCCCCCCGAACGGCGTCAGAGGCCGAGTGTGCCGAGGCACAGCCGATCCACAAAGCCTTCATGCTTCTGGGTGAAACAGCGACCTTGCGAATGGTTTGCAACTATGACGGAGGGTCGCGCCACCCCGTATAATGTGCCAGAGTATTTATGTCGGTGGGGAACCGCCTTGGGCGGTGCCCCTAGCCCACCGGGTCATATGTCAGGATTTTACGCTTATTCTGTTTAAGTGTTGGAGTCGGGGACGGCTAGGGTGGGAAGCCGTGCTAGACGTGAGGCACGCCAGGGAAGGCGGGGGAGTGCGATGTCGGCGAACGAGGCGCCGGAACGCCAACGCGTGAGCCACACGCAGTTGCGGGTGATCCTGGATGCCCATCTGAAGTTCATGCTGAGCAAGCCCGGCGGTCGCCGCGCGCAGCTGCAGTTCCACGACCTGAGCGGCCTGATCATGTCGGGCAGCAATCTCAAGGGCGCAGACTTCACCGGCGCGTTGCTGGTGGGTGCCGACCTTTCCGAATGCCAGCTCGAAGACGCCATCTTCTTCGCCGCCGATCTGACCGAGGCAAATCTCGAGGGTGCGCGCCTTGTAGCCGCCGATCTTCGGGGCTGCCGCCTTCGCGGCGCCGTTCTCGTCCGCGCCAACCTGCACCGGGCCGACCTCAGGGACGGGTCGATCACCAAGCGCACGAAAGGCGGCAACCTCGCGTCCATGGCCGCCGATCTCGGCGCCGCCGACCTGACCGGTGCCGACGTCAGCGAGGCCAACGCCGCCCAGACCGACTTCACCGACGCGATCATGGTCGGCTGTCAGCTTTCCAAGACCGACCTCCGTAGCGCCAACCTCTCGGGCGTCAACCTCCAGGGCGCCAATCTGACCTCGGCCAACCTGCGCGGCGCTTCCCTCAAGGACGCGATCCTGACCGGCGCCAAGCTCGAGAATGCCGACTTCTCCGGCGCCAGCATGGCCGGCGTGCTGACCGACAAGCCGCAGGGACGCACCGTCGCCCAGCTGCCGAGGCCGATTCCGGAGATGCTGAAGCTGCACGACCTCTGGGTCCGCACCACCGGCCGCGAGGGCGAGGTTTGCGACCTCTCCGACGTTGACCTCCGCGGCGGCCCGTCGCTGGACGGCATGCATCTGACCGGACTCGTCGCCCGCAACACCGTCTTCTACGGCGTTTCCATGCGCGGCGTATCGCTGCAGGGCGCGCGCCTCCAGGGGGCCGATCTCCGCGGATGCCGGATGGACGGTGCCGATCTCCGCGGCGCCAACCTGAGCGGCGCCAGGCTCAACTTCGCGGATCTCCGGGATGCAGACGCTTCGCCGCTGATGCTGCCGGGGAACCGGCCCTATCCGACGATCCTCGACAATGCCTCGCTGCGTCGGGCCGACCTCCGCGGCGCCAAGCTGTCGCAGGCCAATCTCACCGGCGCCGATCTGACCGAAGCGCAGCTCTACGACACCGACCTCGAAGGTGCCGTAACCCAGGGCGCCAAGATGCCGGCGACCAAGCGCCGCGCCGCGTGACGAGCTATCGCGAAGCGGTCGGAGAGTCGCTGCGCGAGCTCGACCTGGCGATCAACGCGATCTGGCGGCTCGGCCAGAACATGGTGGTCGGCTGGAGCCACGAAGGCTCCACCGTGTTCCTCTGCGTGGTGCCGACACTCAGGGTCTTCGAAGCCGCGGCAACGGTGCCGCAGGTGTTCCAGGGCCAGCGCCACATGCCCTCGACGCCGTTTCAGAATCTCTGCAAGGACCTGCAGGCCCGCCCCAACCGCGTCTCGCTGCCGCTCCAGATCGGCGACGGGCGGGACGAGCTGTCGCCTGCGATCATCGACAACCTGATCCGGCGCTATTCGGTTACGCGCACGCCCCATCGCGCCGTGATGCTGTTCGACATCGTCGGGTTCAGCCTGGCGTCCTCGATCGAGCAGGTGGCCCAGCTCAACTCGCTCGAATACAGCATCAACGGCGCGACCAAGCGTCTCCGCCAGGTCGGCACGGAGCTGGAGCTCGCCCGCTCGACCGTCGGCGACGGCTTCTACGTCTGGAACCGCTCGACCGGGCTTCAGGCCGACATCGCGACTTACATAGCCCTCATCCTGATCCTCGCCGACAACGCCCGCGCCCGGCGCGAGGTCCAGAGCGGCTTCGTGCCGCTCTTGAGGGCCTGCTTCACCATCGGCCCGCACTACTCCTATCACCAGGTCGAGGGCACCAGCCCCCGCGGCTTCGAATACATCGTCGGCGAGGTGACGATCACGCTGGCCCGCCTCATCTCGAAGGCGCTCACCAACCAGATGATCGTCGGCGCCTTCCGCCGTCCGCTCGACAATGTGCCGGGCCGCGAGCTCGACACGCCGATGTTCATGACCCAGGCGGCCGCGGCAATGGCGAAGCTTTCCGGCCTGGAGATGGGCGACTATCCGCTGACGGAGCTTCGTTCCTACCTGACCGGCGCCGAGCTTAAGGAAGGGCGCTACGGCGTCGAAGGCTTCAAGATCAAGGACAAGCACGGCCTCCTGCACGAATGCTTCAACGCCAATGTCGTCCTGGTCGACGAGGCCGGCACGCGCACCGAACTCGGCATGAAGCGGGGCGAGCTCGATCAGTTCGATGCGGAACGTTTCCGCTACGACCTGACCGCCGAGCAGATGGTGAAGATGTTCGCACAGATGCGGGAGACCGCGCCGGCGGGATAGCGGTCAGCCGATCTGGAGCAGTCGCTGCGCGAACCGGTTCATGCCCGACGTCGCGCGTCGCGCCGCCGCCACCGACGCTGCCATTGCCGCCAGCCGGTCGCGATCGGAAATCGCATCGATCAGCGCCGAGGCGAAATCGGCCGCCGTCGATCCGGCCGCCACCCGTCCGGCCGCCTGCCCGGCCGCAAGGGAGGTCGCCATGCTCGTCCCGGGTGGCACGACGCACGGCCGGCCGAGATATGCTGCATCCTCGAACAGCGCCGAGCTCCCGGTCCGATACATGGGCGACTGGTAGGGCAGCAGCAGCAGGTCGCTCTCGACGATCGCCCGGAAGAACGCGTCCTGATCGACATAGCCCGGGACAAGACGAACCGACGGGCCGGCGCGCCACAAGGCCTCGACAACCTCGGGTGCCGGCGGGGCGGCGCCGTCGGCGTTCACCTGGATGACGAACTCCGCATCCGGGTGCACCGCGACCGTGCGGGCGACGATTTCCGGCAGCAGGGTGAAGCCCTTGCGGCCACTCGATCCTCCCAGGAAGGCGATCCGGGGGCGTGCTGCTGCCGTCGCTTGCGATGACCCGCGCCAAAGCGAGGCCGGTGTCGGATAAGGCGCGAGCCCGACCGGCCGCCCCGCCAGGAAGGCGTACTCAGCCGCCTGTACGGATGTCAGCGCGAGCAGGACCGGCGCGTCGCCGGCGGCACGTCGAAGCGCATTGAACCCGTGCCGGTACAGCGCGAAGAGCCAGCTGATCGTGCCCGTCGATTGCTCGTATCCGGAGAAGCCAGGGAACAGCAGAGCCAACTTCATCCCGTCGGCCGGCCCGCGCTCCTCCAGCCACTCGGCAAGCCCGAACAGCATGTGATGGAGCATGTTGGGAAAGACGAGGAGCGCGTCCGTCAAGTCTACATCCGAGGCGAACCGGCGAAGATCGCCGAGGAACTCCCGGTTTTGCACTAGATAGGTCTCGAGATCCCCGACCAGTTCGTCGTCCGAGAGAGGCTTGCCGGGGAAGACGGAGAAATGCGGTACGGTGGCGGGGTGGCCGAGCGAGGCGCCGGTCACATCCTTATGCACGAACAACCAGGCATCCGAGCCGGCACGCGTCAGCTCCTCGACGAGTGCCAAGTCGAATTGCTGGTGATGCCCGCTCGGGGTCCAGGCGCAGGGATCGAGGACGAATGTCGTCGTCACTTGACGACGGTCACCGGGACCTTGCTCTCACGGACGACATCCTGGGCGACCGAGCCGAGTACCAGCTGCAAGGCCGCTCCGGCCCCATGGGTGCCCATGACGATCTGGCCGCAATTCAGCCGCTTGGCGAAGGCGAGGATCGCCGGCCCCGGCTGCCCGACGCTGATGTGCTCTTTGAAATCGACCTTGGCGTCGGCGAGCAGCTTGCGCGCGCTGACGAGCGCCTTGTCGGCTTCCTCGCGGTGGTAGTCGTCGCGTGTCGGCTTGTCGATGAAGGCGACGACCTGCCCGCTGAGCGGCGGCTGGACGTTGAGCAGATGCAACTCTTTCACCTGGGCGAGCTTGATCATCTCGATCGCTTGCGCGACCGCGCGGTCCGAATGGCTCGATCCGTCGACGGGCACCAGGATCTTTGAGGGGTCACCGGTCATCGGCGTCCTTTCTCGGCTAGGTCCTCGACTTCATCTGGCGGCGGCGCCTGACGTGCGGCGAGCGCCTTGCCAACGGCAATGACGAGAGCGGCACCGAGCGGCTTCGACCAGAAGTGCAACCACGCCGCATTGGCGTCGACCCAGGGCAGGAGGGCGGGGTCGGTGACGATCACCTCGCCGGCGATCCAGCCGAGCAATCCGCCGCCGGCGACCACCAGGATCGGGAAGCGCACCAAGACCTTCAGAATCAGCTGCGAGCCAACGATGATCAGCGGGATCGATATGGCGAGGCCGATGATCAGAAGCGAAAGGTCGCCTCGCGCGGCGGCGGCGATCGCGATGACATTGTCGAGGCTCATCACCGCATCGGCGATGACGATAGTGCGGATCGCGCCCCAGAGGCTGCTGGCACCCTTGACGCCGCCGCCGTGCTCATCCTCCGGCACGATGAGCTTGACGCCGATCCACAGCAGAAGCAGACCGCCGATCAGCTTCAGGTAGGAGAAGGTCATCAGCTCGACGACGAAGATCGAGAAGATGACCCTGAGGATGATCGCGCCGGCGGATCCCGCGAAGATCGCCTTGTTGCGGTACTGTTCCGGCAGATTGCGCGAAGCCAATGCGATCACGACCGCATTGTCGCCGGAGAGGACAATGTTGACGCCGATGATCTGGCCGAGCGCGGTCCAGAAGACTGAATCAAAGTTCATAGCCGCCGGACTATAAGGATGGGTCTGGCCGGCCGCTAGCGAAACCGGACGCGCATCCGCATTCGCGTCGCGGACGGCTGATCGACCTCCTCGAACCCTGCGGCCCGGAAGACCTCGACGAAGCCGTGATAGCCGCGTGCCGGATCGGCGCGGCCCTCGGCAATCACCGGATAGGCCTCGACCGTCCGCGCGCCCTGCCTTTTGGCATAGGCGAGCGCCCCCTCGATCAACGGCCGGGTGAGGCCGGTTCGCCGGAATTCGCGGTGAACGAACAGACAGCTGATCGCCCAGAGCCTCGCCTCCCCCGTCGGCGGGAACAGGCGCGACTTTGCCAGCGTCAGGTAGTCCTCTCGCGGCGCCACCGCGCACCAGCCGGCGGGCGCTCCGCCGACATAGGCCAAGACGCCGAGCGGCGCCCCGGCCTCGCCTAGTCCCTTGAGGGAGTCGCGGTTGCCCTCGCCGTGCTCGGCCTGCCACTCTTTCCGGGGACGGCGGAACCACATGCACCAGCAGCCGGAGTTGGCGCCGTTCGGCCCGAATACCCGTTCGAGGTCGGCCCAGCGTTCCGGGGTCAGCTCGTAGCAGCGGATCGTCGTCTCGCCCATCGCCGGCAGGCACCTCGCCAGGGTTGTAGAGGTTCGGACAACCGTGCCAGAGTCGCCGCGCTCCGCCAAGCCCGCCCTCCCCCGACGAGGCCAGAGCCGCCCATGTCTCCAACGCGTACCTCGACCGGCGTCGCCTGCATCCGCCTGCTCGAGGCCTATGGCGTCGATCTGGTCTTCGGCATTCCCGGCGTGCACACCCTCGAGCTTTATCGCGGCCTCGAGAACAGCCGCATCCGTCATGTGACGCCGCGCCACGAGCAGGGCGGCGGGTTCATGGCCGACGGCTATGCTCGCGTCTCCGGCCGGCCGGGCGTCTGCCTGTTCACCACCGGCCCCGGCGTCACCAACGCGGCGACACCGATCGGCCAGGCCTTCTCCGACAGCCAGCCGATGCTGGTGATCTCCTCGGTCGCCGCCCGCGCCGATCTCGGCGCCGGCCGTGGCCGCCTGCACGAGATCACCAATCAGCAGGCGACGATGGCGCCGCTGACCGCCTTCAGCCACACCGTGCTCGATCCCGACGAGCTTCCTGACGCGATCGGCCGGGCCTTCGCCGTCTTCTCAGGCTCGCGCCCGCGGCCCGTACATATCGAAATCCCGCTGGACGTGCTCGACATGCCGGCGGAGTTCCAGATCAAGTCGCGTCCGGCGATCGGCTATCCGGCCCCGACGCCGGAGGCGATCGAAGCCGCGGCCGAGCTGATCCGCGGTGCCGCCCGTCCCTTCGTCATCATCGGAGGTGGGGCCAACAGAGCCGGACCCGCCATGCTGAAGCTGGTCGAGCTGATCGGCGGGCCGGTCGCACCGACCAAGGCCGGCAAGGGGACGATCCCCGATACTCACCCGCTCTCGGTCGGCGCCAACCTCATCTACAAACCGGTCCGCGACCTGCTGGCCAAAGCCGACGTCGTCGTGGTGATCGGCTCGGAGCTGGCCGAGACCGATCACTATTCGGACTACCTGCCGATCGAGGGCAAGCTGGTGCGCATCGATGTCGATGTGCAGCACTTCAACCGCGACTATCCGGCCGACGTGCCGATCCACGCCGACGCCGGCCGGGCGGTCAAAGCCCTGGTCGCCACGCTCGAAGCCGATCCGCCCAAGTCGCATGCGAAGGCCTCGGCGCAGGCGGTCGCCGACGCGCGCACCCGCATGCTGGGCGGGCTGCCCCCGCTCCGGCAGACCCACAAGAAAGTCCTTGATGCGCTTCGCTCGGCGCTGCCGGCCGACGGCATCGTCGTCACCGACATGACGCAGATCGCCTATGCTGGGAATCAGCTCTATCCCTGCGCCGAACCCCGGACCTGGTTCCATCCGAGCGGCTACGGCACGCTGGGATTCGGCCTCCCGGCCGCGATCGGCGCCAAGCTGGCGCGACCGGAAGCAGAGGTGGCGGCGCTGGTTGGCGACGGCGGCCTGCTCTTCACCGTGCAGGAGCTGGCCACCGCGGTCGAGCTCGAGATGCCGCTCGCCATCATCATGTGGAATAACGACGGCTACGGCCAGATCCGCGACGGCCTGGTCCAGCGCGGCGTCGCCGAGATCGGCGTCAACCTGCGCAACCCCGATCACCTGATGCTGGCCCGCGCCTTCGGCTGCGAGGCGGTCCGCCCGAGCAGCCTCGACGGCTTCAAGTCGGCGGTCTCCGGCGCCGCCAAGGCGAAGGGGCCGACCTTCATCGAGGTCCGGCAGGACGCTCCCTTCCTTGCCTGAGCGCCCGGCGCTGGCGCCCTGGCAGGCGTGGTTCGCCTGGACGGCGGCGGCCGTCTTCTTCTTCTACGCCTTCGTGCTGCGCGTCAGCCCTGGCGTCATGGTCGGCGAGCTGATGGCCGAGTTCCAGGTCGGCGGCGCCGTCTTCGGCACGCTCTCCTCGCTCTATTTCTACACCTACGCGCCGCTGCAGCTTCCCGCCGGAATGCTGATGGACCGCTACGGCGCCCGCCGCCTGATCACCGCGGCGGTGGCGCTCGCCGCCCTCGGCGCCGCGTTCTTCGCCGTGGCGCCGACGCTCGAGACGGCCTATCTCGCCCGCCTCCTCATCGGCTTCGGCTCGGGCTTCAGCTTCGTCGGCGCGCTCACGGTCTCGACCCAGCTATTCCCGCCCGCGCGCTTCGCCATGATGGCGGGCCTGCTCCAGGGGCTCGGCATCCTCGGCGGCATCGCCGGCCAGGCGCCGCTCGGCATCGCGGTCGAGTACCTGACCTGGCGCGGCGCCGTCGGGCTGCTGGCGGTTCTGGGCGTCGTCCTCACCGCCGTCGCCTGGATCGCCATCCGCGACCGCGCCGGCCCCTCCGCCTCCGGCTCGCCCATGGCCGGGCTCCGCCTCGTCACCGCCAACCGAGAGACCTGGCTCTGCGCCGTCTTCGGCCTTGCCATGACCGCGCCGATGCTGGCCTTCGGCGGGCTCTGGGCCGTTCCGTTCATCATGACGACGCATGGCCTCGAGCGCCCCGGCGCCGGCTCGCTCGCCTCGCTCCTCTTCCTCGGCTGGGGCCTCGGCGCACCGGTCAACGGCTGGATCTCCGACCGGCTCGGCCGGCGGAAGTCACCGATGCTGGCCTTCGCCCTCATCGCGACTCTGGCGATGGCGGCGATCGTGGGCCTGCACGGGCTGTCGCTGACCACGACCGGCGTGCTGTTCTTCGTCAACGGCTTCGCCTCGTGCTCGATGATCCTGTGCTTCGCCGCCGTCCGCGAGCACAACCCGCCCGGCACCACCGGCGCCGCCTATGGCCTGGTCAACACCTTCGTCGTCGGATCGGGCGCGGTGTTCCAGCCCCTGATCGGCTGGCTCCTCGACCTCGGCTGGGACGGCACACTGGCCGCCGGCGCCCGCGTCTATGCCGAGGACACCTACCGCGCCGCGCTCTGGACCTTGCCGGCGGTCTCCGCGCTCGGCGTATTCTCGGCGCTGCTGATGCGCGAGCCGAAGCGGAGTTAAGTCACCGCGCCACGGGCCAGGATCGGCCACAACGTCTCGACCTTGCCTCCGCGGATACCAACGAACCAGTCGTGCATGTTGATTGTCGGATCGCAGTGGCCGGGGACGAGGCGGATCTTGTCGCCGAGTGCCGGCGCTTCCGCCGGATCGGCGAAGAGCCAGCCCGAGTGATCGTCGCCGCCCCGCACCCATTCGGCGCGGGAATTGCCTGCCAGTGCCGGGCCGCCCGAGTCGATGCTGACCGCCTTCAACCCCGCATCGCAGATGGCACGGGCCGGTTCCGGCCGGCTCATCACGGTCGCCAGCACGAACAGGCTGTGCTGCCAATCGACCACTGGTGCGCCGCCGGCATTTCGCAGCTTCCCGTAGTCGAGGTCCATGAACAGGTAGGAGCCGCATTGCAGCTCGTTGTAGATGCCGCTCTGCCCTTCCAGGGCATAGGTGCCGGAGCCGGCACCGCCGATATAGAGGCAGTCGAAGCCGGCGGCCTTGAGTGCGTCGCGGGTGTTGCGTGCATCGGCGATGGTCTGGGTGACCGAGATCAATCGCTCGGCATGCCCGTAGATGTGCTGGGCCTTGCCGTTATAGGCCTGCAGTCCCTCGAACCGGAGCCCGGGAGAGGAGGCGATCTGGTTCGCCAGGTCCACCGCCGCCGTGCCCGGCGGGATGCCGCAGCGGTTGCCGACCCGGATCTCGACCCGGACCCCGAGGGTGACGCCGAAGCGACGGGCGGCATCGCTCAGTGGCTCGATCTGGTCAGGATGGTCGATGCAGGTCGAAATGCGGGCACGACGGCCTAGTGCCGCCAGCCGTTCCACCTTCTTCCGTCCGACGACTTCGTTAGAGACGTAGACGTCGGCGATCCCGCCCTCGACCATCACCTCGGCCTCGGAGACCTTCTGGCAGCAGACGCCGATGGCGCCTGCCTTCACCTGAAGCTGGGCGATGGCGGGCGTCTTGTGGGTTTTGGCGTGGGGGCGGAAGTTGATGCCGTATTCCCTGCCGAGCCGCGCCATGCGCTGGAGATTGGCCTCGAAGGCGTCCAGTTCGACGATCAGGGCCGGTGTATCGACCTCGTCGACCGACTGGCCGATCTCGGCGGGGGGACGCTGCATCGAAATACCTCCGGGACGCGTACGAGCGGTGGCCGATGATCGCCCAGCCCGGCGGTACGCGCGACAAATTTCCAGCGCCCGACGACGCAGCCGGGGTTGCCGCCCCGGGGTGACCGTGGGACGATACCCGCCCGTTCTCGATGACCGCTTCCCTCCCCTCGCCCGTCGCTGCTGCCGCGCGTGCCCCCGGCCCCTGGACCTTTGCCGGCATCTACACGCTCGAGTCGGCGGTCCGCGCCATCACCGCGACAGTGATACCGATCCAGGCGTATCTGCTGCTGGGCGAGCCCCGGCTGGTGAGCCTCGTCTATCTCGGGATCTCGTTCGCCAGCCTCATCGGCGGCTTCGTCATCCCCTTCGCCATCGCCCGCTTCGGCCGCGGCCGGATCTACGGCTTCGGCGCCTCGGTCTTGATGGTATTCCCGCTGCTGCTGGCGACCGGCACGCTGGAGGGCCAGATCGCCGGCATGGCCGGGCGGGCGCTGGCCTCGGTCTGCACGGTGATCACCTTCCAGCTCTATGTCATGGACTACATCGCCAAGAAGGACCTGGTGCGGTCCGAGCCGCTGCGCTTCCAGATGGGTGCCCTGATCTGGGCCTTCGGCCCGGCACTCGGAGTCTTCCTCTACGAGCGCTTCGGGGCGCTTGAGTCGATGGTGCTCCCCGCCTTCTTCGGCGGGATGGTGCTGCTGAACTTCCTCCGCCTTGGCCTGGAAGAGCGCACCAAGGCGAAGCGGCCGGGAAGCCCGCTCGCCAACATCCGGCGCTTCGTCGCGCAACCGCGCCTGAGGCTGGCCTGGACCATCGCGCTCGCCCGCACGGTGTGGTGGGGAATGTGCATGATCTACGTGCCGCTCTACCTGGTGCGGGCGGGCGAGCCGCCGATCACCGGCGCGATCGCCTCGTCGCTCGCCGTCGGCCTCCTCTTCTTCACACCGGTCTGGGGCCGCATCGCCATGCGCTTCGGCCTCCGGCGGAGCCTGATCAGCTGCTTCGTGCTGCTGGCGCTCTCGACGCTCGCCGCCGCGGCCGTCGAGAACCCCTATCTCGCCGCCGGGCTGATCGTTCTCGGCGGGCTTCCGGCCGGCGGGCTCGACGGGATCGGCGGCATCCCCTTCCTCCGCGCCGTCCACTCCTACGAACGCCCGCAGATGGCCGGCATCTACCGCACCTACATCGAGGTCGGCGATCTCCTGTCCTCGGCGGTCTATGCGGTGCTGCTCAGCTTCTTCGACATTCCCGCGGTCTTCGTCGCCGCCGCGCTCGCCTGCCTTGCCGCCGCCGTCATTTGCCGTCACCTCCCCCGTACTATGTGAAGGAGCTACCGTTGGATCAGAGCTTCGCCGTCGCCGGGCTCAGCGAGCCTGCCGAGATCATCGTCGACCGCTGGGGCGTGCCGCACATCTACGCGAAGAACGAACGCGACCTGTTCTTCGTCCAGGGCTTCAACGCCGCCCGCGACCGGCTCTGGCAGATCGACCTCTGGCGCCGGCGCGGCCTCGGGCTCCTGGCGGAAGCCTTCGGCCCCTCCTACGTCGCCAAGGACCGGGCGGCGCGCATGTTCCTCTATCGCGGCGACATGGGCGCCGAGTGGCGCTGCTACGGCGCCAGCGCGGAAGCCTGGACCACGGCCTTCGCCGCCGGCATCAACGCCTATGTCGCCTGGGCCTCGGCCGACCCGAAACGGCTGCCGGTCGAGTTCCGCCTGATGGGTCACCGCCCGGCGCTCTGGCAGGCCAGCGACGTGGTGCGCATCCGTAGCCACGCCCGTATCCGCAACATCGAGCACGAGGTGCAGCGGATGGATTTCGGCCAGCGCTACGGACTCGACAAGGACCGCTGGCGGAAGATGCTGGAGCCCGATCACGCACTCAGGTTGCCGGACGGCACCACGCTCGAGTCGGTGCCGCCGGAGGTGCTGGCCATGTACCGACTCGGCACCGAGCCCGCAACCTTCGGCAAGGACCAGGTCGGCAACTACTCCGACCTCTCCGCTCTCGACGGCTCCAACAACTGGGTGTTGGCGCCCGGCCGCTCGACCACCGGCCGCCCGATCCTGGCGAGCGACCCGCATCGGGTCCACGAGATGCCGAACCTCCGCTACGTCCAGCACCTCTCGGCGCCCGGGATCGACGTCATCGGCGCCGGCGAGCCCTGCGTTCCCGGCGTCTCCTTCGGTCATAACGACAAGATCGCCTTCGGCCTCACCATCTTCCCGGTCGACCAGGAAGACCTGCATGTCTACGAGCTGCATCCGGACGATCCGACGAAGTACCGCTACGGCGACGGCTGGGAGCCGTTCAAGGTGATCCGCGAGGAGATCCCGGTGCGCGGCGGTTCAACGGAGAGCGCCGAGCTGCTGTTCAGCCGCCACGGGCCGGTGCTGCACCTGGACAAGGCGAAGAAGCGGGCCTGGGGCGTGCGCACGGCCTGGCTCGACGCCGGCACCGCGCCGTATCTTGCCAGCCTCGATTATCTCAAGGCCGGCGACTGGAACCGCTTCGTCCAGGCGCTGGACGGCTGGGGCTGTCCCTCGGTCAACCATGTCTATGCGGATGTCGGCGGCAACATAGGCTGGGTCACCGCCGGATTCGCGCCGAAGCGCGCGAATTGGGACGGGCTGACCCCGGTGCCCGGCGACGGCCGCTACGAATGGACGGGCTATCATCCGCACGCCGTGCACCCGCGCAGCTACAACCCGGCGGACGGCTGGTTCGGCACGGCCAACCAGATGAACCTGCCCGACGGCTTCGACAACGAGTCCCTCCGCTTCGGCTTCGAATGGGCCGACCGCTCGCGCTACATCCGCATCAAGGAAGCGCTGGCGGAGAAACTGAAGCATTCGCCGGAAGAGATGCTGAAGCTGCAGGGCGACTTCACCTCGGTCGCCGGCCGCCGCCTCGGCAAGGTACTGGCGACGCACAGCTTCGACGGCGACGCGAAGGCCGCCGCCTGGCTCCTCGCCGGATGGGACCATCGGCTGAACGCCGAGTCAGGCCCGGCCGCTCTGTTCGAGCTGTGGTTCATGCGTCACCTGGTGCCGGCGGTGATCGACCATCACACGCCCGGCGCCTCGCCGACCATCGCCACGCCGGACACCCAGGTCGTGGTGCTGGGCATCGAGGAGATGGCGTCTGATGTCCGCCAGCCGCTGCTAGCCCGCACGCTCGCCGCCGCCTGGACCGATGCCAAGCAGAGGATGGGCGACCCCGACGGCTGGGCCTGGGGCAAGCTGCATCACGCCTATTTCGAGCACCCGTTGTCGACGATCGCCGGCAAGGCCTTCGACGTCGGGCCGCATCCGAAAGGCGGCAGCGGCATCACCGTCAACAACAACACTTACCGCGCCACCGACTTCCGCATCACCGCCGGCGTCAGCTTCCGCATGGTCGTCGACGTCGGCGACTGGGACAAATCCGTTCTGGTGAACACGCCCGGCCAGTCCGGCGATCCGAAGTCGCCGCACCATCACGACCTGTTCAAGGTCTGGGCCGAGGAGAAGGCGGTGCCGATGGCCTACAGCCGGAAGGCGGTCGAAGAGGCGGCCGACTTCCGCATCACGCTGACGCCGAAGGCGGAGTAGCCCTCGCTACTCCGCTGCGACGGTGTGGCCGATCTTCTCGACCTTGGCGGCGCAGTATTTGAACTCCGGGATCTTCCCGAACGGATCGAGCTGCGGGCTGGTAAGGATGTTGGCTGCGGCTTCGGCGTAGCAGAAGGGGATGAACACCATTCCCTTCGGCACCGCCTCGTCGATGCGGACGCTAAGCTCGATGGCGCCGCGCCTGGTCGAGACGCGGATGGTGTCGCCGCCGCGCACG
>CAMDFP010000021.1 GCA_945897335.1 Asaia bogorensis | reverse complement strand
GGCGGGCGGGCTCGGCAACTCGATCGGCGCCGTGGTCGGCGCTGTGCTGGTGGTCTTCTTCCTGGAATCGACGCGCTTCGTCATTCCCTGGATCCCGGGAATCTCCGCCGTCCAGGGGGCCGCGCTCCGCGAGCTCCTGATCGCCGGCGCCCTCCTGGTGGTTCTCCGCTTCTACGCCCGCGGCCTGGTACCGGAACGCATCGCCCAGCCGCAACTGCCGTCGACGCCGGCCCAGGCCAGCCTGGTCATCGGGAAATCCACCTAAAAGGACTAGAGAGACATGGCGAAGAAGAGAGACATCACCGTAGCCGACGTGACCAAGGTCATGGCCGTCAGCATGAAGGGCGACCGGAAGAAGGTCTACAAGGCGGTCGAGAAGCTGGCCAAAGAGACCTGCGGCTACACCATGTTCACGATCCTCCGGTACGTCGAGGCCGACAAGCAGGTCGAGCGCGTGCACACCTCGAATCCGAAGAAGTATCCGGTCGGCGGGCGGAAGCCGATCGACCCCACCTCGCATAACCAGAAGAAGCTGGAAAAGGGCGGCGTGTTCGTGGCCCCGAACAAGGCGGCGATCAAGCGCGCCTATTTCGACTACGAGCTGATCTACTCGCTCGGCATCACCGCGATCCTGAACGCGCCGATCACCGCCGGCGGCAGGCGCCTCGGCACCCTGGCCCTCTCCGGCCTCCAGGGCATGTACGGCAAGAAGGAGGTCGAGCGCTCGAAGGTGCTGGCCGGCCTGCTCGTCCCGGCCCTGATTGCCGAGATGAAGTAACGCCTCAGGCGGGCCTGGCAGCGGCCACGGCCGCTCCATCCCGCGCGCGCTCGACCGGCGTGCGGTCGTCCATCGGCCATTGCAGCGCGAAGGCAAGCAGGCCGATGGCGATCAGGCCTGCCCAGGCGGCGCCGTAGTTGCCGGTGAGATCGAAGACGAAGCCGCCGAGCATCACGCCGCAGAACGAGCCGACCTGGTGGCTGAGGAAGACGAAGCCGTAGAGCGCGCCGAAGTGCTTGAGGCCGAAGACCCGGCCGACGAGCCCGCTGACCAGCGGCGCCACGGTCAGCCAGAGGAAGCCCATGGCCGCGGCGAAGACCAGAACCGAGGTCGGGCTCGCCGGCACCGCGAGAAACGCCACGATCGCGATGGTGCGCAGGAGATAGACCAGCGCCAGGAGACGCTTCTGGCTGTAGCGCGCGCCGAGCAGCCCGGCGGCATAGGTGCCGAAGGTGTTGCAGAGCCCGATCAGGCCAAGCGCCGCGGCACCCAGGCTCGCAACGATGCGGCATGGCGGCGGTGGCCCGGAAGGCAGCGTCGACGTTGCTGAAGGCCCCCGGCGTCAAGCTCGCGCCGGCGCCGCCGCGCCGTCGGGCGAAGGCCTAGGGAGACCCACCGTGACCAATTGGGACCAACCGCCCGTCTCGGCCTTCCGCGCTATTCGCGCCATCGACTACACGGTCATCATCGTGCGCGACATGACGGCGATGCGTCGCTTCTACGAAGACATCCTCGGATTTCCGTTGATACGGGAGCTCTCGCCGAACTGGATCGAATACCGGGTGGGCGAGAATACCCTGGCCTTGTCGCGGCCGGGGTGGACCGCCGCCGATGCGCCGACGCCCCAGGGCAGCGCCGCGCTTCAGCTCGCCTTCAGGGTTTCCGCTCCCGAAGTCGACCAGTGCGCCGACGAACTCGTACGCAAGGGTGTCACCCTGTTTTCACCGCCCACCGACCGGACTTTCGGGCATCGCACGCTGTTCTTCCGCGATCCGGACGGAAACCTGCTCGAGGTGTATGCCGAAATATAGGAGCCTGCCCCCTACGCGACCGAACGCTTCGGCGCCTCGGCCGCCTTGGCGCCGCCGACGAGGTAGCTCATCGCCGCCTGGGCGCCTCCGGCCGTGTGCGGCACGCCCGCGAGCGACAGGCCCATCTCGACGCCGGAGAGCGTGCCCATCAGCATCAGGTCGTTGAAGCTGCCGAGATGGCCGATGCGGAAGACCTTGCCGGCGACTTTGGTGAGGCCGGCGCCGAGCGAGAGGTCGTAGGCCGCCAGCGTCTTCTTCCGGAACTCGTCCGCGCTATGGCCGATCGGCATCAGCACGGCGGTGAGAGAACTCGAATACTCGGCCGGGTTGACGCAGAGGATCTCGAGTCCCCAGCCCCGCACCGCCCGGCGCGTCGCCTCGGCATGGCAGTCGTGGCGGGCGAAGACGTTGGCGAGCCCCTCCTCCATCAGCATCTCGATCGCCTCGTTGAGGCCGTAGAGCAGGTTGGTGGCGGGCGTATAGGGGAAGTAGCCGGTCTTGTTCGCCGCCAGCATCGTGCCCCAATCCCAGTAGCTGCGGGTCAGCTTCGCCGTCTTCTGCGCCGCCAGCGCCTTGGCGCTGATGGCGTTGAACGACAGGCCGGGCGGCAGCATCAGGCCCTTCTGCGATCCCGCAACCGTGACGTCGACGCCCCATTCGTCGTGGCGGTAGTCGATCGAGGCCAGAGAGGAGATGGTGTCGACCATGAACAGCGCCGGATGCTTTGCGGCGTCGATTGCCTTCCGGATTTCGCCGATGCGGCTGACGACGCCGGTCGAGGTCTCGTTGTGGACGGCCATCACCGCCTTGATCGCATGCCCCTTGTCCTCGGTGAGCCGGGCCTCGACCTGCTTCGGATCGACGCCCTGGCGCCAGTCGCCGGGAACGAAGTCGACGGCGAGGCCGAGCCGCTCGGCCAGCTCGCGCCAGAGCGAGGCGAAATGGCCAGTTTCGAACATCAGCACGCGGTCGCCAGGCGAGAGCGTGTTGACCAGCGCCGCCTCCCAGGCCCCGGTGCCGGAGGCCGGATAGATCACGACATCGGCCTTGGTGCCGAAGATCGGCTTGATCTCGGCCAGGATCTTCCGCCCGAGTGCGCCGAACTCCGGCCCGCGATGGTCGATCGTCGGGTTGTCGATCGCCCGGAGCACCCGGTCCGGCACGTTGGTCGGCCCGGGGATCTGCAGGAAGTGGCGGCCGCTTACGGCGTTGCTCAGCTTGACCATGGGGTGGGATCCCGTCCTTTAGGCGTGGTATCGGTCGGCACCGTTGCATGTAATCTTACGGCCGGGCCGGAAGTGGAGGAAGGAGCATCATGGGGGTCGAGACGCGGGGCACCGGACCTGGATCCAGGCTGCAGGCAAGGCTCAAGCGCGAGCTGCGCGGCACGGCCATGTTCGACGCGGCAACGCGCGGGCGCTATGCGACGGATGCCTCGATCTACCAGATCGATCCGATCGGCGTGGTGGTCCCGGCCGACGAGGACGACGCCATCCTCGCCATCTCGATCGCCGCCGACGAGGCCGTTCCGGTGCTGCCGCGGGGCGCCGGCACCTCCCAATGCGGCCAGACCGTCGGCGAGGCCGTGGTCCTGGACACCTCCCGCCATCTCAACCGCATCATCTCCTTCGACAAGGACACCGAAACCGTCATCGTCCAGCCGGGCGTGGTCCTCGACCAGCTGAACGCGTTCCTGAAGCCGCACGGGCTCTGGTTCCCGGTCGACGTCTCGACCAGCGCCCAGGCGACCATCGGCGGCATGGCCGGCAACAATTCCTGCGGCTCGCGCTCGATCCGCTACGGCAACATGGTGCACAACGTCGCCGGGATTGACGCCGTGCTCGCCGACGGGACTCAGGCGCATTTCGGTCCGATCACCGGCAATCTCTCCGGCCTCTCCGGGCCTCCTCGCTTGGTCGACATCGCCGAGCGCATCCGTGCCATCGCGGCCCGCGAGCGCCAGGAGATCGAGGCGCGATATCCGAAGCTGCTGCGCCGGGTCGGCGGCTACAATCTGGAAACCGTGCGGCCCGAGGGCCACAACCTCGCCCATCTGCTGGTGGGATCGGAAGGCACGCTGGCGTTCTCGCGCCGCCTCCACCTCAAGCTCTCGCCGCTGCCGACGCACCGCACGCTCGGCATCGTCCACTTCCCCACCTTCTACCAGGCGATGGACCTGACCCGGCATATCGTCGGCCTCGGCCCGACGGCGGTCGAGCTGGTCGACCGCACCATGATCGACCTCGCCCGCCAGAACCCGGCCTTCGCTGGCACCGTTGCCAAGTTCCTGAAGGGCGAGCCGGATGCGATTCTGCTGGTCGAGTTCGCCGGCGACGACCTCGCGACCGAGGTCGCCAGGTTGAAGGACCTGGTCACCCTGATGGCCGACCTCGGCCTTCCCGGTGCGGTGGTCGAGGTGATCGACGCCGGCCTGCAGAAGGACATCTGGGAGGTCCGCAAGGCCGGCCTCAACATCATGATGTCGATGAAGGGCGACGGAAAGCCGGTCAGCTTCATCGAGGATTGCGCGGTGCCGCTGGAGCACCTGGCCGAATACACCCGCCGGCTGACCGAGGTATTCGAGAAGAACGGCACCAAGGGCACCTGGTATGCGCATGCCTCGGTCGGCTGCCTGCATGTCCGCCCGATCCTCAACATGAAGACCGAGGAAGGGCCGAAGCAGATGCGGGCGATCGCCGAGGAGGCGGCCGCCATGGTGCGCGAGTACAAAGGCGCCTATTCAGGCGAGCATGGCGACGGCCTGGTGCGCTCCGAATGGATCGCTCCTTTCTTCGGCCCGCGCCTGACCGCGGCCTTCGAGGAGATCAAGGACCTCTTCGATCCTAAAGGGCTGATGAACCCCGGCAAGATCGTGCGGCCGCCGCGCATGGACGACCGGCGCCTCTTCCGCTTCGGGCCGAACTACCAGCCGGCGCCGTTCTCGCCGGCGCTCGACTGGCCGGAGCTGGGCGGCTTCGCCGGCGCGGTCGAGATGTGCAACAACAACGGCCATTGCCGGAAGTTCGACGCTGGCGTCATGTGCCCGTCCTTCCGCGCCACCGGCGACGAGCGCCACCTGACCCGCGGCCGTGCCAACACGTTGCGCCTGGCGCTCTCGGGCCAGCTCGGCCCGGACGCCATGACCTCCGACGCGCTCTACGAGGCCATGGACCTCTGCGTCGGCTGCAAGGGCTGCAAGCGCGAATGCCCGACCGGAGTCGACATGGCGCGGATGAAGACCGAGTTCTTGCATACCTACCGCAAGCGCCACGGCCTTCGCCTCTTCGACCGGCTGGTCGCATACCTGCCGCGCTATGCGCGCCACGCCTCCCGGCTTCGCGGATTGCTGGCGCTTCGCGAGCGCCTGCCGCTGTTGGCGAAACTGTCGGAACGCTGGCTCGGCTTCAGCGCCAGGCGCAAGCTGCCGGCCTGGAGCGCCCGCCCTTTCCGCTCGCATGCCGGAACGTCGAAGACCGGCGCGTCACGCGTGGTGCTGTTGGTCGACACCTTCAACAGATGGTTCGAACCCGAGAACGCACACGCCGCGATCGAGGTTCTGGAGGCCGCCGGCTACGAGGTGGTCGTCGCCGGCGACGAGAAGGGGCCGCCGCTCTGCTGCGGGCGCACCTTCCTCGCCGCCGGCCTGGTCGACGAGGCGCGCGCCGAGGCCCGGCGCATGATCGACGCCTTGCGCCCGCACATCGCCGATGGCCTGCCGGTGATCGGACTCGAACCCTCCTGCCTGTTTACGCTGCGGGATGAGTTCGCCGCATTGCTTCCGGGCGAGGTATCCCGCCGGCTTGCCGGTCAGGCCATGCTGTTCGAAGAGTTCCTGGCGCGCGAGCAGGCCGCCGGCCGCGCCAGGCTGTCGCTGAAGACGCTGCCGCAGGCAAAGGCCCTGGTGCATGGCCATTGCCATCAGAAGGCGTTCGATGCGTTCAAGCCGACGCTGGCGCTGCTGAAGCAGATCCCCGGCCTCGACGTCCAGGCGATCGAGTCGAGCTGCTGCGGCATGGCCGGTGCCTTCGGCTACGAGGCCAAACACTACGACGTGTCGATGAAAATGGCGGAGGCGTCGCTGCTGCCGACCATCCGCAGGGCCACGCCAGACGCGCTGCTGGTCGCCGACGGCACTTCCTGCCGCCATCAGATCGCCGAAGGCAGCGGCCGCAGCGCCGTCCACATCGCTCGCGTGCTGCAGCAGGCGCTCGCCGACTAGGCGAGCCGCTTGCTTTCGATCTTCGGCAGGAGCGCGATCAGCAGGCCGAACAGCGGCAGGAAGGCGCAGACCTGATAGACCGTGTCGATGCTGGTGAGGTCGGCGATCTTGCCCAGCGCCGCGGCACCGAGGCCTCCCAAGCCGAACGAGACGCCGAAGAAAAGTCCGCCGACCAGGCCGACACGGCCCGGCAGTAGATCCTGGGCATAGACGATGATGGCCGAGAAGGCCGACGCCATGATCAGTCCGATCAGCACCGAGAGCACAAGAGTCATCGCCAGCCCGCCGGCATAGGGCAGCGCCAGCGTGAACGGCAGCACGCCCAGGATCGAGAACCACATCACCGGGATGCGGCCGACCTTGTCGCCGACCCAGCCGCCGGCCAGCGTGCCCATGACGATCGAGCCCAAGAACACGAACAGCGCGATCTGCGCCTCCTGCACCGACACCCCGAACTTATGGATCAGGTAGAAGGTGTAGTAGGAGCCGAGGCTGGCGCTGTAGACGGTCTTCGAGAACATCAGCGCGATCAGGATGAAGACGGCGGTGACGACACGGGCACGGGTGAGCACGACGCGGCCGTCGACGCTGACCGCGCGGCGCGGCTTCGGCGCTCCAAGGTGCCGGTTCTGGCCGTACCAGTTGCCGACCCCGACCAGTACGACCATGGCGACCAGCGCCGCCGCCGAGAACCAGACGATGCTCTCCTGCCCGCGCGGCACGATGATGAAGGCAGCCAGCAGCGGGCCGACCGCCGAGCCGGTGTTGCCGCCGACCTGGAACAAGGACTGCGCCAGGCCGTGACGGCCGCCCGAGGCCATGCGGGCGACGCGCGAGGCTTCCGGATGGAACACCGCCGAGCCCATGCCGATCAGTGCCGCGGCGAGCAGGATCACCGGATAGCTGTGCGCCATCGACATCAGCACGAGGCCGACCAGGGTGAAGCCCATGCCGCAGGCCAGCGAATAGGGCAGCGGCCGCTTGTCGGTATAGAATCCCACCAGCGGCTGCAGCAGCGAAGCGGTGCACTGGAAGGCGAGCGTGATCAACCCGATCTGGGCGAAGTCGAGCGCGTAGTTCTCTTTCAGGATCGGATAGAGCGCCGGCACCAGCGACTGCATCATGTCGTTCAGCATGTGACAGAAGCTGAGCGAGAGGATGACGGCGAAGGTGGTGCCCGCCGTGTCCGGCGTCTGGGTCGACTGGAGAGGCGCCGCCTGGGCAGGCGCGCCGGCGGCCGAGGCGGTGTCGTCGGTCATGATCCGGAAGTCATAAACGTTGAATTAGATTCGCTATATGCCACGGAAGCCGCCGGCGGGCCAAGGCGAGATCAGGGGCTCGCCACCTTGGCCGGCGCCGACCCGACCAGCCCGACGCCCTCCAGATGGCCGAACAGGTCGATCAGGCGCTGGCGATCGGCGGCGGGAAGCGGCGGCCGGTTCAGCGAGGCGACGTTCGCCTCCATGTGACGGACGTCGCCGGTCCCGAACAGCACCACGTCGATGCCAGGCTCGTAGCGGGCGAAGCGGTAGGCGGCGTCGGTCAGGCTGAGGGCGCCGCCGTCGTGGATGAGGAAGCCGAGGGGATCGGGACCGTCGGCGAGCGACTGCGGCACCTTGCCGGCGGCCGCGAGATCGCGCATCGCGGCGGAGACGCGTTCGGGCTTGGCGAAGATGTTGCGGACCGCGAACATCAGCAGCGTGCCGATCCGCTTCGCCTGGGTTCCCGGCAACACCGCCTTCCGGGCATGCTGGTGCATCATGTGGAAGGCGAGCATCGCCGTGTCCCAGTGATCGTCCTTGACGGCGCGGCCGAGCATCTCGGCGCGATGGTCGCTGGCCGCTCCCTCGGTGAGGCCGAGAAAACGGAACTTGCCTTTCTCCTGCTCGCGCCGGACCGCCGGCAGGATGGTGTCGACGGCGTAGTCGTAGTGAGCGGCCTTGACGCCGTGGAGCTGGAAGACGTCGACATGGTCGGTGCGCAACAGACGGAGCGAATTCTCCAGGCTAGCGACGACCTGGTCGGGCGACAGCGTCTCGTCGCCGTTGTTGATGTTGGCCTTGGTGGTGATCACCACCCTGTCGCGGGGGACGCCGGCGAGACCCTGGCCGACCACGGCTTCGGTGCCATAGGCGGCAGCCGTGTCGAACAGGGTGACACCGAGGTCATAGGCGCGCCGTACCAGCGCCATCGCCTCCGCCTCGGTCTTGCCGGTGCCGAGCCCGAGCCGGCTGAAGCCGCCGCAGCCGAGGCCGGCGACACTGACCTTGAGTCCGGTGCGGCCGAGCGTGACATAATCCATGGGAGGTCCTGCCGATTGGGGTCCGGGCGAAGATCCGTCCGGACCTTTCCCCCGCGCAAGCGACACCGATGTTTGGTGGAATTCAAAAAGCCAGGAGAGCCGAGCCATGTGGCAGCCGAACGAGCGCTATCCCGATCCCGCCGTGCGCATCCTCGATCCGGAGTTCGCCAAGTACCGCGTGACGCTGGCCTCGGTCGAGCGCCTCTACACCGGATGCCGATGGGCGGAAGGCCCGGTATGGGTCGGCGATGGCCGCTATCTCCTCTGGAGCGACATCCCCAACAACCGCATCCTCAAATGGGACGAGGAAACCGGCGCGGTCTCCGACTTCCGGAAGCCCTCGAACAACGCCAACGGCAATACCCGCGACCGCCAGGGACGCCTGGTCACCTGCGAGCATGACTCCCGGCGCGTGACGCGCACCGAATACGACGGCTCGATCACCGTGCTGGCCGACAGCTACAACGGCAAGAAGCTGAACTCGCCGAACGACGTCGTCGTGACCGCGGACGGCTCGATCTGGTTCACCGATCCGGTGTTCGGCATCCTCGGATACTACGAGGGCCACAAGGACGAGTCGGAGCTGGAGCCGGCGGTCTATCGCATCGACGGCAAGACCGGAAAGCTCGCCAAGATGGTCGACGACGTCCCCGGCCCCAACGGCCTCGCCTTCTCTCCCGACGAAAAGGCGCTCTATGTCGTGGCGTCCCGCGATGCGCCCAACCGGACCATCCGCGCCTTCGCCGTTACCGCCGGCGGCACCAAGCTCGGCAAGGGGCGCGTGCTGATCGATGCAGGGCCGGGCGGCTCGCCCGACGGCTTCCGCGTCGACATCGACGGCAATCTCTGGTGCGGCTGGGGCATGGGCAGCCCCGAATTGGACGGCGTTCGGGTGTTCTCGCCGGCAGGAAAGCCGATCGGGCATATCGACCTGCCCGAACGCTGCGCCAATGTCTGCTTCGGCGGGCGTCACCGGAACCGCCTGTTCATGGCGGCGAGCCATGGCCTCTATGCGCTCTACGTGAACACCCAGGGCGTCGCCGGCGGCTGACGCTAAGCCGGAGGAGTCTCCAGCAGTCGGTCGAAGTCGGAGAGCAGGATCTCGATCATCTGCTTGCGGCGCGAATCCTCGCCGGCTGGGCTGGCGGCGAACAGGCCGAGAAGGTAACGCGCCTTCTCGACCGCTTCCCCCCAGCTTCCCGCGGGAGCCGCGAGAAGCACCTTCTCGAGTTCGTCCTGGCGTGCCTTCAGCGCCGCCTGGTCGGTCTCGACCTCGATCCGGCGACGCCTCAGCTCGGTCGCCTTCTGCGCGGCCATGCCGCGGTGATGATCGAGCTTGGTTGGCGGCTTCGCCACTAGGCCGCCGCTGCCGCTTTCCTGGCGACCTTCCGGCGTGCGGTCTTGGTCGCCGGGGCCTTGACCGGCACCGTCGGCTTGAACGGCGTCACCTTGCGGCGTTCCTGCTCGGCAGCCACCAACTCCAGCACCTCGGCCGCCTGCTCCTGCTGGAGCGGCGTACCTTTCTGGCCGGCGACCCGCTGCGCATTCTCGAAAACGGTCTCGAGCGCCTTGTCGTCGAGACCCGGCAGCATGGAAAGAATCTTCATGGGAAACCTCGGCTTTAGTGAATTGAAGGACTGCGCGTTAATGGGCGCGCAACAGCGAGCCCCGTCGCGAATGAACGCATTCCGACGCGAGGGCTTGGCTGGTTTGAGGAAGCTGGGATGCGGCTGCCAAGAGAAACCGGCGACAGCCGCGAGATACAAACGCAGATATGGTGTTCGTAGTGCCGCTTTTCAACCACCGGCGCGATAACCGCCACCGGCGATGACGTCCTTCCGTCAGCCGCCGTCGTTGCCGACGCGCTCGGCATGGGCCTCCCGGCTCTTGGCTGTCGAATCGATCAGAGCCGCCAGATGGCTTCTGAGGTCGCCGAGCGTCTTCGGCACCTCCCCCTCTTCCTGCGATCGGCCTTCGCGGCCGCGCGTTCCCAGCGGCACCAGAATGGTAGCGATCGCGTCATAGGCGGCGAAGTTGAAGCCAGCCTTCAGATGGACCATCGCCTTGTAGATCAGCCGGGCCTCCCACTTGTCGGGGTCGCGGTCGTCCGCATGGATCTCGTCCAGCATGGCGCCGAGGAGGTCCTGCAACGCCGCCTTCTGCTCGACCGGCGAGGCCACGTCGATCTCGATCGCGTTGAACTTGGAATAGAGCTTGCGGCCGAAGACGCCGCCCTGGGAGCTGCCATCAGACGGCTGGACGTTGATCACGCGCCGAGAGCGCCCGTTGTCGCTCGCCGGCCCACGATAGGTCGGCCAGCTGCCGGCTTCCTGATGCTGGGCGAGCGCAGCGGACGATCTCTCGTTCGCCGCCCGCTTCTCATTACTCATGGGTGATCTCGCTCGGAATAGACGCGCCGTCCGCCGGGCGCAAAGCTGGTGAGGTCGACGGCGGCAGGCAGCCAGCATAGGCGCCTCCGTTTCTCGCGTCTGCCTTTCTGATCGGAGGGCCACCCGAATGCGGCCGGAAAACCCGTCAAACCCGCTTGGCGCGGTGTTCCGCGATCATCCGGTCGCGGGCGGCGGTGTCGAAGGTCCCGGCCGGGTTCGCCCTTGTCGCCATGGCCTGGGCGATGACCACGTAGCGGTCCTGGGCCAGGCCGTAGAGCCGCCGGAGCTCGGCCAGGGGCTCCGGATGGTCGTCGATACGGAGATCGAGGACCGGATATGGTTCCCCGCTCCAGAGCTTGATCGCCGCCGACTGGCGCCCGCGCTTGTCGCCGCCGGCGGCCTGGCCGGCATCGAGTGCGGCGATCAGTCGCTCGCCAAACGGGAGCGCACCGTTCGCTTCGAAGCCGCGCAGGGTCTCTTCGACGACCGGAGAGCCCGTCAGCATGTTGCCGGCGACCGAGACACCGTCGCCGGCGACATGGCCTGCCCAGTCGACGCACTCGCTGCCGGTATGGGCGAAGACCCGTCCGCTGGCGTCGACGACATGCACTTGGCGCTTCTCCCGTCCCTCGTCCGGGCGCGTGATGAAAGCCACGACCTCTTCCGCGCTCCGCCCTTCGGCAAGGAAGCGCATCCCGTCGACGCCCCAGAGCGGATTCACCCTTGCCTGGGTCGCCATCGCCCCGAGGCGGCCGGCGCCATGAGGCACCAGGCCGCCGACGGCAAGCGAGCGAGTCGTGACGGCGACACCGAAGGCGCCGCTCGCAGGGTCGCGAGCGATGATCGACCAGGTCATCGGCAGGACTTTCCGGAGGCGTGAAAGGATCGGCAGGATAGCCTTTCGGCGCCGCGCCGAAAATCGCGACATATGCCCGGGAGCACCCGCCTAGGGCGTGGTGGCCGCCGCGTTGACTAGACGAAACACCCTCACTAGCCTTTGACTTTCCCGCGCGCTGCTTAGTTGCTGCTCAGCGCGCCTGCGGTGGTTACGGAGTTCCTCACGATGGGCATGACGGCGACGGAGAAGATTCTCGCCCGCGCGAGCCGGCGCGAGCATGTCCGTCCGGGCGACATCGTGTTCCCCGATCCCGATCTGGTGATCGTGCATGACGGCCTGGTCGTCTCCTCGAAGGCCGAGTTGGATGCCGTCGGCATCGACCGCGTGTTCGACACCGGCCGCGTCTATTTCGTCACCGATCACGACGTGGTCTACACCAGCCCCCGCGCCGTCGAGCGCGGCACCCAGATCCGCCGCATCGTCAAGGAGTGGGGGATTCAGAACTTCTTCGACGTCGGCAAGGGCGGTCACGGGCACATCTTCCCGATCCAGAGCGGCGTCGTCGTTCCCGGTACCTTCTATTTCGACAACGATCGGCATTGCACGAACGCCGGCGGCATCGGCGCCGTCGGGTTCCGTGTCGGAACGGAAATCGCGACCGTGCTGGCGACCGGCACCCTGTGGACCAAGGTGCCGCCGTCGATCCGCCTCACCCTGAAAGGCAAGGTCAAGCCGGGCGTGTTCGGCCGTGACGTGGGATTCCGCATCGTCCAGGATCTGGCGAAGCGCGGCATCGACCTCGACTATCGGGTGCTCGAGCTCGCCGGAGACCTCGACCAGTTCGACCTGGGGGAACGCGTCGCACTCTGCAGCTCGCCGACCGAGATGCGCGCGATCGGCGTCTTCGTGCCGCCGTCGGCCGCGATCATCGCCGAAGCCCGCGCCCGCACGAAACGGCCGTTCGAGCCGGTCTTCAGCGATCCGGACGCCGAATACGAGCACGACCTCACCCTCGACCTCGCCGAGATCGAGCCGCAGGTGGTGCTCACCGGCGGCGTCGACCGCGGCGTCGACATCGCGACCATGGCGGGAACGGCGATCAACCACGCCTTCATCGGCTCCTGCGGCTCCGGCATGTACGAGGACCTGGTGGCTGCGGCCCGAGTCCTGAAGGGCCGTCAGGTCGCCCCCGGCGTCCGACTCTTCGTTGTCCCCGGCTCCGAACTCAACACCAAGCGCATGCAGACCGACGGCCTGATGCAGGTCTTCGTCGAGGCCGGCGCCATGGTGATGCCCGCCGGCTGCGGCATCTGCTCCAGCGGCAAGATGGGCCCGGTGCATTCGGGCGAAGTTTCGATCTCGACCGCAGCCGACAACGTCGTCGGCCGTTTCGGCGCCAAGGATGCCGAGCTCTATCTCGCCAGCCCGGCGACGGTCGCGGCCTCGGCGGTCGCCGGCCACATCACCGATCCCCGCGACTTCCAGGCCTTCCCGCCGACGGGAGTGGCGGCATGACCGGGTTCCAATGGCGGCTTTCCGGCCGCTGCCACAAGTTCGGTCACGACATCCCGCACCCCGGCCCGGTGATCCCGAAATGGCTGGTCGCCGGGCGCTACATGGATCCGAAGGATCTGGTCCCTCACCTCTTCGAGGAGTTGCGCCCGGGATTCCCCGAGATAGCGAAGCCGGGCGACATCATCGTCGCCGGCCGCAACTTCGGCATGGGACCGAAGATGAACGGCTACATCGCCATGCAGGCGCTCGGTCTCGGCCTGCTCACCGAGTCCATGCCGTTCCTCGCCTATCGCTCCGCGCTCGGCGTCGGCCTTCGCGTCCTCGACCGCTGCCCCGGCATCCTCGACCTGGTAGAGGACGGCGACGAAGTCGAGGTTGATTTCTCGACCGGTGCCTTCGCCAACAAGAGCCGTAACATCACCCGCAGCTTCGATCCGGTTCCGGGCGCGCTCCGCGAACTGGTCGAGGTCGGCGGTACCTCGGGATTCCTCCGCCGCTGGTGGGAGACCAACCGACCGAAGGAAAGCGTCGCTGCGCGCGCCTGAGTTCGACTGACATCGCTTGAAGCCAGGAGATCGAGAATGAAAGCTTTCGGTTTGGCCGTTCTGGCCGTCGCGGCCCTGGTCGCCGCGCCGGTCTCCGCACAGGACGCGGTCGAGAAGTTCTACAAGGGCAGCACGATCACCATCAACGTGCCCTCCAGCGCCGGCGGCACCTATGGCCTGGCGGCGCAGCTTTTAGCGCAGCACATGCCCAAGCACATTCCCGGCAAACCCAACATGGTGCTGCAGATCATGCCGGGCGGGGTCAAGGCGACCAACTACATGGCGAACGTCGCCGCCCAGGACGGCTCGGTGATCAACCTGCTCAGCCAGAGCATGCCCGATCTGCAGGCTTCCAAGGCCAAGGGCGTCCAGTTCGACGTGCTCAAGTTCCATCCGATCGGCCTGATCGCCGGCCTCAACGGCGCCTTCGTCGTCGACGACCGCGCGCCGGCCAAGACCCTCGAGGACATGAAGACGAAAGTCATCCTCGCCGGCACGCGCGAGCGGTCCGACTACGGCTTCCAGACCGTGGCGATGCTGAACCACTACACCGGCACCAAGATCAAGGTCATCTTGGGATATGACGGCGGCGCCGAGACCGACCTCGCCATGGAGCGGGGCGAACTGCATGGCAAGCTGTCGTCCTGGCTCTCGATCAAGGAGCGTCACCCGCAATGGGGCCGCGGCGAAGGCGCCAGGGTCGTGCTTCAGATCGGCGCCGAGCGCGATCCGGATCTTCCCAACGTGCCGACCCTGGTCGACCTCGCCACCACCGACGAGCAGAGGAAGATCTTCCTGTTCCTCGCCGGCAACAATTCGATCGCGCGCGGCTTGACCGCGCCGCCGGGCGTTCCGGCCGACCGTGTCGCCGCGCTCCGCACCGCCTTCGATGCGATGATCAAGGAAGGTGGCTTCACCGCCGACCTCACCAAGCATGGCTTCCCGCTGAACCACAAGGACTGGAAGAGCTACGCGAAGATGATCAAGGACCTGGCCGAGACGCCGCCCGAGATCATCGCCATGTCCGAACAGGTCCTCAGCAAGGCTCGCTGACCGTCGTCCCGCCACTCCCGGGTCCTCCGGGAGCGGCCTCTTCCCCGCCCCCCGCCGCCCCCGCTTCCAGAGGAGAGTGAAAGGTGGAGCAGGATCTGCTCGGCGCCGCGCTCCACGCCTTCGGCATCCTGATGGATCCGTCGCGGCTGATGTTCCTCTTCTTCGGCGTGCTCTGCGGCCTGGTGCTGGGCATCGTGCCGGGCATCGGCGGGCTGGTGGGCCTCACCATGCTGCTGCCGTTTACCTACAGCATGGATCCCTACGCGGCGCTGGCGATGATGCTGGGACTGGCCTCGGTCAACAACACCGGCGACACGATCCCGGCGGTCCTGTTCGGCGTGCCGGGTTCCGCCGGCTGCGCTGCCACCGTCCTCGACGGCTATCCGCTGGCGAAGCAGGGCCAGGCCGGGCGTGCGCTCGGCGCGTCGTTCATGGCCTCGATGCTGGGCGGCATCTTCGGTGCATTCCTGCTCGGCATCAGCGTGCCGATCCTTCGTCCCGTGGTGCTGATGTTCGGCTCGCCGGAGCTCTTGGCCTTCTGCCTCTTTGGCCTCTCGCTGGCAGCGGCTTTGAGCGGCGGCGCGCTGTTCAAGGGCCTCGCCGTCGCCGCCTTCGGCGTCATCATCGCCCTGGTCGGCGAGGACGATTTCTCCGGCACCATGCGCTGGACTTTCGAGACGGTCTATCTCTGGAACGGCATCCCGCTGGTGCCGATCGCGCTCGGCGTCTTCGCCATCCCCGAGTTGGTCGACATGGCGATCTCGCGCACCGCCATGGTCCGCGGCGAGATGATGAAGGCGACCGCCGCCGGCCAGTGGCAGGGCGTGCGCGACGTCTTCAACAACAAGTTCCTGCTGCTGCGCTGCTCGGCCATCGGCACGCTGCTCTCGACCGTTCCCGGCATCGGCACCTCGGTGATCGACTGGGTCGCCTACGGCCACGCGGCGCGGACCGAGAAGGGCGCCTCGGAGACCTTCGGCAAGGGCGACATCCGCGGCGTCATCGCCTCGGAAGCCTCCAACAATGCCCGCGAAGGCGGCACGCTGATGCCGACCGTCGCCTTCGGCGTGCCGGGATCGGCCGGCATGGCGGTGCTGCTCGGCATGTTCCTGCTGCAGGGCATCGTGCCGGGCCCGGACATGCTGACCAAGCGCCTCGACCTCACCTACGCCATGGTGTGGAGCGTGGCGCTCGCCAACATCCTCGGCGCCGGCATCTGCTTCCTCTTCGCCAACCAGCTCGCCCGCATCGTGCTTATTCGTCCCAGCATCCTGGTGCCGGCGGTGCTGGCCATCATCTATGTCGGGGCGTTCCAGGGCTCGAACGACTGGGGCGATCTCTACGTCCTGCTGCTGGGCGGCGTGCTCGGCTGGATCATGAAGCGGCAGGGCTGGCCCCGGCCCCCGCTGATCCTGGGCGTGGTGCTGGGCGAGATCGTCGAGCGCTACATGTTCATCTCGGTCCAGGCCTTCGGCGCCAACTTCCTGCTGCGCCCGATCGTGCTGGCGATCCTGGCGCTCACCCTGCTCGGCCTCGTCCGGCCGTTCCTCAAGGCCCGGAAGGAGAAGCGCCGCATCGATCTCAGCGGCTACGCCTTCCGGCCGGAGGCCCTGAACCAGCCGGCCACATGGTTCGCCGGGTTCTTCGTTCTCTTCTTCGGCTACGTGCTGGTGACCTCCTACCAGTGGGACTTCGGTGCCCGCATCGTGCCGCAAATCATCGCCGCCTTCGGCTTCGCCTGCGCCCTGCTCCAACTCGGTGCCGCCGTGATCGGCCGGCCGGTGCCGAGCGGCGCCATCCAGCCGGAAGCGGCGCGGATCATGGACATCGAGAGCAGCTTCGAGGGCCTCGACGACCGCACCATCGCCAGGCGGGCCGCGGCCGCCTTCGGCTGGCTCGCCTTCCTGCTGGCGTCGGGGCTGGTGGTCGGCCTGCTGCCCGCCATCTTCCTGTTCATGGTGGGTTACATGCGCTTCGGCTCGGGCGAGCGATGGCTGCCCTCGCTCGCCGTCGGCGGCGGATTGTTCGCCGCCTGCTATCTGCTGTTCCACAAGCTGCTGCACCTGCCCTGGCCGCCGGCCCTCCTCGGCCAGCTGTCGCCGGCACTCCGCAACCTGACGCATCTCCTGTAACCGGAAGACCATCGATGGACATCAAGGCGACGACACGCTCGCAAGGCCAGGAACACCTGATCACCTCGGGCGGCAAGCCCCTCGCCCTCTGGGCCAAGCCGGCGAGCGGCGTCAGGCGCGGCAGCGTGCTCTTCATCCACGGCTCGTCGATGCCGACCCGGCCGACCTTCGATCTCCAGGTCGACGGCATGCCCGAGGCCTCGGTGATGGATTGGTTCGCCACCCGCGGCTTCGACACCTGGACCTTCGACTGCCGAGGATACGGCCGCTCGTACAAGGGCCCTGAGATAGTCGCCTCGATCGCCGAAGGCGCCGAGGATGCCGAGGCCGCGAGCGCCTACATCATGGCCAAGGGCTCAGGCCCGCTGCTGGTCTACGGCATCTCGTCGGGCGCATTGCGCGCCGGCCTGTTCGCCCAGCGGCATCCCGAGCGCGTGGCGCGGCTGGCGCTGGAAGCGCTGGTGTGGACCGGCGAAGGCAGCCCGACGCTCGAGCAGCGCCGGAAGAGGCTGGCCGAGTGGCGGGCTACCACGCGGCGGCCGATCGATCGCGCCTTCCTGATGTCGATCTTCACCCGCGACCATGCCAGCACGGTCGAGGACCGCTTCGTCGAGCCGCTCATCGCCCAGGTCCTGGCGCTCGACGACTCCTCGCCCAACGGCACCTATATCGACATGTGCGCCAATCTGCCGGTGATCGATCCCGAGAAGATCACGGTGCCGACGCTGATCATGCGCGGCCAGTATGACGGCATCGCCGGCATCGACGACTTGCTGGCCTTCTTCAAGAAGCTGCCCGGCGCCGACAAGGCGTTCACGGTGATGCCGGCAGTCTCGCACGGATCGTTCCGGCAGAAGAACTTCCTCGCCTCCTACCAGATCCTCCACGCCTTCTTCACCCGCCCGGGACTCGCCTTCAGCGAGTAGCGCTACCAGCTCGGCGCCGACGATCCGAGCTTCGGTGCCGGCCGATCCCAGGCGAAGGTGACGCCGTCGATCGCGAGCGGCGGCCGCAGGCGGAGCGCCGGCCCCCAGCCGGTCGCCTCGGGTACGTCTCCGTAGTCGGCAGGGCCGGCCTCGCCCAGTTGCCACTCCTGGTCCGGCGCCGGGACCGAGGTCAGGAGGCTCGCCATGCGGGCAAGCGACGTCCGGGCCTCGGACCCGACGCCGGCCGTCACCCGGCGGGTCAGCCCCCGGATGGCCGTCGCCGCCATGAAATAGCCGGCGG
The DNA here is from genome assembly GCA_945897335.1 of Asaia bogorensis. Taxonomy (GTDB): domain Bacteria; phylum Pseudomonadota; class Alphaproteobacteria; order SHVZ01; family SHVZ01; genus SHVZ01. The sequence continues at coordinate 12,611 of CAMDFP010000021.1, read as the reverse complement.
CATGGTCGAGCGCCTGCACCGGCAGCGGCTTCGGTTGGTCGGTGCCGAAGCGGCGCATGCCTTCGGCGGCGATGCCGGCACTCATCTGGACCAGGCTGTCGAAGCCGCGCCTGCCGCGCCACGGTCCAGTCCAGCCATAGGCGTCAAGCGAGACATCCACGAGACCGGGAGAAAGGCGCCGCAGCGCTTGGGCATCGAGACCGAGGCCGGTGAGCGCGCCGGGCCGATAGCCATGAACGAGGACGTCGGCCTCGGCGATGAGGTCGGCAAGTCGCCGGCGATCCTCGGGCAGGCGCAGATCGAGCCGGGCGCAGCGTTTGCCCAGCGCCACGTCGGGAACGATCGACGGCTCGTCCCACCAGGGCGGATCGATGCGCAGCACGTCGGCCCCGAGCCCGGCAAGGAAGCGCGTCGCCACCGGACCAGCCAGCACCCGGGTCAGGTCGAGAACCCGCACGCCGGCGAGCGGCCGCTCGCGCGATCCCGGCAAGTGTCGGCGAGGCGAGGCATCCGTGTCCTCGATACTGAGCAAGGACTCGGCAGCCACGCTCCGTCCCTGCGGATGGTCGGCCCAGGCCGCGAGAGAGCGCATCGCCGCCGCGCACCCTCCCCGATCGACCACCGCCGTCTCGAGGTCATCCGCGGTCCAGCGCGAAACCGCAGCGGCGACGGCGGGTTTCTCGTTCGCCGTGCCGAGCACCGCGAGCGCCGCGTCCCGGTGATGGGGCGCATTCGTGTGCAGCCTGATCCAGCCGTCCTTAGCCGCATAGTCGCCGGCGATCGGATCCCAGATCGGTGGCAGCGACCAGCCCCGAGGCGCGAGCGTCCGTGAAAACCAGAGCGAGGCGAGCCGCCGGTCGACCTGCACCCCGGGCAGGTCGCCGCAGCGGATCGACACCAGCTCGGCGGCGGCCAGGCCGGCAGCAGCGACAGAGGCGACGGCGAGGTCGCTGACGGCGAAGGCCGAGGCCAAGTCGCCGCTGCCCGTCTGCCGGATCACGGACGGATCCGACTCGTTCCCGCCGAGACCGGTCCAGATCGTCCGGAGAAAGTCCTCGGCAGAGGTCGCGTTCATCATGTCACTCCGCATTGCCGAGACCAGTCTCGCCCAAAGGTGCCGGCCTCGGCGAGGGCCATCGGCGGAGCCGCCGAGCGGCGCGATCTCGACTTCCGCGCCATCGGCATCCAATCCTTCATGGCGACCCTCCTCGGCCAGGGAGCCGTGGCCATCCCGCTGGCACTCCTTGGAGCGGGCGCGTGGAGCCTGGTGGCGGGAACGGCGGCGCAAACCGCCGTGATCGCAACCCTGGCTCTCTGGCGTGTCCGCCCGGTGCTTCGCCCTCGCTACATCGCACCCGCACGGCTTCGCGCCCTGATGGCCCTGAGCAGCAGTCTCTCCGTCCTCCGCATCCTCGACTCCGCTGCGATGCACCTGCTGCCGGTCGTCGTCGGCGTCTTCGCCGGCGTCGGCGCCGTCGGACTCTGGGACCGCGCCTTCGTTCTTGCGTTCCTTCCTCTGGAGGCCCTGGCCGCCAGCGTCGGCCAGGTCCTTTTCCGGTCTACAGCCGGTTGACCGACGACCCCGACCGGCTGCGTCGCGCCTGGTCAGCGGTCATCGCGCTGGCCGCCATTCGTCCCACGGACCTCGTCGCTGTCATCGAAGTCCTCCCGGCGGTCGAAACAGTCTCGCAGACCGTACTCATGGTCATGGCTTCGCGAGCATGCGGGACGGCACCGCTCGCCATACTGTCGAGCGTCCTCTCCGCCCTGGCGCCGGCCCTGCTCGTCGGCGTCGGGACGGCCGGCGTGACAGCCCTGGCCCGCGCCTTGGACCTGCCCTCCCCGCTGGCCCTGGCCGCGGCGATGGTGGCCGGCGGCATCCTTCTGCCCGCCGGCATCCTCATGCACCCATCGGCATCCCTGCGCCGCGCCATTGCAGAGCGGCTGCTCGATGCCACGCTCGGCGTGTCGACCGCGGACAACACTTTCGGGGCGCGCCTGCGTCAGTGGCTCCTACGCTGACCCGACCTCGGCGGCTCTGGCATGCGGAGGAGATCAGATCGGCTAGCCAAGACGGGCATGTCTCGAGAACCGGCGGCTGATCAGGGAGGTCGCGCAGCGCTACGCACGGCGCCTCTCCTTGATCGAGATCCACCCCTCCTTGTGTCCACACTGCCTTCGGACCTTCGGCTTCTCTGTTGATCTGCATCAAATCCCTGAGATCGCCGGACCGGCATGATGTCCAGGGTCAAATGGAGGCGAACAAGCGATGCGCATCGGTCTTGCTTCGATGGTTCTCCTGCTGTCGCCGGCAGCGTTGGCTCAGTCGCTGCCTGGTGATACGTGGAGTGGCCGCAATCTCGCTCTTCGGATCTGCTCCGACTGCCATGTGGTGGCCGAGGATCAGGCACGCCCAACGACAGACAGCGCGCCTCCTTTCGCAGCCGTCGTCCGCGATGTCGCGGTCACCGCCCTCAGCCTTCGCGCGTTTCTGCAGACTTCGCACAAGGACATGCCCAACCTCGTCCTTAGTCCAGCCGAGACCGACGACCTCGTCAGCTACATGCTGAGCATTCGGAGCATACGTCGGTGACTGACCTGAGTCCCTGAAACTGGTCCAGGAATGAGTCGAGTCCGTCTCGGGGAAGGAGACGGACGATGAAGCGCAGCCGGTTCACGGAAGAGCAGATCATCGCGATCCTGCGCGAGCAGGAGGCGGGAGCGGCGACGGCGGATGTCTGCCGCAAGCACGGGCTCAGCAGCGCGACGTTCTACAAATGGAAGGCGAAGTTCGGCGGGCTGGACGTGTCGGAGGCCCGGCGGCTGAAGGTGCTCGAGGACGAGAACGCCAAGCTGAAGAAGCTGCTGTCGGAGGCGATGCTGGACAACGCCATGCTGAAAGACATCGCCTCAAAAAAAATTGTGACGCCCGCCGCCATGCGGGAGGCCGTGACGCATCTTCGGACCAGCTTCGAGGTGAGCCAGCGACGGGCGTGCCGGGTGATCGGGGACGGGCGTTCGTCGGTGCGCTATCGGCATCGTCGCCCGGACGACCGGGATCTGCGTGAGCGACTTCGGTCGTTGGCATGCAAACGACGACGGTTCGGCTATCGGCGTCTGCAGGTGATACTGCGCCGCTCGGGAGTTCACATGAACCACAAGAACCTGCGGCGGCTCTATGCAGAGGAGCGCCTCCAGGTGCGCCGGCGCGGCGGGCACAAGCGGGCCTTGGGCACGCGGTCGCTCAGCCATGCCCGGGCCGTCCTGGCGGCCTGGCGCACCGACTACAACACCGTCAGGCCGCATGGCGGGCTCGGCAACATCACGCCCGCCGCTTACGCCGATCTCAGCGTCCTCGCGATGCAACGGGACGGGACGCCTGAGCAACCGGAGGGCTACGCGCCCCACCCCGTTGCACCACCGAGCCTGACAGGCTCAAATCACGAACGGACTCTACCCATAACTGGATAAGAGTTGGGGCTCGGGTCAACCCGGACAGGGCGGACGCGAAAAACCACTTCTCGCCCAATGATCTGCCAAAGCTGGCGTCCCCAACGGGATTCGAACCCGTGTTACCAACGTGAAAGGCTGGTGTCCTGGGCCTCTAGACGATGGGGACGGCGGGGTGGGATTACCCTTGCCGCCGGCCAAATGCAACAGTTTCAGCCGTTTCCCCTCTCTGGCTGAGAGCGGGCTTCCTTCGAGTTGGAACCACTGAGCGGGTATGGCATAAGCCAGATCCGACACGGGATTGACCTTGCGACTCCGGAAAGGGGCTTTCGAGCATCCGATGACGCAATCGAAGACCATTGTTATCACCGGGGCGAGTTCGGGAATCGGCGCCGCGCTGACACGGGCGCTGGCCGGCGACGGACACCGGTTGTTCGCCTGCGCCAGGCGCAAGGAGAGGTTGGCCGAGGTCACCGAGAACGGCCGTCTCGCCACCTACCGGGCGCTCGATGTGACGGACTTGGCGCAGATGACCGACTTCGCCAAGCTGGTCGCGAGCGAGGCGGGCACGGTCGACACACTGATCTGCTGCGCCGGCGCCTACGGCTCCATCGGCCCGATCCACGAGGCCGATCCGGAGGAATGGTGGGAGACGGTCCGCGGCAACCTGTTCGGTACGTTTCTGGCCGCCAACCGGTTCGTGCCGCTGATGCGCGGATCGGCCGACCCCCGGCTGATCACCTTTTCGGGCGGCGGGTTCGGCGCGCTTCCGCGCTACAGCGCCTATGCCTCGGCGAAGGCCGGTGTCGTCAGGCTCACCGAGACGATGGCGGCGGAACTGAAGCCGCTCGGGATCTCCGTCAACGCCATTGCCCCCGGCTTCGTCAAGACCGAGATCCACGACGCGACCCTCAAGGCAGGACCGAAGGTCGCCGGAGCAAAGTTCTACGCCTTCACCAAGGAGAAGCTCGAAGCCGGCTCGGTTCCCATCGAGACCGAGATCGACTGCGTGCGCTTCCTGCTGTCACCGGCCGCGCAGGGACTCACCGGCAAGACGATCAGCCCCAGCGTCGACCCGTGGCGAACCCCGATCTTCAGGGAGTTTGTGAACGACATCAGCCGCTCGGATCTGTACACGATGCGCCGCATCAACCTGACGGATCTCGAGGACGAAGAAATGGCATCCGCGCTCACCCGCGCAACCCGCGAAAGCTAGTGTCCGCCAACCGGAGATCCAGGTGTCCAAGGATTTGAGCGCGTCCGTCGACCTCTACCGCTCGATGCAGCGCATCCGCCGGGTCGAGGAAGCGCTGATCGAGGCCTATCACCCGGCGAACGAGATGCGCTGCCCGATCCATTTCTGCGTCGGTCAGGAGGCGGCCCCGGCAGCGCTCGGCATGGCGCTCGGTCCGGACGACGTGATCTATTCCCACTATCGCTCCCACGGCTACTACATGACCAAGGGCGCGTCGCTGGAAGCGATGGTAGCCGAGTTCTACGGCCGGCAGACCGGCGCCAACGGCGGAGTCGCCGGGTCGATGGAGCTTGCCGACCACGAGCACCATATCTATTCAGGAGCCATCGTCGGCGGCATGGCCGGCCTCGCCATCGGCCAGGCCTTCGCTCAGAAGTATCTCGGCGAGAGCGCCATTACCGTCGCGGTCTTCGGCGACGGCGCCATGGACGAAGGCATCAACTACGAAGCCATCAGCCTTGCGGTCCTGAAGCAGCTGCCGGTTCTTTTCCTCTGCGAAAACAACTTCTACGCCGCACATGCGCCGGTGGCTGTCCGCACGCGGGCGCCGAGCCTCACCGGGCGCGCCGCCGCCTTCGGCATCGAGGCCGAGACCATTCCGGACAGCGACCCCGACCTGCTGCGGACCCGCGTCGCCGCCATCGTCGACGGCGTCCGCCGCAATAGCCGCCCCTTCTTCCTCGAGATCGAGACCTATCGCTTCTGCGGTCATGTGGGGCCCGAGAGCGACGATGCCATGGCCTATCGCCCGCTCGAGGAAATCCAGGCGCGGAAGGCCGCCGATCCGCTGCAAGCGCTGAGGCGCAAGCTCGAAGCCTCGTCAGCCCACAATCAGCTCGGTGCCATCGATGCGAAGATCGAGGCGGAAATCGTCGAGGTGATCGCCGCCGCCAGGAGGGCCCCCTTCCCCGACCCCGCCTGGGCGAAGACGATCGTCAGCGCCGACAGCTACGATCCCCTGGTGAAGGAGCTGATCGAAGGCGCCGTGGGCGAGTTCCGCGGGGCTCAGTCGGAAAGCAAGCTGGCCCCCTATTGAGGCGATCCATTCATGTTCGCTCCCCGCATCGCGGATGAAGACCGGCAGGCCCCCATCATGAGGTTCGGCGCGTGACCAAAGGCGTCTCTCGAATTTCCTACAGCGCTGCCATCAATCAGGGCCTGCGCCAGGCGATGGAGCTGAGCGACCGGGTCTTCGTCTACGGCATCGGCGCCGACGGCAAGTCCGGCATCTTCGGCACGACAACAGGCCTGGTCGAGACGTTCGGAGCGAAGCGCGTCTTCGACACGCCGATCGCCGAGCAGGCACTGACGGCGCTCGCAGCCGGCGCCGCCAATGGCGGCCTGCGTCCGGTGCTCATCCATCAGCGCTTCGATTTCATGCTCTATTCGATGGATCAGATCGTCAACTGGATGGCGCTCTGGCGCTTCATCTCCGGCGGCAAGGCCAAGATGCCGGTGACGATCCGGACCATCGTCGGCAAGGGCTGGGGACAAGGCGCCCAGCACTCCAAGAGCCTGCACACCTGGTTCGCCCATGTACCCGGCCTGCAGGTCGTCGTCCCGGGCTCGCCCGCCGACGCCAAGGGCCTGCTGCTGGCCAGCATCATGAGCGACGACCCGACGATCTTCATCGAAGGCCGCTCGCTGTTCTCGATGCAGGAGGACGTGCCGGACGAGCCCTACTTCATCAAGCTCGGCAAGGCCTTCGTCCGCCGCCCCGGCAAGGACCTGACACTGGTCGCCTTCGGCTCGATGATCCCGTCCGCGCTGGAGACAGCCGACCGGCTGTCGGCCGAGGGCGTCGAGGTCGAGATCGTCGATCTCCGCTGCCTCGCCCCCCTGGACATGGAGACGGTGACCGCTTCGGTCGCCCGCACCGGGCGACTGGTCGTGGCCGAGCCGGGCTGGCTGCGCTACGGCGCGGCGGCCGAGATCATCGCCGGCGTAGCCGAGGCGGTCGGCGACAGCCTGAAGGCGAAGCCCCGGCGGGTGACCTGGCCACACGGCTATGCGGGAACCAGCTCGGTGCTCGAGACCGACTTCTATCCGACGACCGACGATGTCGTCGCTGCCTGCCGGGGTGTCCTCGGGCGTTGATGGGCTCGCCTGTCAAGGCGATGTCGATTCCGGCTCGGGTGGTCCTGCTGTGCCTCTGCGCAGCCGTCGCGGGCGCGCTCGGCAATGTGGTGGTCCGGCTGATGGGCGCCGAGCTCGACTCCTTCCAGATCGCCTTCTTCCGGAACCTGTTCGGTCTCGCCAGCGCGGCGATCCTGCTGCCGCTGCTCGCCTCCCGCGGCCGATCGATGCTGGTCGACGCGCTGGCCATCCCCGGGCAGATGTGGATCGCTGCCAGTCTCAATGTCGTCTCGATGTTCTGCTTCTTCAGCGCCGTCGCGATGATGGGACTCGCCGATCTGACGGCGCTCTCCTTCGCCGGGCCTGTCTGGTCAACCATCGGCGCCGCGCTCATTCTCGGCGAGACCGTCCGGCGGAGCCGCTGGATCGCTACCCTGGGCGGAATCATCGGTGTCCTCGTCATCCTCCGCCCCGGTCTCGGCGCCCTGTCGCTGCCGGCCCTGGTGGTGCTGACGGGAACGGTCGCCTTTGCGCTCAGCAGCCTCGCCGTGAAGGTCGCGAGCCGGCATCAGGCCGCACTCGTCATCGTGCTCCAGATGTCGATGCTGATGACCCTGATCTCTTTCGGGCCGGCGCTCGCGGTCTGGCGCTGGCCGGGCCTGGATGTCTGGCTGTTCGGCGCCGTTCTCGGATCGCTCGCCACGCTCGGCTGGTACATGCTGACGCGGGCACTCACGATCGCCGACGCCTCGGCGATCCAGCCTTATGACTTCGCCCGGCTGCCGGCGACCATACTGCCCGCCTATCTGTTGTTCGGCGAGGTGCCTGATGTCTTCGCGATCCTCGGATCGCTCATCATCTTCGGCGCCGCCTTCTACGCCTCGCGCCAGGAGATGCGGCGCCAGCACTAGCCTGCCGGCGCCGCGTCCTCGACATGAAGCTGGGCCTGGCGGCGGCCGTTCCAGGTGTCGAGCCTGAGCTTGCCGGCAACATGGAGTGCCGAGCCGCGGGCCTGCAGCAGCGCCGTGCCCAAGCCGTTCTCCAGCGAGCGAAAGGCGATGCCACGCAGACGCGAACCATCCGAGCCTGCCAGCACGCAGGAGACATGCTTTTCGCCGACGACGTCGGCCTTCACCACCTTGACGCTCGCCATGGCGAAACGCGGCTCGGAATTGCCGGCACCGAACGGGCCAACGCATTGCACCAGCTCCACCAGCTCCGGCGTCGCCGCCCCCGGCGCCAGCGCGCCGTCGAAGCCGAGGCTCGCCACGGGGTCGACCGCCGCCATCTCCGCCGACATCCGCTCGGCGAGGAAGCGGGAGAGTTCAGGCACGCGACCCGCATCGAGCGTGAAGCCCGCGGCCATCGCATGTCCGCCGCCATTCATTAGAAGCCCCGCTTGTCGCGCCGCGATCACCGCAGGCCCGAGCGCGACGCCGGCAACCGAGCGGCCGGAGCCCTTGCCGATGCCGTTCTCCAGGGCCACTACGCAGGCCGGCCGGTTGAAGTGGTCCTTGAGACGGCTGGCGACGATGCCGATGACGCCGGCATGCCAGCCCTCGGCAGCGACCACGATCACAGGCGCCGCCGCGTTCTCGGCGGCCATGGCCATGGCCTGCTCGAGCACCAGCATCTCGATCGCCTGGCGCTCGGCATTGAAGCGGTCGAGCTCGGCCGCGATCGCCTTGGCCTCGCCCGGATCGTCCGAAGCAAGAAGACGCGCGCCGAGATCGGCACGGCCGACGCGGCCGCCGGCGTTCACCCGGGGGCCCATCAGGAATCCCAGGTGATAGGCCTCTGGCTCGGTCGCGATGCGGGCGACGTCGGCGAGCGCCGCCAGGCCGGCATTGCCGCGCCGTTTCAGCACCTTCAGTCCCTGGCACACCAGCGCCCGGTTGAGCCCGACGAGCGGAACCACGTCGCAGACCGTGCCCAGCGCCACCAGGTCGAGCCAGGCGAGCGGATCGGGTTCCGGCCGCGTCGCGAACCAGCCGGCCTTCCGCAGCGCGCGGTTGAGGCCGACGACCAGCAGGAAGGCGACGCCGACCGCCGCCAGGGTGCGATGCGGGCTCGACTCGTCCAGCCGATTCGGATTGACCAGCGCGAAGACCTCGGGAAGCTCCGGCTCGGCCGTGTGATGGTCGATCACCACCACATCGAGCCCGGCCTCCTTTGCCGCCGACAGCGCCGCGAAGGCGGTGGTGCCGCAATCGACGGTGATCGCGACGGATGCCCCCTCGCCCTTCAGCTTCAAGAGTGCCGGCGCGTTCGGGCCGTAGCCCTCGGTCATGCGGTCGGGGATGTAGACGCGCACCCGGGCGCCGACCGCATGCAGGTAGCGGTGCAGGAGCGCCGACGACGTGGCACCGTCGACGTCGTAGTCGCCGAAGATGGCGACCAGCTCGCCGCCGCTCACCGCACGGACGAGGCGCTCGATCGCGACGTCCATGTCGCGGAGATGGCTCGGATCGGGCAGCCAGTCGCGCAAGGTCGGCTTCAGGAAGCGGTCGGCGTCGTCGGCAGCGATGTTGCGGGCGGCAAGCAGGCGCCCGATCAGCTCCGGCACGCCGAGGCGTTGGGAGAGCTGAATCGAGAGACGGTCGTCGCCGACATTGCGTGCACGCCAGCGCCGCCCGGTGACCGAGCGTTCGACCCCGAGGAAGGGGCCGGTCAACGATTCATCCCTTGGGATCGGCCTTGGGATCGGCGGCCGGCTTGCGGACGAGGTCGTGCTCGGCCTCGATGGTCCGGACCGTGCCGGTCTTCGAGCGCATGACCAGCGAGCTGGTCAGGATCGAGTTGCCGACGCGGCGCACGCCACGGACCATCGAGCCGTCGGTGACGCCGGTCGCGGCGAACATCACGTCGCCCTTGGCGAGATCCATCATGCCGTACTTGCGGTTGAGGTCCTTGACACCCAGCTTGGCGGCGCGGCCCTTCTCGTCGTCGTTGCGGAAGAGGAGCCGCCCCTGCATCTGCCCGCCGATGCAGCGGAGCGCCGCGGCGGCGAGCACGCCTTCCGGCGCGCCGCCCGAACCCATGTAAATGTCGACGCCGGAGGACGGCTTCGAGGTCGCGATCACGCCCGACACGTCGCCGTCGGAGATCAGCATGATGCGGGCGCCGGCTTCGCGGGTCTTGGCGATCAGCTCGGCATGGCGCGGGCGGTCGAGGATGCAGGCGACGATATCGCCGATGTCGACCTTCTTGGCCTTGGCCAGCGCCTTCAGGTTCTTCACCGGTCCCTCGTCGAGGTCGACGAGTCCATCCGGCAGCCCGCCGCCGACCGCGATCTTGTCCATGTAAACGTCGGGCGCGTTCAGGAAGCCGCCGTGCTCGGCCATGGCGATGACGGCGAGCGCGTTCGGTGCCCCCTTCGCGGTGATCGTGGTGCCTTCCAGCGGGTCCAGCGCGATGTCGATCTTCGGCCCGCCGCGGCCGACCTTCTCGCCGATGTAGAGCATCGGCGCCTCGTCGCGCTCGCCCTCGCCGATCACCACGGTGCCATCGATGGCAAGCCCGTTGAGCGCGCGGCGCATGGCGTCGACCGCGGCCTGGTCGGCGGCCTTCTCGTTGCCGCGCCCCATCCACAGCGAGGCGGCCAGGGCCGCCGCTTCGGTCACGCGCACTGCCTCGAGGGCGAGGTTGCGGTCCATTGCGGAATCGGATGCGGCAGACTTCGACATGGTTTCCTCCGGCTTTCGTCTTCTTTTAGAGCGACTCGATGCGGATCATGCGTGGCGGCTCGACCACGCTCTTCAAGGTCTCGATGCGGGCGAGCGCGCGGCGCATCGCGGCTTCCTCGGCGTCATGAGTGGTTAGCACCAGCGGCACGCCTTCGTCGGGCGCCCGCGCCCGCTGCAGCACCGCCTCCAGCGACACCCGCTCGTCGCGAAGGGCAGCGGCAATGTCGGCGACCACGCCCGGCTGGTCCATGACCATGAAGCGGACATAGTAGGGACCGACATGGCGCTCCATCGCCGCGGTCGGCTCGGCGGCCAGATCCGCGGCGGGAACGCCGAAGGTGGGCGTCGCGCGGCCCCGGGCGATGTCGACGAGGTCGGACACCACCGCGGAGGCCGTCGGGCCGGCGCCGGCGCCGCGGCCCTCGAACACGGTCTGGCCGACGAAGTCGCCCTCGGCGACGACGGCGTTGAACACGCCCTCGACATGGGCGATCGGTGTCTCCAGCGGCACCATGCAGGGATGGACGCGCTGCTCGATGCCATGGTCGGTCTGGCGCGCGATGCCGAGCAGCTTGATGCGATAGCCGAGCTCGGCCGCGTATTCGATGTCGAGCGCGGAGACGTGACGGATGCCCTCGACATGCACGCCGGCGAAGTCGACGGCACGGCCGAAGGCGAGCGAGGTCAGGATCGCGAGCTTGTGGGCGGCATCGATGCCGTCGATATCGAAGGCGGGATCGGCCTCGGCGTAACCCAGCTTCTGCGCATCGGCCAGCACGTCGGTGAACGGCCGACCGGTTTTCCGCATCGTCGTCAGGATGTAATTGCAGGTGCCGTTGAGGATGCCGTAGACGCGGCTGATCCGGTTGCCGGCGAGACCTTCGCGGAGCGCCTTGACGATCGGGATGCCGCCGGCGACCGAGGCCTCGAAGGCGAGCGCCAGATTTTTCGCTTCGGCAGCCTTGGCGAGTTCGGTGCCGTGATGGGCGAGCAGCGCCTTGTTGGCGGTGACGACATGGCGGCCCTTCGCTAGCGCCGTCTCGACCGTCCGTCTGGCGGCGCCGTCGACGCCGCCGATCAGCTCGACCACCACATCGGCATCGGCATCGGCGGCCAACGCCACCGGGTCGTCGAACCATTTGAACGCCGAGAGGTCGACGCCGCGGTCCTTGCCCTTGGACTTCGCCGACACCGCGGTCACCTGGATCGGCCGACCGGCGCGCCGGGTCAAGAGGTCGCCCTGCTCGGCGAGGAGCTTCACGGTCCCGGCGCCGACTGTTCCGAGGCCGGCAATGGCGATCTTGAGAGGCTTCGACATCGGATTCTTCAGGCGGCGGCGACCTTGAGTCGCCACAGTTGCAGGGGGTCCCCTAATACCGGCGGAGAGACCAAAAAGCGAGGGTCACGAGGCCAGGAGGCCTTTACTCGACGAACACCTCCGCCCTGCGATTGGGCGCTTCCGCCGCGGCGCTTCCGGCGATCACCAACGGCTCGGCATCGCCCATTGCCTCGACCTGCAGGCGATCGCTGGTGAGACCGTTTCGCATCAATTCCTGGGCGACCGCATTGGCGCGGTCCAGCGACAGCCCGAATTCGGCCATCTCGCTCTTCGCCCCCTCGCCGCCGTTCGCGCGGCCGGCATGCCCGACGATGCGGACGCGGCCGCCGAGTTCTTGGGCCAGCGCCGCGACGCGAGACAGCGTCTGGCGATCGCTCGGGCCAAGCCGGGCGGAGCCTTCGCCGAAACGGATTGTGGCTGCCGGCTCGCCCGGGCGGACGACCATCGCCGGCCCGCGGCTCTCGATATAGGCGACCTGCGACCTGCCCGACTCACGCGCGGTGTGCTGAAGCGCACCGGTGCGCGGCGGAACCGCCGGCGGTGCCGGGGGCGGCTCGGCCACTGGCTGGCGCAGCTGCACGGCCGTCTCCGACCGGGCGAGCTGCTGGCGATAGACCTGGTCGACGGTCGGTGCCGCCGGGGCCGGAGCCGCGGCCTGGAGGCGCGGCGCCGAGGAGATCTGCGGCGACGGCGGGGGCGGTGCGGGTGCCTGCACCACCGGCGCCGGGGCGGGCCGCGCGGGCGTAGCCGGAGGAGCGGATCGCGCCGGGGCGACGGCCGGCGCCGCCGATCTTGCGACGCCGGG
>CAMDFP010000020.1 GCA_945897335.1 Asaia bogorensis | reverse complement strand
CCTTCAAGCTGCTCTACTTCGGGGACCGCACGCCGAACCCGGAGATGACGCTGAAGGTGGTCGGCCACCAGTGGTACTGGTCCTACGAGTACCCTGACCTGGGCGAGGTCAAGTTCGACTCGACCATGGTCCAGGTCGCCGACCTCAAGCCCGGCCAGAAGCGCCTGCTCGACGTCGACAACGCGGTGGTGCTGCCCGTCAACACCAACATCCGCATCCTGTTCGCCTCCGTCGACGTGATGCATTCCTGGTTCATGCCGGCCCTCGGCGTGCAGGTCTACACGACCCCCGGACGCCTCAACGAGGGTTGGGTCAACATCACCAAGGAAGGCAGCTTCTACGGCCAGTGCAATCAGATCTGCGGCGTGAACCACGGGTTCATGCCGATCAACGTCAAGGCCGTGTCGAAGGCTGAGTATGCCAAGTGGGCGGAGGAGGCGAAGAAGAAGTTCGTCCAGGCCCCCGCTGCCGAAACCAACCAGTTCGCTCAGCTGCAGCGGCGCTAGGCGAGGAGATCGTTCATGTCCCAGGCCAAGACCGACGCCCACGGCCATCACGGGCACGATGCCCATCATGACCATTATCCGAGCTTCTTCGTGCGCTGGTTCTGCTCGACCAACCACAAGGACATCGGCACGCTCTACCTGATCTTCGCCGTCATCGCCGGCCTGATCGGCGGCGCCATGAGCGTCGTCTTCCGCATGGAGCTGCAGGCCCCCGGCGACCAGGTGCTGGGCGGCGACCACCAGCTGTTCAACGTGCTGATCACCGCGCACGGCCTCATCATGGTGTTCTTCATGGTGATGCCGGCGATGATCGGCGGCTTCGGCAACTGGCTGGTGCCGATCATGATCGGGGCGCCCGACATGGCGTTCCCGCGCATGAACAACATCAGCTTCTGGCTGCTGATCCCCTCGTTCATCCTGCTGCTCGGATCATCGCTGGTCGATGGCGGCGCCGGCGTCGGCTGGACCGTCTATCCGCCGCTCTCAAGCGCGCTCGGGCATCCCGGCCTCGCCGTCGACATGGCGATCTTCTCTCTGCATCTCGCCGGCGCATCGTCGATCCTGGGCGCGATCAACTTCATCACCACCATCTTCAACATGCGCGCGCCCGGCATGACGCTGCACAAGATGCCGCTGTTCGTCTGGGCGGTGCTGGTGACCGCGTTCCTGCTGCTGCTCTCGCTGCCGGTGCTCGCCGGCGCCATCACCATGCTGCTCACCGATCGTCACTTCGGCACGGCCTTCTTCGAGCCGGCCGGCGGCGGCGATCCGGTGCTGTTCCTCCACCTCTTCTGGTTCTTCGGCCATCCCGAGGTGTACATCCTGATCCTGCCGGGCTTCGGCATGATCAGCCACATCGTCTCCACCTTCTCGCGCAAGGCCGTGTTCGGCTATCTCGGCATGGCCTACGCCATGGTCTCGATCGGCGCGATCGGCTTCGTCGTGTGGGCGCACCACATGTACACGGTCGGCCTCGACGTCGACACGCGCGCCTACTTCACCGCCGCCACCATGGTCATCGCGGTGCCGACCGGCGTGAAGATCTTCTCCTGGCTCGCGACCATGTGGGGCGGGTCGATCGAGTACAAGACGCCGATGCTGTGGGCGATCGGCTTCATCTTCCTGTTCACCGTCGGCGGCGTCACCGGCGTGGTGCTGGCGAATGCCGGCGCCGACGTGTCGCTGCACAACACCTATTACGTGGTGGCGCACTTCCACTACGTGCTGTCGCTGGGGGCGGTGTTCGCGATCTTCGGCGGTTTCTATTTCTGGATCTCGAAGATGTGCGGGCGCCAGTACAACGAGACGCTCGGGCAGATCCATTTCTGGACGACCTTCATCGGCGTCAACCTGACCTTCTTCCCGATGCACTTCCTCGGCCTCGCAGGCATGCCGCGCCGCATCCCGGACTATCCGGATGCGTTCGCCGGCTGGAACATGGTGGCCTCTTACGGCGCCTACATGTCCTTCGCCTCGACGCTGTTCTTCGTCGTCATCGTGTTCCACACGCTGCTGGCGGGTAAGAAGGTCGGGGCCAATCCGTGGGGCGAAGGTGCGACAACGCTGGAGTGGACGGTGTCTTCGCCGCCGCCGTTCCATACCTTCGACCGCGTCCCGGTCGTGAAGTAGCGACCGCTCCGTGTCCGACACCTCGATCGACACACGTGTCGGCGCGCTGGGGGCCGTCCTCGACGACCCCCGCGTGTCCGACTATTGGGAGCTGCTGAAGCCCCGGGTGATGTCGCTGGTGGTGTTCACCGGATTCGCCGGCCTGTTCGTGGCTCCCGGGCATCTCAATCCGGTCCTGGCGGCGATCGCGGTCCTCTGCATCGCCGTCGGATCCGGCGCCGCCGGCGCGATCAACATGTGGTACGACCGCGACATAGACGCGGTGATGGCCCGGACTTCCGGCCGGCCGATCCCGTCCGGGCGCCTGCAGCCGGGCGAGGCGCTGGGCTTCGGCGTGGTGCTGGCGGCTGGATCGGTGGTGGTGATGGGGCTCGGCGTCAACTGGGCCGCGGCCGGGCTTCTCGCGCTCGCCATCCTCTTCTACGTCTTCGTCTACACGATGTGGCTGAAGCGGCGCACGCCGCAGAACATCGTCATCGGCGGGGCCGCCGGCGCCTTTCCGCCGATGATCGGATGGGCCGCGGTCACCGGCGACGTGTCGCTGGTTCCTTTCGTGCTGTTCCTCCTGATCTTCTTCTGGACGCCGCCGCATTTCTGGGCGCTCGCGCTCTTCCGCTCCGAGGATTACGCCAAGGCCGGCGTGCCGATGCTGCCGGTGGTATCGGGCGCGGCCGCGACCAAGCGACAGATGCTGCTCTATACGCTGATCCTGCTGCCGCTCGGGCTTGCCCCCTATGCGCTCGGCGCCGCCGGGCCGTGGTATGCGGCCGGCGCGCTCGGGCTCGGCGCGCTGTTCGTCGTGGCGGCGCTCCGCGTTATCGGCAGCCAGGACGACCGCCCGGCCAAGCAGATGTTCGGTTTCTCGATCCTCTATCTCTTCGCCCTCTTCGCGCTCCTGATCGTGGACAGGGCGGGATGACGGCGATGACCGGACCCGATGCCGAGGAATTCATCAGGCGCAGGAAGACGCGCAACCGCGCCATGCTGCTGATCCTGGTCGGCCTCTGCGCCCTTTTCTATGTCATGACCATCGCGCGGATGGGGGGGCATTGATGGCCGTCTCCAACCGCCGCACCGCGCTCCTGTTCGCCAGCGTCGCCGCTGGCATGTTCGGCCTCGCCTATGCGTCCGTGCCGCTCTACCAGCTGTTCTGCCAGGTCACCGGCTATGGCGGGACGACGCAGCGCGCCGATGCGGCGCCCGATCACGCGATCGACCGCTGGATGACCGTCAGCTTCAACGCCGACGTGGCGCCGGACCTGCCCTGGAGCTTCCGCCCGGTGGAGCGCTCGGTCCGGGTGCGGGTTGGCGAGCCGATGCTGATTCACTACGTCGCCGAAAATCTCGGGCGCGAGCCGGTCGTCGGCACCGCCACCTTCAACGTCGCGCCGTCCAAGGTCGGGCCCTATTTCAGCAAGCTCGAATGCTTCTGCTTCACCGAGCAGGTGCTGAAGCCGGGCGAGAAGGTCGAGATGCCCGTGACCTTCTTCCTCGATCCCGACCTGGCCAAGGACAAGCACATGGACCAAGTCGGCACGGTCACATTGTCCTACAGCTTCTTCCGGGCGAAGAGCCAGGAGGGCGCGCGCACCGTCGCGACCGCCCCCCGGGCTTCGATCCCGCAAGTGAACTAGCGTCATCCGGAGAGACGTCAGATGAGCGAGAACCCCGTCGTCGTCGGCAGCCAGCAGCACCAGTACCACCTGGTCGATCCGAGCCCCTGGCCGCTGGTCGGCTCGATCGCGTCCCTGGTGCTGGTCGCCGGTACGCTCATGTGGTTCGTCGACAAGGGCCCGTGGGTCCTGGTCCTGGGCCTGCTGATGGTGCTCGGCACCATGTTCTTCTGGTGGCGCGACGTGGTCAACGAGGCCGAGCACCAGGGACATCACTCGCCGATCGTGCAGATCGGTCTCCGCTACGGCATGGCGCTGTTCATCGCGTCGGAGGTGATGTTCTTCGTCGCCTTCTTCTGGGCCTATTTCGGCAACGCCCTCTACCCGACCGAGGTGATCGGCCACGTCTGGCCGCCGGCGACGGTCAAGACCTTCGATCCCTTCGACCTGCCGTTCATGAACACGCTGATCCTGCTGCTCTCGGGCTGCACGGTGACCTGGGCGCATCACGCGCTGCTGGAAGGCGACCGCAAGGGGGTGATCCAGGGCCTCGGCGTCACCATCATCCTGGGTGCGCTGTTCACCTGCGTGCAGGCCTACGAGTACAGCCACGCCGCCTTCGGCTTCAAGGACGGCATCTATCCGTCGGTCTTCTTCATGGCGACCGGCTTCCATGGCTTCCATGTGCTGGTCGGCACCATCTTCCTGACCGTGTGCTTCTTCCGGGCGCTGGCCGGCCACTTCAAGCCCGACCAGCATTTCGGCTTCGAGGCCGCCGCCTGGTACTGGCACTTCGTCGATGTGGTCTGGCTGTTCCTGTTCATCTGCATCTACTGGCTGGGGGCCGGCCCCAACGCCGGCGGCGGCCACTGAGGCTTTTCTTCGGGGTTGCGACCAGGGGCCGCGCTCGACGCGGCCCCTCTTGTTTCGGGGCCCGGCTTCAGGCACAGGGAAGCCATGCTCGACACCTATCCGCCGCTTTCGCCCGTGCTCACGGGGCTGCGCTGCCGCTGTCCGCGCTGCGGGGAGGGACGGCTGCTCGGTCTGCTGGCCGTCCGCGACGTCTGCGAGCGCTGCGGCCTCGACTTCCGCGCCCATGACGCCGGCGACGGGCCGGCAGTGTTCGTGATCCTGCTGCTGGGCGCCCTGGTGGTGCCGATGGCGCTGTTCGCCGAGGTGAAGCTGGAGCCGCCGATGTGGTTTCATGCCGTGGTCTGGCCGCCGGTGATCCTGGTGATGGCGGTGGCGATGCTGCGTCCGCTGAAGGGCCTGCTGGTGGCGCTGCAGTACCGTCACCGCGGCCTCGGCGAGGGCTGACGCCGATGCGAAGCTTCCGCCCCACCTTCTGGCCGACTCTGATGTCGATCCCGGCCTTCCTGGTTCTGCTGGCGCTCGGAACCTGGCAGGTCAACCGTCTCGCCTGGAAGGAAGAGGTCATCCGTTCCTTCGCCGAACGGGTCAACGCCGAGCCGCTTGCCGTCGCGCCTGCCGGCCCCGTGCTCGAAGAGATCGAGTACCGGCGTGTCCGCCTCTCCGGCCGCTATCTCAACGACCATGAGATGTTCCTCGCCGGCCGCACCTACAACGGCCGCGGCGGCTGGAACGTACTGACGCCGTTCAGGACCGACGACGGTGCCGTCGTGGTCGTCGATCGCGGCTGGGTCCCGCTCGACAAGCGCGACCGCGCGACCCGCCCGCAGAGCCTGATCGAGGGACCGACCACGGTCGAGGGCGTGATCCGCCGCCCCGACATCCGGAACTACTTCACGCCCGCCAACGAGCCCGACAGGAACCTGTGGTTCTCCGCCGACATCGGCGCCATGGCGAAGAAGGCCGGCCTGCCCGAGGTGCGGCCCTACCTGGTCGAGGGCCTGCGCCAGACGATCCCGGGCGGCTTCCCGGTCGGCGGCGAGATCCGCGTGGCGCTCCGCAACGATCATCTGCAGTACGCGATCACCTGGTACTCACTCGCCCTCGCGCTGGTGGTGATCTACGTCCTCTATCACCGGAAGCTCGAAGACGAAGGCAAGACGCGATGAGCGCGTATGGAGAGCTCGAGGGCCGCTTCAAGCGGATGAACCTGATCGGCGAGGCGAACGCCGTGCTCGACTGGGACCGGGCGGCGGTGATGCCCGACGGCGGCAACACTTCGCGCTCGGAGGTGGTGGCGACGCTTCGCGTGCTGCGCCACGAGATGCTGGTCGACGGCAAGGTCGGCGACCTCCTCGACGAGGCCGCCGGCGACAACACCCTCGACGACTGGCAGCGCGCCAATCTCCGGGAGATGCGGCGCGTGCGCCTGCATGCCTCAGAGGTTCCGGCCGACCTGGTCGCGGCTCTCTCGCGCGCCACCGCTGAATCCGAGATGGTGTGGCGGAAGGCGCGGCCCGCCTCCGACCTCGCCGCTCTGATGCCGCACCTGAAGACCGTGCTGGACCTGATCCGCGAGAAGGCCCGGATCAAGTCGGCGGCGCTTGGCGTCCCGCTCTACGAAGCGCTGATGGACGAGTACGAGCCCGGCGGCCGGACCGAGCGGATCGACGCCATCTTCGACGATTACGCCGCCTTCCTGCCGGAGTTTCTGGAGCAGGTGCTGGCGCATCAGGAGCGCCGCCCGGAGCCGCTCCGCCCCGAAGGCCCGTTCCCGGTCGACCGGCAGAAGGCGCTGGGCGAGCGGTTCATGCGCACCATCGGCTTCGACTTCGAGCATGGCCGCCTCGACGTCAGCGCGCATCCCTTCTGCGGCGGCGTTCCAGACGACGTCCGCATCACCACTCGCTACACCGACGGCGACTTCACCCAGAGCCTGATGGGCGTGCTGCACGAGACCGGGCACGCCATGTACGAACGCCAGCTGCCGCAACGCTGGCGCTGGCAGCCGGTCGGCGAGGCGCGCGGCATGAGCGTGCATGAGAGCCAGTCGCTGCTGATCGAGATGCAGGTCTGCCGTGGGCAGGAGTTCATGTCCTTCGCCGCCCCCCTGATGCGGGAGGCCTTCGGCGGCTCAGGCCCGGCCTGGGAGCCCGACAATCTCCGGAGTATCTACTCGCGGGTTTCCCGCAGCTTCATCCGGGTCGAGGCGGACGAGGTGACCTACCCCGCGCACGTCATCCTCCGCTATCGCCTGGAGAAGGCGCTGATCGCGGGTGACCTCGCGCTCGCCGACTTGGCCGGTGCCTGGGCCGAGGAGCTGAAGCGCCTGCTCGGCATCGTCCCGCCGGACGACCGCCGCGGATGCCTGCAGGACATCCACTGGCCGGAAGGGATCTTCGGCTATTTTCCCACCTACTCGCTGGGCGCCATGACCGCGGCCCAGCTGTTCGATGCGGCAAAGAAAGCGGAGCCCGGCCTGCTGCCCGCCATCGCCAAGGGCGACTTCGCGCCGCTGATGGGCTGGCTCAAGGCCAATGTCCATGGCCTCGGCTCGAAGCTCTCGACCGAGGAGCTCCTGACCCGCGCGACCGGCCGGCCGCTCGACCCCGCCGTGTTCAAGGCGCATCTCAAGGCGCGCTATCTCGGCTAGACCAGCTCGCGGCCGTTCTCGTAGGTGAGCACGACGACGCCGAGGATCATGTCGACGGTCCGCCCGTCATCGGCGAGAGGCAGCAGCAGGCGCTCGATCTTCAGATGGTCCTTGCCGGGGATCAGCACGACCGGCCCCCCGCCATGGTTCGGCAGGCCGGTCTCCACTACCGAGGCCAATGCCACGCCCAGCACCGTGCCCTCGATGCCCGGCATGATGACGTCGGCATAGGCCCCGGTCGGGTCCTTGGGAAAGAGCCGCGCGATCTTGGTGCCGATCAGCCGGCAGCGAAAGCGCAGGAGAGGCTGGCGCTCGACATCGGCCAGGAAGGCCGCCGGCATCAGCCGCTGGATCGCTACCGGGTCGAAATGGCGCCGGGCCGGAAGCCGGCCGCCTTCTCCGGTCATCGGCGGGCGCAGCGATTGCCAGTGCCGCGCCATCTGGGCGAGTCGCGCATGGCCGCCCGCTGCCAGCATGCGGCGGATGGCGTCGTTGATCGCATCCTCGTCATGGACGATCTGGAAGCTCGTCATTGTCTGGGTCACGGAAGGCCATCGGGCGTTCTTGGGAGAAGCCTACGCCCCGAACCACGGTAAGGGTAGCGCTACCATAGAAGCCCTTCTGTCCCTTGCCGCCGCCGGGCCGGGCTTGTAGCGTCCGGCCCCCGACTGAAAGGACCTATTTCCCGTGCGCTACGTCTCGACCCGCGGTCAGGCGCCGGCCCTCGGCTTCGAGGACGTGCTCCTGGCCGGCCTCGCCCGTGACGGCGGCCTCTATGTGCCGGAGGCTTGGCCCAGCCTGTCCGCCGTACAGATCCGCAGCCTTTCCGGCCGGACCTATGCCGAGACGACGGCACGCGTGCTCGCCCCCTATGCCGGCGACGCCATGTCCGAGGCGGATCTCGTCGCGCTCCTGACCGAGGCCTATCGCGGCTTCGGCCATCCGACGGTCGCACCCCTGAAACAGATCGGCTCCCGGCACTGGCTGCTCGAGCTGTTCCACGGGCCGACCTTGGCCTTCAAGGACTACGCGCTGCAGGCCGTCGGCCGCCTGTTCGACCGGGTGCTCGCCAAGCGCGGCGAGCGCGTCACCATCGTCGGCGCGACCTCGGGCGACACCGGATCGGCAGCGATCGAGGCGTTGCGTGACCGCTCCTCGGCCGACGTCTTCATCCTGTTCCCGAAGGGCCGGGTCTCCGAGGTCCAGCGCCGGCAGATGACGACTGTGGACGCGCCGAACGTCTATTGCATCGCGCTCGACGGCACCTTCGACGATTGCCAGGACATGGTGAAGGCCATGTTCAACGACCAGGCGTTCCGCGACCGCCATCGGCTCTCCGCCGTCAACTCGATCAACTGGGTCCGGATCGCCGTCCAGATCGGCTACTACGCCGCCGCCTCGGTGGCGCTGGGCGCACCCGACCGGCGTCTCGCCTTCGCGGTTCCGACCGGCAATTTCGGCAACGTCTTCTCCGCATATGCGGCGCGGCGGATGGGCTTTCCGATCGAGCGGCTGGTGCTGGGATCGAACTCGAACGACATCCTGACCCGCTTCCTCGCTTCGTCCGAGATGACGATGGCGCCGGTCCAGCCCACATTCTCGCCCAGCATGGACATCCAGGTCTCCAGCAACTTCGAGCGCCTGCTGTTCGAGGTGCTGGGCCGTAACGGTGCCAAGGTCGAGGATCTGCTGACACGCTTTCGCCAGGATCGCCGCTATCGCCTGGAAGGGGACGCGATGGGGCAGATCCGTGGCCTCTTCGACGGCCACCGGCTCGACGATGCGGGCACGCTCGAGGTCATCCGACGGGTCTACAAGGATACGGGCGAGCTGGTCGACCCGCACACGGCGATCGGCATCGCCGCCGCCGAGAAGAGCAGGCTCGACCCCGGCATGCCGGTGGTCTCGCTTGCGACCGCCCATCCGGCCAAGTTCGCGGACGCGATGGAGAAGGCGGTCGGCTTCCGCCCGAAGCTGCCGGAGCGTCTCCAGGGGATGATGGCGGCGAAGGAGCGGGTCAGCGACCTGCCCAACGACATCAAGGCGGTTGAGGGCTTCATCGCCGGCCGCGTGCGGAGCTAGGATCAGGCATGTCCACATCAGTCCGCGTCACCACGCTCCCCAGCGGCCTCAAGGTCGCCACCGACACCATGAGCCAGGTCGAGTCGGTCTCGGTCGGCGCCTGGATCGGCGTCGGCGCCCGCCATGAGCCGGCCGCGATCAACGGCGTCGCGCACATGCTGGAGCACATGGCATTCAAGGGCACCGAGGCGAGGTCGGCCCTCGAGATCGCCGAGGAGATCGAGGCGGTCGGCGGGTATCTCAACGCTTATACCGGCCGCGAGCAGACCGCCTATTACGCCAAGGTACTCTCGGCCGACGTGCCGCTGGCCGTCGACATCCTGGGCGACATCCTCCAGCGCTCGGTCTTCGAACCGGCCGAGATCGAGCGCGAGCGCCAGGTCATCCTGCAGGAGATCGGCCAGGCCGAGGACACGCCCGACGACATCATCTTCGATCATTTCCAGGCCGCGGCCTTCCCCGGCCAGGCGGTCGGCCGCCCGGTGCTCGGCTCGGCCGAGATCGTGGGCGCGCTGAAGCGCGACGAGATCAAGGGCTACATGCAGAGCCACTATGGCATCGGCACGATGATCGTCTCGGCCGCCGGCAAAATCGAGCACGAGGCGCTGGTCGACCTGGTCGGCCTCCACTTCGGCGATCTCGGCCCCTCCGAGCGCCCGCATCCGGAGCCGGCCGCCTATGCCGGCGGCGACCATCGGGACGAGCGCGACCTCGAGCAGGCGCATGTCGTCTTAGGATTTCCCGGCCTCGGCTATCACGACCCCGATCACCATGCGATGCAGGTGTTCTCGGCGCTTCTCGGCGGCGGCTCGGCCTCCCGCCTGTTCCAGGAAGTGCGGGAGAAGCGCGGCCTTGCCTATTCGATCTATTCCTTCGCCTCCGCCTTCCTCGATGGTGGCGTATTCGGCATCTATGCCGGGACCTCGCCCGAGCAGGTGAGCGAACTGGTGCCGGTCCTGGCGGACGAGCTGGCGCGGGTCGCCGACACGCTGACGGAGGCGGAGCTCAAGCGGGCGAAGACGCAGATGAAGGCCGGCATGCTGATGTCGCGCGAGTCGACCGGCAACCGGGCGGAGTCGCTGGCGAACCAGATGCTGATCTTCGGCCGGCCGGTTCCGATTGCCGAGACGGTCGCCAAGATCGACGCCGTCGACGAGGGTGCAATCCGCCGGGTGGTCGGCCGGCTTCGTGCCGGGCGCCCGACCGTGGCCGCCGTCGGTCCGCTGGCGGCGCTGGAATCCTATGAGGATCTGGCGCTAAGGTTCGCGGCCTGAGTCTTCGGGGGCGGGGGATGGCCTTCTTTCTTCTCGAACGCGACGAGCCCAAGGTCGAGGGGCCGCGCGTCTATCTGCGTCCTCCGATCCGGCGCGACTGGCGGCATTGGGCGGAGGTCAGGACCGCGAGCCGCGAGTTCCTGGTGCCCTGGGAGCCGACTTGGCCGTCGGATGCGCTCACCCGAGCCGCCTTCCGCCGTCGCCTCGACCGCCAGTCGGAGGAGTGGGAGCGTGACACCGCCTATTGCTTCTTCATCTTCCGCCGCGCCGACGACGCGCTGATCGGCGGCATCAACCTCAACAACGTCCGCCGCGGCGTCGCCCAGATGGCGAGCCTGGGTTACTGGATCGGCAAGCCCTATGCGCAGCGCGGCTACATGACCGAGGCCGTCCGCTGCGCCGCCACCTTCGCTTTCGAGCATGTCGGCCTGCACCGGCTGGAAGCCGCCTGCCTTCCCAGCAACGAGGCCAGCCGCTCGGTACTGAAGCGCTGCGGCTTCCGCGAGGAAGGCATCGCCAGGCGTTACCTCCGCATCAACGGCGACTGGCAGGACCATCTGCTGTTCGGGTATCTCCGCGACGACGAGCCGCTTCGTGTGGACGCTTAGCGCCGGCCTGCCGTCTCGATCGCCTCGACCATCGCCGAGACCGTCAGCAGCTCCGGCAGCACGACGCCATCGGGCCGGCCGGGCCCATAGACGACGTTGAATGGAATGCCGTAGCGGCCGTGGCTCGCCAGGTAGTCGGCGATCGCCCGGTCCGGCCGCGTCCAGTCGGCACGCAGCGCCACCACATCCGGCGCCTTGAGGCGTTTCGAGATCGCCTCGTCGGCAATCACCAACCGCTTGTTGACCTGGCAGGTCAGGCACCAGTCGGCGGTCACGTCCACCACCACGGTCTTGCCGGCGGCGACCAGGCGCGGGATCTCGGCGCGATCGAACGGCCGCCAGAGGTCACCATCCGCCACTCTCTCCGGCGTCGTCGAGGTGCCGAGCGCCTGAGGGGCGATGAAGGCGAAGACGATCATGGCGACCACGGCGAGGCGCGCGCGCTGCATCAGGGCGAGAGCGCCCACCGCGGCGATCATCAGGACGCCGACAGCGAGCGAGACCGGAAGGCCGCTCGACGAAGACAGCACCCAGAGAAGCCAGAGCCCCGTCGCGGCCAGGGCGAGCGCCAGGATGCGCCGGAGCGTCGCCATCCAGGCACCGGGCCGGGGCAGCCGCGTCGCGATGCCGGGAGCCGCGGCGACGGCAAGGTAGGGAAGGGACAGGCCGAGGCCGAGCGCGAAGAAGATCGCGTAGATCTCGCCCGGCCCCCGCGACAGTGCGAA
Source organism: Asaia bogorensis (assembly GCA_945897335.1). Taxonomy (GTDB): domain Bacteria; phylum Pseudomonadota; class Alphaproteobacteria; order SHVZ01; family SHVZ01; genus SHVZ01. The sequence goes on along the minus strand of CAMDFP010000020.1, from coordinate 18,712 downwards.
GGCGATGGCGGTGCCGAGGAAGGGCGCCGTGCACGGCGTCGCAAGTAGGGTCGCGAGCGCGCCGGTGAGAAAATGCCCGGCGAGGCCCGGCGACTGTGCGCCGCCGAGCACATTGCCGAGACCCGCCGGCAAACTCACCTCGAACAGGCCCCAGAGATTGGCGGCGAACATCGTCACCACCACGATCATGAAGACGAGGAACAGCGGCTCCTGGAACTGCATGCCCCAGCCGACGGTCATGCCGGCGGCCTTCACCGCGACGGCGGCGCTCGCGAGCACGGCGAAGGAGGCGAGGATGCCGGCGGACGATGCCAGGAAGGCGCGACGGGTCTCCGTGCGCCCGGCGCCGCCATGGCCGACGACGCCGAGGAGCTTGATCGACAGCACCGGCAGCACGCAGGGCATCAGGTTGAGGATGAAGCCGCCGAAGAGTGCGGTAAGCAGCGCGAGGACGAAGCCGGCGCTCGCGCCGCTGGCGCTGCCGACGACCGGCGTCACTCCGATCTCGGTAGCGCGATCGCCGTCGGTGAGAGTGAGCGTGAGCGGTGCGCCTGCGATCGGTGTGTCCGCCGCGGGATAGATCGGCACGACGAAGCGGGCGAGCCTGCCGCCTTCGTGACGCTCGACCACCGGCTTGCCGAAGGCGAGGCCGGCCGGCCCCTCGATGAGAAGATCGGGCTTCGCGAATGGTGCGTCCGATCGTGCGACTACGATCAGCCGAGACTTCTCGCCGCTGCCACTGGTTGTCGCATCCTCGATCGTGAGTCCGGCAGCGGTCAGGACCGAGGGCACGCGGACATTGAAGCGGTCGATGAGGTGCGCCTGTTCGCTCGGAAGCGGCGGGCCGGCCGGCAGCTCGAGCTTCAGCTCGGCGGTAATCGGCACGCAGATGTCCTTGCAGACCAGATAGTCGACGCTGGCGACGAGCGTCATCGCTTCGCCGGCCTTCGTGGGCCGCGCCAGGATCGGCAGAACCACCTCGCGCTCATAGCCGAAGGTCTCGAGACCGAACAGGCTGAAGCGCTCGGGGATCGGCCAGCGGATCTCGGCGGCGGCGAGATTGGCCGATCCGCTCCAGTCGATCCGCGCCGGCAGTCCGGCATCGCCCGGCGAGCGCCAATAGGTCTTCCATCCCTCCGGCAGCGAGACGTGGAGGCCGAGCGGAATCTGCTGGAGCGTGCCCGTTGCCTCGACGGCGCTGACGAGTCGCACCGAGCCGAACTCGCTCTTCGACTCGTTCGATGACAGCGCCTCTGCGGACTGAGAAAGAGTCAGAAGTCCCAGGACGATGGCGAGGGCCTTGACGATTTTGCCTGAGGGCATGAGACCCTATATAGTCAAAGGCGTCGCAGGAGCGAGCGTCACATTCACGTGGCCGCTCCGCGCACGAGGTGAGCACGATGGCGCGCAGCAAGGAAGGGAGCGACAAGCCGGAGCGGCCGAAGAAGGCGCCGGGTGAATCGCGCCGTGCTGCCCCGACGCTGCCGCACCAGGGCGACCACGTTGCCGGAATTGGAACCAGCCCGGGGAAGTCGGGCGAAGGCTATCTTGCCGGCCACCTCTTGGTCGCCATGCCGAACATGCGCGATCCCCGCTTCGAGCGCACGGTCATCTACATGTGCGTTCACAATGCCGAAGGCGCGATGGGCCTGGTCATCAACAAGTCCGTCGGCTCGCTCACCTTCCCTCAGCTCCTTCGTCAGCTCGGCATCCCCAAGGAGGGCGCCGCCGACCGCCGCGTGCATTTCGGCGGGCCGGTGGAGATGGGCCGGGGCTTCGTGCTGCACACCGACGAGTATGAACAGGAGAGCACGGTCAAGGTGAAGCCGGGCTATGCCGTCACCGCCACCATCGACATCCTGAAGGCGATCGCCGAGGGCCGGGGCCCGGAGAAGGCGCTGCTGGCGCTGGGCTATGCCGGCTGGGCGCCCGGCCAGCTCGACGGCGAGATCCAGGCCAATGGCTGGCTGCACGCGCCGGCCGATCTCGGCATCGTCTTCGACGACGAGCTCGACACCAAGTGGACGCGGGCGATCAGCAAGATCGGAATCGATCTGGCGCTGCTCTCCGGCGAGGCCGGCCACGCCTGACGGCGCGAGCCGGCCTGCCTTAGAGATCTCAGACCAGCTTTTCGGCGATCTGGACGGCGTTGAGCGCGGCCCCTTTGAGGAGCTGGTCGCCGGCGACGAACATCGTCACCGAATGCCCGCTCGGATCGCTGATGTCCTGACGGATGCGGCCGACCAGGATGTCGTCCTGGCCGGAAGCGTCCTTCGGCATCGGGAAGTAGTTATTCACCGGGTCGTCGACGATCCGTATGCCGGGCGCATCCGCGAGGATCTTGCGGACGTCGTCCGGCGTGATCGGCCGCTCGCATTCGATGGTCAGCGCTTCGCAATGGGCGCGGAGCACCGGCACGCGGACGCAGGTGGCCGAGATGCGGATGTCGGGATCTCCGAAGATCTTCCGCGTCTCCTTCACCATCTTCATCTCCTCCTCGTTGTACCCGTTGGCCGGGTCGATCTTGGAGTTATGGCTGAAGAGGTTGAAGGCGTAGGGATGCGGCAGGACCGTGTTCTTGTAGTCCTGTCCCTTGATGTAGGCCTCGGTCGAGGCGCGGAGCTCTTCCATCGCCGCCGCGCCGGCACCCGACGCCGCCTGGTATGTCGCGGCGATCAGGCGCTTGATCCGGTTCTTCCTGTGGATCGGCCAGAGCGGGGTGATGGCGATGATGGTCGAACAGTTCGGATTGGCGATGATGCCCTTGTGGCCGGCGATCGCGTCGGCGTTGATCTCGGGGATCACCAGCGGCACGTTCGGGTCCATGCGGAAGGCGGACGAATTGTCGACCGCGACCGCACCAGCCTTGGCCGCCACGGGGCAGAGCTCGCGGCTGATCGCGCCGCCGGCGGAGAAGAGCGCGATGTCGATGCCCTTGAAGCTCTCTGGCGTGAGCTCCTCGACGGTGAGTTTGGTGCCTTTGAACGTCATCTGCTTGCCTTTGGACCGGGCCGAGGCGAGGAGACGGAGTTCGGACATGGGGAAGTTGCGTCCCTCCAGACACTGAAGGAACTCGACCCCCACGGCGCCGGTGGCACCAACCACCGCGACAACGGGCGACGACATCGGGAATCCTTTCTCTAGACGTGTTTCACCGCCGGGAATCCGGTGGCGGGACGCCCATTTGCCGCAGCGCAGCAAGGGCTGTCAACCGCGGAAAAAGCCGCGGGCGGACGGGTTTATCCGGAGAACGCCGGGACCTGCCAGGCGAACTCGGGATCGAGCGGGACCACAGGACGCGGCAAGTGCTTCCAGGGGAAGCGGCTCAGGATCGGCGAGGTCAGGCCGGGCAGGTCGACCTCGACGATCTGCTCGTGCTTGAAGAACTCGTCGAAGCCGCCGCGGAAGTGGCCCCTCGACTTGACGATCACAGTCCGCGCCTTGGCGATGTCGAGGCCGAACATCTCGAAGAAGACCGGGTCGCCGCACTGGGCCCGGTTGGAGATGACCACGATCGTGATGCCGCCGACCCGGATCGCCGCCGAGCGGCCAAGGTCGACGGCCATGCCCTTGTAGATGCCGCGGCGACCGACACAACGCCCGTCCGTCAGCTTCAGCACCTCGGCCTCGGCTTCGAACGGTTTGGAGAACTCCTGGGTTTCCGCCCGGTTGAAACGGGCGCGGAGCCGGGCCCCCTCGCCGAGCCTATGGGCCTCGGCGGCGAGCTCGGGGTCGTTGAAGATGCCGAGCAGGCAATTCTCGACCCCGGCCTCGTGGAAGGCCTTCAGGAGCCAGGTGGTGTTGCCGCGGGCGCCGCCGCCGGGATTGTCGGCGACGTCGGCGAAGCAGCGCGCCGGCACGGACGGATCCTTGGTGCCGAGGGCGATCTTCACCGCGTCGTCGAGCGAGGTCAGGCTGGGGCGGAAGCGCTCCCGGTTGGCCCAGCCCTTGGCGGCGACCTTGGCCGCCACCTCGTGGGCCCGCTTCGCCCCGCCGCCCTTGGAATCGTCGGCGGTGACGATGACCGAGAGCCCGTTCTTGGTGGTGTCGCCATAGGCGAAGCCGCCCATCACGGTGACGTCGAGGATGTCCGGCGTCTTCAGCTCCTGGCCCAGGTTGATCATGTCGGCATAGGGGCCGCCGGCGGTCAGCATGGTGACGGTCGGCGGGATGATCGGAAGCTTGATGAAGGCCTTGGCGGTCCTGGTCCCGGCCAGCAGCTTCCGCAGCGCGAGCGCTGCGTCCTCGCCGCGCTCGCGCATGTCGAGGTGCGGGTTGGTGCGGTAGCCGATGAACACGTCGGGCGCGTCGACCATGATCTGCGAGACGTTGCCGTGCAGGTCGAACGTGGCGACCATCGGCAGCTTCGGCCCGACGACCTCGCGGATGATGCGGAACAGGGTTCCTTCCGGATCCTCGTCCTTGAGCGTGATCGCGGCGCCATGGGCGCAGAAGTAGACGCCGTCGAGCGGCAGCGCCGCCTTGAGGCCGTCACGGACCTTGGCGGCGACCTCCTCGAAGAACGGGTGATCGATCGGCCCGCCAGGCTCGGTCATCGCCATGACCAGCGGTACCGGCGTCCACGGGCCGGTCCGGTCCATCGCGGCGACGAAGCCCGGCGTCTCCGGAAGCATCGCCGGCGCAGGCTTGCGCGCCTCGTCGATGAGCGCCTTGCCTTCGAGGTAGCAGTTGAAGGCCGCCTTGGTGGTGATCGGGGCGAAACGGTTACATTCGATCGAGAGGCCGAGGATGGCGATGCGGGGGGAGGGCATGATGTCTCTTGAAGAGGATGGGAGGAAGGCGATCCTATCCCCGGCTGCCGGAAGGCGCTAGAAAACGCCGGCCCGCCGATGACCGATCCCGCCGCTCTAGCCAGACCCGATCTTCCGCTCCGGGGCATCGCCCTGATGCTGACGGCGATGGCGATGTACATGGTCACCGACACGATCGCGAAATACCTCACCGACGAGGTCCACCCGGTCCAGATCGTGTGGTCGCGCTACATCTTCTACGTGCTCTATCTCGGGCCGATCGTGCTCTGGCGCGGCGTCGTAAGGACCTTCGCCACCACGCGGCCGAAGGCGCATATCGGGCGCTCGGCGGCCATGCTGCTGTCGGGCACCTGCTTCACCATCTCGCTCGCCCATCTCGATCTCGCCTTCGCCATCACGCTCGCGTTCGTCTCGCCGTTTTTCGTGACCGCGCTCTCGATGGTCTTCCTCGGCGAGAAGGTCGGCGTGCGGCGCTGGGCCGCGGTCGCCGTGGGCTTCCTCGGGGTGCTGATCGTCATCCGCCCCGGCGGTGACTTCTCGCCCTGGTCGCTGCTGCCGATCCTCTCTGCCTTCCTCTGGGCGATCAGCCTGATCCTCACCCGCCGGACCGGAAGCGATCACCCGCTGACCACGCTCGCCTATACGACGGTGGTGGGGCTCATCGGCGCTTCGATCATGGTGGTGCCGTTCTGGAGCTGGCCGTCCTGGCAGGCCTGGGCGCTGATGGCCTTCATCGCCGCCTGGAACCTGGTCGGCCTCACGGTGATGATCCGGGCCTTCAGCCACGCCCCGGCTTCGACGCTGGCCCCGTTCAGCTACAGCCAGATGCTGTGGTCGACGCTGGCGGGATGGTTGGTGTTCGACAACATCCCCGACCTCTTCACCTACGTCGGCGGCGGCATCGTCGTCGCCAGCGGCGTCTATGTCTGGAATCGCGAGCGGGTGCGCGCCCGCTCGCAAGCGGCCTGACGGGCTGCTATATGCAAAATCCCTCCCCTCGACGGACCCCTTCATCATGAGCGTGCTCAAGGAACGGACCGGCGGCCAGATCCTGGTCGATCAGCTGAAGCTGCACGGCGTCGACACGGCCTATGGCGTGCCGGGCGAAAGCTATCTCGCCGTCCTCGATGCGCTGCACGACACCAATTCGATCAAGTTCGTCATCTGCCGCCAGGAAGGCGGGGCGGCGATGATGGCCGACGCCTACGGCAAGATGACCGGCAAGCCCGGCATCTGCATGGTGACCCGCGGCCCCGGCGCCACCAATGCGAGCTCGGGCGTCCATGTCGCCTTCCAGGACTCGACCCCGATGATCCTGTTCATCGGCCAGGTCGGGCTGGATGCGATCGAGCGCGAGGCCTTCCAGGAGATCGACTATCGCCGCATGTACGGCCAGATGGCGAAATGGGTGGCGCAGATCGACGACGCCGCCCGTATCCCGGAATATCTGAGCCGCGCCTTCCACACCGCCACGTCCGGCCGGCCGGGCCCGGTGGTGCTGGCGCTGCCCGAGGACATGCTGACCGCCACGGCGACGGTCGCCGACGCCGAGCCCTACCGCGCCGCCGAGGCCCATCCGGGACCCGAGGCCATGGCCGAGATCCGCGGGATGCTGGCGAAGGCGAAGCGGCCCTTCGTCATCCTCGGCGGCTCCGTCTGGGACGAGGCTGCCTGCCAGGCGATCAAGAGCTTCGCCGAAAAGAACAAGCTGCCGGTCGGGACCTCGTTCCGCCGTGCCGACCGTTTCGACAACCTGCATGCTTGCTATGCCGGCGATGTCGGCATCGGCCCGAACCCGAAGCTGGCCGAACGGGTGAAATCGGCCGACCTGCTGCTGGTGATCGGTGCGCGGCTGGGCGAGATGACCACCGGCGGCTACACCCTCTTCGGCATCCCGACGCCGAGCCAGACCATGGTCCATGTCCATCCGGATCCGGAGGAACTCGGCCGCGTCTACCGGCCGGCGCTGGCGGTGAATGCCGGGGTGAAGGCCTTTGCGGCTGCCCTGGCGCGGCTGGAGCCGGTCGACGCCTCGGCCTGGGCCGGGGCGGCGGAGACCGCGCATGCGGACTACCTCGCCTACACCAAGCCAGTGAAGTGCCCGGGCGACGTGCAGATGGCGGAGGTCGTCGCCTGGCTGGACGCGACGCTGCCCGACGACGCGATCTGGACCAACGGCGCCGGCAACTTCGCGACCTGGGTGCATCGCTTCCATCGCTACCGGAAGCTCGGCACCGAGCTGGCGCCGACCTCGGGCTCGATGGGCTACGGGCTTCCCGCCGCCGTCGCCGCCAAGATCCAGTATCCGCGGCGTGACGTGGTCTGCGTCGCCGGCGACGGCGACATCCAGATGACGGTCAACGAGCTGGGAACGGCAGCCCAGGCCGGTGCGGCGGTGATCGTCATCGTCGTCAACAACGGCATGTACGGCACCATCCGCATGCATCAGGAGCGCGAGTATCCCGAGCGCGTCTCCGGCACCGACCTGGTGAACCCCGACTTCGCCGCGATCGGCCGCGCCTATGGCGGCCATGGCGAGACGGTGACGAAGACCGAGGAGTTCCAGCCGGCCTTCGAACGCGCCCGCGCGTCGGGCAAGCTCGCGGTGATCGAGCTCAAGCTGCATCCGGAAGCACTGACCATCCGCGCCTCCTTGAGCGAGATCCGCGCCCAAGCGAAGGCGAAGGGCTAGAGCGCGAGCGCCCGGTCGATCTCGCCCGACACTTTCGTCAGAGTGTCGGCGGTGATGTCGCCCAGCCGCCGCGCGTCTTTCGCGTCGATGGTTGCGATTTTTCGCGGACGGATGATGGACGGGGCAGGCAATCCCGCCTTGGTCAGGTTGGCGATCGTCACGTCGCCCTTCCAGCCGCGGTTTTCGGCGCTGGTGATCATCACGACCCAGAGAAGCCCGTGCTCAGACTCGATGTGTGGGGAGGACACGACGAGCGCGGGACGGCGCTGGCGGGTGGCGCGATCGGTATAGGGAAACGGCACGGTGACGACGTCGCCCGCCTTAAAGCTTGCCATAGGCCTTCCGGTCGGCGTCGGAGTCCCACTCGCTGAAGGTCTGGAATGGATTGTCGGATGCGGCATCAGCCGCCTTCCGCAGGATCACGTGCTCGCCCGAGATCTCGTAGACGAGTTCGTCGCCTTCCTTGAGACGCAAAGCCATGCGCACGGGCTGCGGGATCGTCGTCTGTGCCTTGCTGCTGAGCTTGCTCGTGATCATGACATCAAGGTAAGAATTTTCCTTACCAACTTCAAGCGACTATTTCTTCGTGAGCGGAAAGGCTCGCGCGGCTTGAAAGTCGGCTGCTAATCTCGCTCGCGAATTGGGCAGAGGGGGAAGCTGAACATGTGCGACACCATGGTGGCGGCCGGCGGGCAGTCGATCGACGGCGCGGTGCTTTTCGGCAAGAACAGTGACCGCGAGCGGAACGAGGCGCAGTTCCTGGAGACGCTGCCGGCGAAGACCCATCGCAAGGGCTCGAAGGTCAAGCTGACCCATGTCGAGATCGAGCAGGCGCCGGAGACCCATGCGGTGCTGCTCTCCAAGCCCTTCTGGATCTGGGGGGCCGAGATCGGCGCCAACGAGCACGGCGTCGTCATCGGCAACGAGGCTGTCTACGGCAAGCGCATGCCGTCGCTGAAGCCCGGCGTCATCGGCATGGATTATCTCCGCCTCGGCCTCGAGCGCGGCGCCACCGCCGAGGAGGCGCTTGATGTCATCACGCGGCTCCTCGCCAAGCATGGCCAGGCCGGCAATTGCGGGCACCTGAAGACCCGCACTTATCACAACTCCTTCATCATCGCGGACGCGACCGGCGCCTGGGTTCTGGAGACCATCGGCAAGGACTGGGTCGCCGAACACGTCGATGGCGTCCGCACCATCTCCAATGCGCTGTCGATCGAGAAGGACTACGACAAGATCAGCGACGGATTCAAAGCCAAGGTCGGCGACAAGGGCGTTGCCAGCACCATGACGAATCCGCGCCGGGACAAGATCAGCCAGGGCAAGGAGCGCTGCGCCCGCTCCACATCCGTGCTCGGCAACCGCCGCGGCCGGCTCGACGTGCATTCGGTGATGGCGGCGCTGCGCGATCACGGGCCGGAGGAGCGCGGCTGGCATCCCGACCAGACGCATATGAAGGCGATCTGCATGCACGCCGCCTGGGGCAACAATGGCGGCCAGACCACCGGCGCCATGACCAGCTGGCTGAAGCGGGGCCGTCCGGCTGTCCACTGGGTCACCGGATCGGCCGCGCCCTGCCTTTCGATCTTCAAGCCGGTCTTCGTCGATGTCGGGCTGCCGGTGAAGGAGAAGACGCCGAGCGGCAAGTTCGATCCGAAGACCCGCTGGTGGAAGCACGAGCAGTTGCACCGCCGGGTCATCGAGGACTTCGAGCCGCGCTCGGCCGCCATCGCCGGCGAGCGCGACGCGATCGAGCGCGACTTCGCCAAGCGCATCGCCAAAGTCGCCGCCGCCGACGCCGAGACCCGCCGCGAGGCCGTCGAGGCCTGCTGGGCCGAGGCGGACGCGATCGAGGCACGCTGGGCCGAGACGATCTCGTCGATGGCCTGCGAAGGCAAGACCGCGGCGCCCTATCGCCGCGCCTGGTCGCGTTTCAATCGCATCGCCGGATTCGCCTAGAAAAGAAACCTCCTGGGGGAAACGTGTCTCAGAACATCGTCTTTCTCGAGCGCGACACCATCGCGCCCGACGTGGTCGTCCGCCGCCCGTCCTTCGACCACACCTGGAAAGACTACGACCGCACCACGCCCGAGCAACTGGTCGAGCGGCTGAAGGACGCCGAGATCGCCGTCGTCAACAAGGTCAAGTTCCAGCGACCGGCGATCGAGGCCCTGCCGAAGCTGAAGCTGATCGCCGTCGCCGCCACCGGCACCGACAACATCGACCTGAAGGCCTGCGCCGAGCGCGGCATCACCGTCTCCAATATCCGGGGATATGCGCTGCACACGGTGCCGGAGCATGCCTTCACGCTGATCCTGGCTCTCCGCCGCGGCCTGATCGGCTACCGCCAGGACGTGGTCGCCGGCGAGTGGCAGAAGGCGGCGCAGTTCTGCTTCTTCAATCACCCGATCAACGACCTGCACGGCCAGCGCCTCGGCATCATCGGCGAGGGCGTGATCGGCCAGGGCGTCGCCAACATCGCGCGCGCCTTCGGCATGCAGGTGATGTTCGCCGCCCACAAAGGCGTGCAGGGCCTGGGCCCTCTCTACACGCCCTGGGACGAAGTGATCGAGACCTCGGACGTGATCACGCTGCACTCGCCGCTCACTCCGCAGACCCGCAACATGATCGCGCTGCCCGAGTTCAAGCGGATGAAGCGGAACGTCGTCATCGTCAACACCGCCCGCGGCGGCCTCATCAACGAGGAGGATCTCGCGACCGCGCTCCGCGACAGGCTGATCGCCGGCGCCGGCATCGACGTTACCTCGCCGGAGCCGCCGCCGGCCGACTCGACCCTGATGAAGCTGCTGGACCTCCCCAACTTCATCCTGACCCCGCACACCGCCTGGGCCAGCCATGAGGCGATCCAGTCGCTCTGCGACCAGCTCATCGGCAACATCGAATCCTTCGTCGCCGGCAAGCCGAGGAACGTAGTGGGCTGACTCTCGTAGAACCCTCCCCCGCGTACGACGCGGGAGAGGGGGGACGACTAACCCCGTGCTCCCTGAATCGCGCGCCAGACCTTCTCGGCCGTCAGCGGCATGTCGATGTGGCGGACGCCATAGGGCGAGAGAGCGTCGATCACGGCGTTGACCAGCGCCGGAGGTGCTGCGGCGCAGCCGGCTTCGCCGCAGCCTTTCACGCCCCAGGGGTTGGTTGGCGCCGGCGTCGGGCAGGAGATGAACTCGATCTCGGGGAAGTCGGCGGCGCGCGGCAGCGTGTAGTCCATCAGGCTGCCGGTCAGCAGCTGGCCGTCCTTGTCGTAGACGATCTGCTCCATCACCGCCTGGCCGAGGCCCTGGGCGACGCCGCCGTCGATCTGTCCCTTGAGCAGCAGCGGGTTCAGCACGACGCCGAAGTCGTGGACGACGAGGTAGCGCTGGATCTGGATGATGCCGGTCTCCGGGTCGATCTCGACCTCGGCGACGTGGCAGCCGTTCGGATAGGTGTGGTTGGTCGGCTTGAATTCGTGCTGGCCGCTCACGGTCAGGTCACGGGCGAGATCGGCGAAGGCGAGGCGGCGATCGGTGCCGGCGACGACGAAGGCGCCGTCGTCGAATTCGATGTCGACCTCGGCTGCTTCGAGCTTCTCCGCCGCCTGCGGCCGCGTCTTCCGGATGATCTCCTCGATGGCGCCATGCAGCGCCGAGCCGCCAAGCACCAGCGAGGCGGATCCGCCGGTGCCGTGGCCCTCGGCGATGCGGTCGGTGTCGCCCTGGACGAAGCCGATCTCCTCGAACTTCAGGCCCAGCTTGATCGCGACCAGCTGCGCATAGAAGGTGTGATGGCCCTGGCCGTTGCCCATGGTGCCGGCATAGACCGTCGCCTTGCCGTTCTCGATGCGGAGCTCGGTGGTCTCGGTCCAGGCGCCGGCGACGCGCTCGCAGAGATGGGCGAAGCCGAAGCCGCGGAGCTGGCCGCGGCGCGCGCTGTCGTCGCGGCGGGCGGGAAACTGCCGGTGCTTCGCCTCGGCGAGGGCGCGGTCGAGGATCTGCTCGAAGTTTCCGGAGTCGTAGACGAGGCCGAGCGGCGTCGCACGCGGCAGGTCGGACGGCTGGATCAAGTTGAGTTTTCGCAAGCTGACCGGGTCGCGCCCGGTCTCACGCGCGGCCGCGTCGACGGCACGTTCCAGCGCGTAGAGCGCCTCCGGCCGGCCGGCGCCGCGATAGACGTCGGTGGACGCCGTGTTGGTGAAAACGCCGCGCACGCGCACATGGATCGCCGGCGTCCGGTAGACGCCGGCGTAGGCGGGCGAGTTATTGACCGGCGAGTTGAGACCCTTCGGCGAGATGTAGGCGCCGAGTGCCGCGAGCGAGTCGACACGCAGGCCGAGGAACCGGCCGTCGGCATCCATCGCGAGCTCGACGGTGGTCAGGTTGTCGCGGGCGGCATAGTCGGTGGCGAAGCCCTCGGCGCGTTCGGAGACCCAGCGCACCGGGCGACCCAGCCGCTTCGCCGCCCACAGCACCAGCGCATGCTCGGCATAGAGCGCGTTCTTGAGGCCGAAGCCGCCGCCGACATCCTCGGAGACGACGCGGATCATCCCCGGCTCGAACCTCAGCATGCGGGCCAGCGTCGCCTTGATGCCATGCGGCATCTGCGTGCCGGTGGTCAGCGTGTAGCGGCCGTCATAGACGCCGACGGCGACGCGGGTCTCGATGGCGGCGCCTGCGACCCGGTTGTTGACCACGGTGATGCGCGAGACATGCGCCGCCTTGGCGAAGGCGGCCGTCGTCGCGTCGGGATCGCCGCCATGCCATTCGAAGGCAATGTTCTCAGGCGCTGCCGGCCAGATCGCGGGAGCGCCGGAAATGGCCTGCGTCATGTCGACGACCGCCGGCAGGATCTCGTAGTCGATCTCGACCGCTTCGGCGGCGTCGCGGGCAGCAGCCTCGGTCTCGGCCACGATCAGCGCCACCGGCTCGCCGACGAAGCGCACGATACCCTGGGCCAGAACCGGCAGCTCGGGCTTCACCGCCGGCCCCGGCGGGGGCCGCGTCTTCGGGAAGGTCGGGAGGTTCAGCTCCGAGAGCACCGGCCCCGGCCCGTCGACCGCCACATCGGCGCCGGTGAGCACGGCGAGCACTCCCGGCAGCGCCCGCACCGCTGCGACGTCGATCGAGCGGATACGAGCATGCGCATGCGGCGAACGCAGCACCACCGCGCGGGTCTCGTTCTCAAGCCTGATGTCGTCGGTGAATCGCCCGGCGCCGCGAAGCAGCGCGTCGTCCTCGAGCCGGGTCAGCGGCTGGCCGAAGGCATGTTCACCCATGTCCGCTCCTCTTTCGGAACCCTCTCCCGCGTCGTGCGCGGGGGAGGGCAGGGTGGGCGCGCGCGAAGCGCGGTCGTACCATTGAGAGAAGGTCCTCGCTTCGCTCGCCCCCACCCCGGCCCTCCCCCGCTTGCGGCAGGAGAGGGGGCACGGCGGAAGGGATCGAAAGGTCCCTCATGGTCAGAAAAACGTCTTCACCGCGCCGGTGACCCTGAAGTCGTCGGCGATGCGCCAGACCACGTCCCATTTGTCGAAGGCGGTCGAGGTGTGGGAGATGCCGAAGGAGATTATGTCGCCGATGCGGATGTCGGCGCCCTCCGGATACTCGACATAGCAATGCTGGTCGTTCGACTTCGTCATCTTCCAGCCCGAGCCCAGGTCCTCGACGAGCCTGCCGTCGCGGAAACGCTGGAGGGGGATCGGCAGCTCGATATCGTAGGGAAGATCGCGCATGCCCATGCCCATGATGGCGACGCGCGGATCGGGCAGCGACTGGACCGCTGCCCAGAGCTCGAGGCCCGGCTTGAAGCCGCTGGCCGAGCCGGTCTTGCCGCCGGGAAGCGCCAGCTTGCCGCGCTTGTCCATGTCGAGAGCGCGGCGGCGGTAGAAGCCGTGGTCGAGCGCGAGGAAGGCACCGCCGCGGACGACGATGCGCACGCCCTTGTCCTTGGCGAGGTGGCCGAAGCGCCGGATCGTCTGGTCGAAGGAAGTCGAGCTGCCGGCCGAGAGGATGACCTCGTCGCCCGAGAAGGCACCGATCTGGCGGCCGTGCTCGAACACCGCCAGCATCAGGTCGAGCAGTTTGTCGACACCGGCCCAGACCTCCTCCGGCGTCGGCGCCTTGACGCCGCCCTCATAGGCCTCGACGCCGACCAGCTCCAGCTCGGGCGCGGACGTCACCGCGGCGACCACGGCCTTGGCCTGGTCCAGCGTGCGGGCACCGGCGCGGCCGCCGGCCGGCCCCATCTCGATCAGCACGCTCAGCTTCCTGCCGTTGAGGTGCGGCTTCGCCCATTTCGCCAGGATCTCGGCGCCCTCGGCCGAATCGACCATGGCCATGAATTTCGCCTGGGGAAACGCATTCATCAGCCCGACGAAATGCGCGACGTTGGCCGGCGCCGCCAGCTGGTTCGCCAAGAGGATGTTCTTCGCTCCCGTCCGGGCGGCCAGCAAGGCCTGCTGCACGGTCGCCGCCGTGAATCCCCAGGCGCCGCCGTCCTTCAGCATCATTTTGTAGAGTTGCGGCGCGCCGGTGGTCTTGGCGTGCGGGGCCAGCGAAATGCCGTGGGACGCGGCGATGTCGCGCATCAGGGCCAGGTTGTTGGCGACGGCGGAGTCGCGCAAGGTCATCGCCGGAAGCGCAAGGTCTCCCTTGATCAGGTTCCAGCCCTTGGCACCGATGTCGCCGAGCCGGATCGTGCCGGCCGCAAAGGGCACACCCTTGGTTGCCCCGTCCAGCGCCAGATCGTCAATCGCGTCGATCGCGTCCATTCCGTTCCTCCTGAAGGCGGACGAGCTTGCCGCAAGACCGCGGCTCTGGCCACCATGAGATCCTCACCAGACGAAAGTCCGCCCCATGCGCATCGCCCTCGGCCAGATCCTGCAGGAGACCAACACCTTCTCGCCGATCCCGACCACGCTCGAGACCTTCAAGCGCTACTACGTGCACAAGGGCGAGGAGGTCCTGACCGGGTTCGGCAACGAACGCATGGAGATCCCCGGCATCCTCTCGGTGCTGCGCAGCTCCAATGTCCAGGTGGTGCCGCTGATCGCCGCCAGCGCGCTGGCGTCCGGAACCGTGACCAAGGAGGCGTTCGAGACGCTGGTCGGCGAGCTCTTGGACCGGCTCAAGGCCGCAGGCAAGGTCGATGCGGTGCTGCTGGCGCTCCACGGCGCCATGGCGGCCGAGCACGAGGACGATGCCGACGGCGTCATCATCGAACGCGTGCGGAAGCTTGTCGGGCCGGATGTTCCGATCGGCGTCAGCTTCGACCTGCATGCGCTGGTCACCAAACGGAAGCTGCAGCCGAACACCTTCCTGATCGGCTACAAGGAATACCCGCATATCGACATGTTCGAGACCGGCGAGCGGCTGGCCAACCTGATGCTGGATCGTCTCGCCGGCAGGCGGAGCCCGGTCATGTCTCTGGTCAAGCTGCCGCTGATCGCGAGCCCGATGGTCACGCGGACCACCGACGGCCCGCTGAAGCCGGTGGTCGACCGCGCGCGCCAGATGGAGGCTGAGGGCCGCGTGCTGCACGCCTCGCTGTTCCCGGTGCAGCCCTGGCTCGACCTTCCCGATCTGGGATTCTCGGTCATGGTCTGCGCCGACGGCGACCAGAAGGCGGCCGACGCCGCCGCCAACGAGCTCGCGCAGATGGTGTGGGACCGGCGGTCCCAGTTCGACTCCGACCTGCTGCCGCTGGGGAAGGCGATCGACCTCGGTATCACCTCGCCCGGGTTGACCGTGGTCGGCGACGCCGGCGATGCGCCGACGGGCGGCTCGGCCGCGGATTCGGCGGCGGTGTTGAAGGGCCTCTTGGAGCAGAAGGCGGACAAGGCGGAGAGGCCGATCTATCTCTCGCTCTGCGACGGCGAGGCGGCGAAGGAAGCAGCGGCGGCCGGCATCGGCGCCACCCGCACCTTCCGGCTCGGCCACAAGACATCGACCGCGGACGGCACGCCCGTCGAGGTGACGGCGCGGGTGGTGACCTTGTCCGAGGGCGTCTACCGGATGCGGGACAAGGGTGCCAAGGGCATGCGCCTCGACAACGGGCTTTCGGCCGTCCTCGCCATCGGCGCGATCCGAATCGCCGTGCGCAGCCATCCGGCGATGGAGTGGGACACCGGCATGTACCAGTCGGTCGGGCTCGACCCGGCCGAGGCCTGCCTCGTCTTCGTCAAATCGCCATCACACTTCCGCGTCGCCTACGGACCTATCGCCGACCGCATCGTGATGGCGGACACGCCCGGCCCGACCAACGGCAGCATGAAGGGCCTGGTGCTCAAGCGCGTGACGCGGCCGCTCTACCCTCAGGACGAGGCGACCTGGTCGCCGGCGTGAGCGGATTGCGCCGTTTGATCTCGGTCGGCGGGCGGCGGTAGACCTCAAGGAAGACCGCGTTGAAGCTGCGAAGGCTGGCGAAGCCGGCGCGGCTGGCGATCTCGGTCATCGACAGGTTGGTCGTGTCGAGCAGCCGCTTTGCCCGCTGGACCCGGACGGTGCGGTCGAGGCTGGTCGGCGTCGAGCCCAAGTGCCGGCCGAACAGCCGCGACAGGTGCCGGGCACCGACGCCGAGGCGTGAGGCGAGATCTTCGACCGAACCTTCATCGAGTGCGTCCCGCTCGGTCAGCCGGACGGCACGACCGACCGTGCTGCGCGTCCCGTTCCAGGCCGGGCAGAACGGCGCCGTTTCCGGCCGGCGTGAACCAGGCGTCATTCAGCTTCGCCCCGGGCCTTCTCGGCCTCCTTCATGACGCTGGCGGCAGCTATATGTGGCTGCTTGCGGACGTCGCAGGTGCGGAGCTGCTGGCGGCGGTGGCGATTCTTTCGGGCCGCACATCCGGGAGGCACTGACGCGCCTGCCGTCCTGTGGCACCCTGAAGGCCCGTTCAAGGTTCGCCTGCTCATCCCCTCCCGGATTCCAAAGTGACCAAATCCTCCGTTTCGATCGAGTCGGCGCTCGGCTGGCGTATCGCCGTGATTTCGATGCTTCTCATGGGCATCGGCTTCGGCGGCCCCTACGTCACCGTGGTGGCGCTGAAACCGATCGCGGCCGAGTTCGACTGGCCGCGCTCGATCCCCTCATTCGCCAGCTCGGCGACATATATCGGCGCCGGCCTCGGCGGCATCGCCATGGGCTGGTTCGCCGACCGCATCGGCGTCGCCTGGATCGTGCTGCTGGGATCGACCATGATCGGGCTCGGCGCCATCGTCGCCAGCTACTCCGAAGGCATGGGCCAGCTCTACTTCGCCCATGGCGTCATGTTCGGGCTCTTCGGCAACGCCACCACCTTCGCGCCGCTGATGGCCAACATCACCCGCTGGTTCGACAACCGCCGCGGCGTCGCCGTCGCCATCGTCGGCAGCGGCCAGAGCATTGGTGGCCTGGTCTGGCCGCCAATCCTCAACCACACCGTCGAGCACTATGGCTGGCGGGTGACGATGTTCTGGTGGGGGCTGCTCGCCATCGGTCTGATGGTGCCGCTCTGCTTCTTCCTCCGCCACCGGCCGCCGGCCTCGGCGGTGCGGCCGGGCTTCCGCGAGCCGCAGAAGGGCGACCGCGTGCTCGGCCTCAATGGCAACCTGGTGCAGCTTCTCATCTGCCTTGCCATCGTCGGCTGTTGCGTTGCCATGGCCATGCCGATGACGCATATCGTCGCCTTCTGTACCGACCTCGGCATCCCGGCCGCGCGCGGCGCCGAGATGCTGTCGCTGCTGCTGGGCTCGGCGTTCCTCAGCCGCATGTACTGGGGCCGCCTCTCCGATCGCGTCGGCGGTCTCAAGACCATCCTTTATGGCGCCATCGGCCAGGCCGTTGCGCTCAGCCTCTACATGTTCGTCGACGGCATGGTGCCGCTCTACGTCCTCTCGGTCGCCTTCGGGCTTGCCTTCGGCGGCATCGTGCCGGCCTATTCGCTGGTGATCCGCGACCTGTTCCCGGCCTCGGAAGCGGGCTGGCGGATGGGGGCGATGTACCTCTTCGGCACGCTCGGCATGGCGATGGGCGCCTGGCTCGGTGGCGTCGTCTTCGACGCCGTGCTGCGCTACCAGCCGGCCTTCCTGGTCGGCGTGCTGTTCAACATCGTGAACATCGCCATCATCGGCTGGCTAGTCTGGCGCAAGCACGGCATGCGCGGCGGCGGGGTGTCCGTTCCCCAGACCGCCTGACGCCGGGCCGCGTGAGGAGGACTCAGCTTCCCTCTTTCTCGGCGTTGGGGAAGAACAGCGACTCGCCCTCGATCCGGTAGGAGGAGATGGTCTGCTGGCCTTCCGCGCCGGTGATCCAGTCGATGAAGGCCATGGCGAAGTCGCGCTTCACATGCGGGTGGCGGGCCGGGTTCACCAGCATGACGCCGTACTGGTTGAACAGCTTGACGTCGCCCTCGACCAGGATCTTCAGGTTCCCCCGGTTCTTGAAGGCGAGCCAGGTGCCGCGGTCGGACATCAGATAGGCGTCCATGCCGGATGCGGTGTTCAGCGCCGGGCCCATGCCCGAGCCGGTCTCGCGATACCAGGGCTTCTTGTCGGTCCAGGGTTGCAGTCCCGAGGCCGTCCACAGGCGCTTCTCGGCCGCGTCGGTGCCGGACTTGTCGCCGCGCGAGACGAAAGCCGACTCCTTGGCGGCGATGCGCTTCAGGGAGTCCTGTACGTCGCGGAGGCCGGCGACGCCGGCCGGGTCGGCCGCCGGGCCGACGATGACGAAGTCGTTGTACATGACCAGACGGTGCTCGACGCCATGGCCGGCAGCGACGAAGGCGCGTTCGGCATCCGGATCATGGACCAGCATCACGTCGGCGTCGCCGCGCTGGCCGACCTGCAGCGCCTGGCCGGTGCCGAGCGCCACGACGCGGACGGCGATGCCGGTCTTGGCGGTGAACTTCGGCAGCATGTAGCCGAAGAGGCCGGACTGCTCGGTCGAGGTGGTGGAGGCGAGCGTGATGAACTTGTCCTGCGCCGCGGCCGGCAGGGCCAGCAGCAGGAGAGCGATGACGACACGCGTCAATCCCATGGCAGATCTCCTCGGAGGAAGGCGCCGGCCTCCGGTGTGGCGGGCTGGGTGAAGAATGTCGCGCGGTCGGCACGTTCGATCAAGCGGCCGCGATGGAGGAACAGGATCTCGTCGGCCAGCCGCTTCGCCTGACCCAGGTCATGCGTGGTCATGATCACCTTGGTGCCTTCCGCGGCGATGTCGCGGATGATGATCTCGACGGCGCGCGTCGCCGAGGGATCGAGATTCGCCGTCGGCTCGTCCA
>CAMDFP010000019.1 GCA_945897335.1 Asaia bogorensis | reverse complement strand
CTGGTCGCCCAGCGCAGCCTCTACGACCATGTCGCCGCCGTCCGCACCGCCCTCGACGGCTCCGGCCTCGCCGCCGGGCGGGAGGCGGTCGCGCATATCGTCGGCCGTGATCCGAACGTGCTGGACGAGCATGGCGTCTGCCGCGCCGCCATCGAATCCCTCGCCGAGAACTTCTCCGACGGCGTGGTGGCGCCGGTGCTGTGGACCTTGGCCTTCGGCCTGCCCGGCCTGCTCGTCTACAAGACCATCAACACGATGGACAGCATGATCGGGCACAAGACGCCACGTTACCTCTACTTCGGCCGTGCCGCGGCGCGCCTCGACGATGCCGCCAACTGGATCCCGGCGCGGATCTCCGGGCTGATCCTGACCCTGGCCGCCGCCATCGCCCCCGGCGCCCGGCCCCTGGCCGCGCTGCACACCATGTGGAGCGATGCCGGCAAGCACAAGTCGCCGAACGCCGGCTGGCCGGAGGCGGCGGTGGCCGGAGCCCTCGACCTGGCGCTGGCGGGCCCTCGCCGCTATCCGGAAATGGTGGTGAACGATCCCTGGGTCGGCAGCGGCCGGGCGCGGGCGACGACCGCCGATATCGGTGCTGCGCTTCGTCTCTACGTGGTCGCCTGCATCATCGACGCGGCGATCGTCGCCGTGACCCTGGCCGCGGGGCTGACGCTGGTGCTCACCTAGCACGGGCGATCTCCAGCAGGCGGCCGGTGTCGACCGCACGCGCCACATGCTCCGACCAGCGGTCGAGCACGTCCTCCACCACCTGGTCATAGGCGACCGTCGAGGCCCGCCCCGGACGCAGGCCTGCGAGGAATCGCCGGCGGAAGGCGTCGGAGGCGAAGAGCCCGTGGACGTAGCAACCCTCGACCCGTCCATCGGCGCTGCGGGCGCCGTCCTCGCCCTGCCCCATCAGAAGCAAGGAAGCCCGGGCACGATCGGGACCATCGGTACGGCCGATATGCATCTCGTAGCCATGCACCGGCGCGCCGGTGGACAGATGGGTGCCGGCGACCTTGCGCAGCGTCTTCCCCGGCGCCAGCTCGGTCGTCACATCAAGCATCCCGAGGCCGGGCACGGAGCCGATCCGGCCTTCGATCCCCGTGGGATCTGCGACCTCGCGGCCCAGCATCTGATAGCCGGCGCAGAGCCCGAGGATGCGTCCGCCGCGACGGCGATGCGCCAGGATGTCGATGTCCCATCCCTGGTCGCGAAGGAAGGCGAGATCCGACAGCGTCGCCTTGCTGCCGGGCAGCAGGATCAGGTCGGCAACCGGCAACGCCTTCCCCGGCGGCACGATCTCGACGGACACGTCGGGCTCGGCCCTCAGTGGATCGAGATCGTCGAAATTGGCGATCCGCGGCAGCCGCGGCACGGCGATGCGGATGGCGCCATGGCCATTGGCGGCGATGCGCTCGAGGCCCAGCGCATCCTCCGCCGGCAGCAGCGCCGCCTCGGCGAAGTGAGGAACGACGCCGAGGCAGTCGAGGCCGGTCTCGGCCTTGATCGGAGCGAAGGCCGGGGCGAAGAGCGAGAGGTCGCCGCGGAACCGGTTCACCAGATAGCCCTTCAGCCGGGCACGTTCACTGTCGCTCAAGAGGCGACAGGTGCCGACCAGGCTGGCGATGACGCCGCCCCGCTCGATGTCACCGATCAGCACCACGGGGATGTCGGCGGCTTCGGCGAAGCCCATGTTGGCGATGTCGCCGGCACGAAGATTGATCTCGGCGGGGCTGCCCGCCCCTTCGACCAGCAGGAGGTCGGCCTCGGCGGCGAGCCGATCGAAGCTCTCCAGTGCGCGCGGCAGCAGGTCCGGCTTCATCGCGTGATAGGCACGCGCATCCGCCCGGCCGGCGACCTTGCCCTGGACCACGACCTGGGCCCCGGTCTCGCCTTCCGGCTTCAGCAGGATCGGATTCATGTCGACGGTGGCGGCCACGCCGGCCGCCCGCGCCTGCAAGGCCTGAGCGCGGCCGATCTCGCCGCCGTCGTCGGTGACGGCGGCGTTGTTCGACATGTTCTGCGGCTTGAAGGGCCTGACAGCCAGACCCTGGCGCGCATAGTGACGCGCCAGGGCGGTCAGAAGGAGTGACTTCCCGACATCCGATCCCGTGCCCTGAAGCATCAGGGCCGGGGTGCGATTGCGCTCAGATCGCCCCAAGCGCCCCCCTCAACCCGTCCGCACCGGGATTGGTGACCGAGCGGTCGACCAGGATCTGCTTCGGCGTCACCGCCCGGCCGTAATAGGCCTGGTTGAAGTCGTCCTTGGGCTGGATCACCGAGCCTTCGACCGATACGCCGCCGAACAGACCCTGTGATTTCGAGAAGGCCAGGATGTCGGCGGCGGGCGAGCCGGTGGTCGCCGCCTCGGCGCCGGCACCGACAGGGCCGGCGGTGACGCTGGCATCTGCGCCCAGCTTGGCCTGCGCCGAGAGCAGCGAGTTCATCCCCTTGTCGGTCATGACGATGAACATGGCTTCCTTCGATTCGACGCCGATCTGGAAGCCGAAGGACGCGCCGGCGACGCTGACGAAGGACGGCGCCGACCAGCGGCCCTGGGCGTCGCGGGTGAGCAACACGCCGAAGCCGCCCTCGCCGCCGATGACGAAGCCGGCCTTCAGCAACTGCGGGATAATCATGATGCCGCGGGCCCTCTTCAGCTGCGTGCGGGCGGCACCGAAATTCGGATCCCGGAGCACGCTCTCGACCGAGAGCTTGGCCTTGTCGACCAGAGCCTGCGGGTCCTCCGAGCGCGCGGGGGAGATCAGGAACAGGGCAGCGAGAAGCACAGATGCGAGGATCTTCATGTGGAGGACTCCTTCTAGAATTCGATTCCCATCTGGGCCTTAACACCTGAGTCGAAGTGGTGTTTCAACGGGACCATCTCCGTGACCATGTCTGCCGCCTCGATCAGCTCCTTCTTGGCATTGCGGCCGGTCACGATCACGTGCTGACCGGGCAAACGAGCCTGGAGACCGGCGATTACATCCGTCACGTCCAGGTAATCGTAGCGCAACACGATGTTGAGTTCGTCCAGAACGACGAGGCCGAGGGCGGGGTCGGCCAGCATCTCCTTCGCGGCATCCCATGCCCTGGTCGCGGCGGTAACGTCTCGGGTCCGGTCCTGGGTCTCCCAGGTGAAGCCCTCGCCCATGGTGGCGAAGCGGATCTGGTCGCCGAAGCGCTCCAGCGCGCCCCGCTCCCCGGTCTTCCAGGCACCCTTGGTGAATTGCACGACGCCGACCTTGAGGCCGTTCCCGAGCGCGCGCAGCACCAAGCCGAAGGCGGCGGTCGACTTGCCCTTGCCCTTGCCGGTGTGGACCATCAAGAGGCCCTTCTCGATCGTCTTGGTGGCGATCTTCTTGTCGCGGAATGCCTTCCGCTTGGCGGCCTTGGCCGCGTGGCGGGCGAGATCGTCGTCGCTCATGCCGCAGCTTCCCTCGTTCCGGCCAGCGACGCCAGCAGCGCCGGGCGCATATTGCCGCTGGGTTTCCACAGATCGCGCGTCCGCGCCTCCTCGAAGCGGGCGGCGATGTCCTTCAAAGCCGCCGGATTGGCCTCGGCGAGGAAGGCCCGCACGCGCTCGTCGGCGAGATACGCGTCGAACAGCAGGTCGAACTGGTCGTCCCTGACCTGTCCCGTGGTGGCGGCGAAAGCGAAGAGATAGTCGACGGTGGCGGCGATCTCGAAGGCGCCTTTGTAGCCGTGGCGCATGACGCCGGCGATCCATTTGGGATTGGCCGCCCGGCCGCGGACGACCAGCGCGATCTCCTCGGCCAGTGTCGCGATGCGCGGTGTCTCGGGCCGCGAATGGTCGTTGTGGTAGACGACCGGCCGCGCACCGGAGAGATGGGCGACGGTGACGGCGAGGCCGCCTTCGAACTGGTAGTAGTCGTCCGAATCCAGCAGGTCGTGCTCGCGGTTGTCCTGGTTATGGACGACGGCCTCGACCTGTTTCAGACGATCCGCCAGCATCGGCTCCGATGCACCTTCCTTGCCGGCAGCGTACGCAAAACTGCCCCAGGCGAGGAAGGCCTGGGCGAGGTCGGCCGGCGTCAGCCAGCCACGCTCGTCGATCAGCGCCTGCAAGCCGGCGCCATAGGCACCGGGCTTGGAGCCGAAGACGCGGAAGCCGGCGCGAAGTTCGGCAGTCGCTGCGTCCAGACCTTGCGAGACCAGCTTGGCGCGGTCGCGGCGGATGGCGGCGGCGAGCGGGTTCTCCTCTTCGGGCTCGTCCAGGCGGCCGACGGCGCGGGCAGCGGAATCGACGAGGTCGATCAGGCCGGGGAAGGCGTCGCGGAAGAAGCCGGAGACACGCAGGGTGACGTCGACGCGGGGCCGCCCGAGGATCGAGGCGGGCATGATCTCGAAGCCGGTGACGCGTCGCGATCCCGTGTCCCAGGTCGGGCGCACGCCCATCAGCGCCAGCGCCTGGGCGACGTCGTCACCGCCCGTCCGCATGCACGAGGTGCCCCAGGCCGAGAGCGCGATGCGGCGCGGATAGTCGCCATGCTCCTGTGCGTGACGCTCGACCAGCAGCGAGGCCGATTTCCAGCCCAGCGCCCAGGCCGCGGGCGTCGGCACCGCTCGCGTATCGACCGAATAGAAGTTGCGGCCCGTCGGCAGCACCTCGGGCTTGCCGCGCGTCGGCGCGCCGGAGGGACCCGGCGCGACGAAGCACCCGTCGAGGCCGGCGAGCAACGCCGCCCGCTCGGCATCGCCGGAGGCCGCAACCGCCGGTCGGAGGCGGGTTTCGATCTCGTGGAGGACGGCGGCCGTCCGCGCCCACACGGGATCGCAAGTGTCGCGGCCAGCGACGAGAGCGAGTGCCTCGTCTTCCAGACGATCGACGAGCCGGCCGGCGCCCTCGTCGATCAACGGGTCGACGCCAAGGCCTTGATCCTCAGCAAGCGCACGAATCAGCGAGGCGTCCTCCGGCCGCGCGCCGCGCGGCACCCGCGACAGCGCCACCAGCAGCGCATCCAGCCGTGCCCCATCGGGGGAGCGGCCGAGGATGTGGAGGCCGTCACGGATCTGCAGATCCTTCAGCCGACAGAGGTGACGGTCGAGCTTGGTCAATGCTGCCTGGCGGTCGTCCTCGTCGGCGATGCCGCAGTCGCGGTCGAGCCCGGCCTTGCGGCATCGGTCGAGGATGTCGGCCGAGAGCGGATCGAGCCGGCGGGGATCCAGCGTGGCTGCGTGATAATACTCGTCGATCAGGTGCTCGAGTTCGGCCTGCGGACCGTAGCTGCCGGCGCGGGTCAAGGGCGGCGTCAGGTGGTCGATGACGACGGCGGCGGCACGGCGCTTCGCCTGCGTGCCCTCGCCCGGATCGTTGACGATGAAGGGATAGAGGTTGGGCAACGGCCCGAGTGCGATCTCCGGCCAGCAGAGCGAGGAGAGCGCCGTCGCCTTGCCCGGCAGCCACTCCAGGTTCCCGTGCTTGCCAAGATGCACGATGGCATGGATGCCGAACACCTCGCGAAGCCAGAGATGAAAGGCGAGATAGCCGTGCGGCGGCACCAGGTCGGGGTCGTGATACGTCGATTCCGGATCGATGTTGTATCCCCGCGCCGGCTGAACGGCGACGACGACGTGACCCATGACATGGACCGGCAGCGCGAAGCCGTCGCCGCGGATGAAGGGGTCGGTCGCCGGGTCTCCCCAGCGTTCGGCCAGCGCCGCTTGCGTCTCGGATGCCTGGGCGGCGAGCCAGGTGCGATAGCGCGGAAGCGGAAGCGTCACCGAGGCGGCACGATCGGCGCGCACATTCGTCGGGCCAGCAAGCAGGCGCGCCATCAGCGCCGCGCCATCGGCCGGCCGGCCCTCGACCCGGTAACCAGCGGACTCCAGCGCCGCCAGCACCTCGACGGTCGACGCCGGGGTATCGAGGCCGACGCCGTTGCCGATGCGGGCGTCGCTGTTCGGATAGTTGGCCAACACGACAGCGACGCGACGATCGGACGCCTTCACCCGGCGCAGCCGCACCCAGGCGGCGGCCAGCGATGCGACGAAGTCGATGCGGTCGGCGACCGGCTGGTAGTCGACGATGTCCGCCTCGGTCAGCGGATCGCGGCGTCGCAGCGTCTTAAAGGAGACGGCGCGGGAGAGAAGGCGGCCATCGACCTCCGGAATCGCGACGTTCATGGCGAGATCGGCGGTGCGGAGTCCACGGGCATCGGCCCGCCACGCCCCCTCGGTCGATCCCGAGAAGACGACCTGAAGGACGGGACAGTCGATGCCTTCGAGCACGCCGGCGGAGAACGCCGTGGCGTTGAGGACAATGTCCGGCTTCGACACGACCACGAGACCGCGCGCGTCCGCGTCTTTCCGCGAAGCGACGAAGATCGCCTGCGTCTCGATGCCGGCACTGTCGAGCGCCGCGATCAACGCATCGACCGGGGCCAAGGTGCCGGACTGGACTAGCGCCCGGTAGAAGATCAGCGCCGCGACCGGCCGCCCGCTCGCGGCTTTTCGGTAGATGCCGGAGCGCGGCAACGGCTCTGGCGATGGTGGCGCCTCGCCGCGGCCGATCAGATGCGCCACTGCGGCGAGGAAGCCCGCAGCATTGTCGACACCGCCCTCGATCAGATAGCGCCAGAGCCCGGCGGCGGCGGCCGGCTTCACCGTCGACAGCGACGCCAGTTCCGGGTCGGGCCGGTCGTCGCCGGGAAGCAGCGCCAGCGGGATGCCGTTCGCGCGACAGACCTCGACCAGGCGGTCGATGCCGTAGGACCAGTAGGAACGTCCGCCGAGCAGGCGGACGACCACGATCCGGGCATGGGCGATCACCTGCTCGACATAGATGTCGACCGAGAGGTTGTGCTGGAGGCGGGTCAGGTTGGCGAGGCGCAGCGAAGGACCTTCGGGTCGCCGCCGCTGCGCCGCCGCCAGCGCCGCGATCTCGGTGTCCGCCGCCGTCAGCACGACGACATCGCCGGGGCTCTGGGCGAGATCGACCGCCTCCGCCCCGTCGATGCGTCCTGGTTCGGCGACGAGCAGGTGCATCCTTAGCCCCGGATCTCCGCCTCGATGCCGGCGCGGTCCAGACCCTTGAGGCCGATGACGACGAGGCGGCCGTCCCGGGACTCGCCGGATTTCCACGGCCGGTCGAAATGGCGGACGAGGCGTGGGCCGACGCCCTGGATGACGTGGCGGAGCGGTTTTCCCGGAACCTCGACGAAGCCCTTCACTCTGAGCACGTCGAACTTCGCGACCGCCTTCAGGATGCGCGCCTCGAGCGCGGCGGGGTCGGCGGTGGGACCTACGGCGACCGAGAAGCTCTCGAAGTCCTCGTGGTCGTGCTCCTCTTCGGTGTCGTGATGCGAGGGGCGTTTACCGAGATCGTCCTCGGCGGCGGCGACAAGGCCGAGCAGGGCCGAAGCCGGGAGATTGCCGTGGCTCGCCTCCACGATCTTCACGCCCGGACGCAGCACCGCCCGTACCTCGGCGCGCACGCGGGCCAGCTCCTCCGGTGAGATCAGGTCGCTCTTGTTGAGGATGACCAGGTCGGCGCAGGCGAGCTGGTCCTCGTAGACCTCTTCCAGAGGATTCTCGTGATCGAGGCTGGGATCTGCGGCACGCTGCATCGCGACCGCCTCAGGATCGTCGGCGAAGCGTCCCGCCGCCACGGCGGCGGCATCAATCACTGCGATGACGCCGTCGACGGTCGAGCGCGCCTTCACCTCCGGCCAGTTGAAGGCCTGGACCAGCGGCTTCGGCAGAGCGAGGCCCGAGGTCTCGATGATGATGTGCTCGGGCGGCTCCGGCCGCTCGATCAGCTTCTTCATCGACGGCAGGAAGTCGTCGGCGACGGTGCAGCAGATGCAGCCATTCGCCAGCTCGACGATGTCGTCGTCCTCGCAGCCCTCGATGCCGCAGCCGAGGATCAGCTCGCGGTCGATGCCAAGCTCGCCGAACTCGTTGATGACGAAGGCGAGCTTGCGGCCGCCGGCGGAGCGAATCAGGTTCTGGATCAGGCTGGTCTTGCCGGCGCCGAGAAAGCCGGTGACGACGGTGGCGGGAATCCGATTCATGATGATCCTTTGAGGACGAGAGGAAGGCCCGCGACCACAAGCTCGACGCGGTCGGCGACGGCGGCGATCTTCTGATGCAACCGGCCGGCGTGATCCCGGAAGGCGCGTGCGAGCGCGTTGTCGGGGACGATGCCCATGCCGACCTCGTTGGAGACCAGCACGACCGGCGCGGCCCGGGCAGCGACGGCGGCGGCGAGACGGTCGCCCTCGCCGGCGATGTCGCGGCCGGCGGCCATCAGGTTGGAGAGCCAGAGCGTAAGGCAGTCGACCAGCATCGGCCGGGTTTCGCCGGCGAGCGCGTCTGTGAGATCGAGCGGCGCCTCGCGTGTGACCCATTGCGAGCCGCGGCGAGCGCGATGTTCGGCGATGCGCGCGGCCATCTCTGCGTCACCGGCCTCGGACGTGGCGAGATAGACCGCAGGCCCGTCACCGGCCAGCGCCAGAGTCAGCATCTCGGCGCGCGCGCTTTTGCCCGAGCGCGCTCCGCCCAGGATCAGCGCCCGCTTGAACGGCGGGAGAGTGGCTGCAGCCGAAAGGGCCGAAGCGGTCGTGGACACGGCAGGCCCTCCACCCGAGGAGCAAGCACCGTTGCGGGCAGCGTCGTGGAGGTCTCCTGGCTCCGGGGTCTTTGGAGAAGGGCGCCTTCCCAGCCGTCGTCGGCCAGTGGCTCTCGCCCGTCTTCTCGCCCGTCACAGTTGCGGGGGCAGCGCCGGGTTTAACCGGACTTCCCTGTCACGACGCCTTGGAACCGACCGTAGCATGGCCGGTGGGGCGGAACTACCGCGGCGGCTGGTTAATGACGACCGCCCGCCAGGCCGGCGGATGCCGGGGCGTGCCGGCGAAATGGTCGAGCCGGGTCAGGCTTGTGTTGGCGACATCGACGCGAAGCGCCGCCTCCGGATCGAGCCGGAGCGCATGAGCGACGGCGGCCCGGATGGTGCCGCCATGGGTGACGGCGACGATGTCCTGGCCGGCATGCTCGACGTTCAGCCGCTCGATGCCGGGGATGACGCGGTGGATCAGGTGCTCGAAGCTCTCGCCGCCTGGCGGAACGGCGGCGGCCGGGCCGAGCCAGAAGCGGTGATATCCGGATTCCGGGCTCGCCTTCAGCTCCTCATAAGTGCGGCCCTGCCACTCGCCGAAATGCTGCTCGATGAATTCCGGCACCACCTGCATCTCCGGCAGCTTGTAGCCGGCGGCGCCGATGGCGAGCGCGGTCTCGCGCGTGCGCTTCAGCGGCGAATGAACCCAGACAGCATCCTTCGGCAACAGGCCGGCCCAGCCCTCGAAGTGCGAGGCTGCGCTGGTGTCGCAGGAGTGATCGGTCTGGCCGTAGGCCCGACCCTTGTTGACGGTGACCGGCGCGTGTCGGATCCACCACCAGCGGGTCTGAAGGCCGGGATCGAAGGAGGTGCTCATGGGGTGCCGTCAGAGAAGGGTCGACAGGGCGAGAAGGGCCCCGATCTCCGCCATCTGCTCGGCGGCGCCCAGGGTGTCCCCGGTATAGCCGCCGAGACGCCGGCGCGCCAGGGCCGCGACGCCGAGCGCGCAAGCGACCGAGACCGTGGCGGCGAGGATCGCCGGCCCGGGTCCGAGCGCGACCAGGGCCACCGCGAAGCCGAGACCGGCCGCCCACAGCGCCGCCTCCGCCGCCGGCTTTCCGGCATCGACCGCGAGGCCGTCGGCGCGGGCCGGCGCATCCTTCCGCATCAGCCAGGGCAGCCAGCCGCGGGCCAGCGCATGCACGGCGATCAGCGCCGCCGCGCCGTCATAGACGAGGGTCGCCAGCGCGGTGGTACGAAGGCCGACGGAGAGAATCAGCGCCAGCGCACCGAAAGTGCCGATGCGCGAATCCCGGAAGATCTCCAGCACGCGCTCCCGGCTCTTGCCGGAGAAAAGCCCGTCGGCCGAATCGGCGAGGCCGTCCTCGTGCAGCGCGCCGGTGACGACGATGCCCGCCCCGACCGCGAGCAAGGCGGCGCCCAGCGGCGGGATGTCGGCGAACTGGGCCAGGCCTAAGACCGCCGCGGCGATGCCGCCGACCAGCGCTCCCGCCAGGGGAAATCCGCGAGATGCGGCCGCCAATGCCAGCGGCGTCTCCAGCCGGACCGGCAGCCGTGTCAGGAACGCCAAGGCAGTCGCGAGTTCCAGGCGGAGAGTGGCGATCCAGTCCATGAATGCTTTTCGCTTGGCCGGCGCCGGAAATCCAGCGATGAACTCGCCCCTCAGGCCGGAGGGTGAGACGCATGGACGAACCGACCGTCACGCTGGACGAGATCCGCGGCATCCTCCGCGAGCTGCCGGGACCCGACCTGGAGGCCGCGAGCGCCGTCGCCACGCGCGAGGCGCAACTGACCAAGCCGCCGGGCGCGCTCGGCCGGCTGGAGGAGATCTCGGCCTGGCTCGCCACATGGCAGGGACGGGTGAAGCCACGGGTCGACCATCCGCGCGTCGCCGTCTTCGCCGGCAATCACGGCGTCGCCGCGCTTGGCGTCTCCGCCTTCCCGGCCTCGGTGACCGAGCAGATGGTGCAGAACTTCATCGCCGGCGGTGCCGCGATCAACCAGCTCTGCAAGACCTTCGATGCCGATCTCCGCGTCTACGAGATGGCGCTCGACGTGCCGACGCACGACTTCACGCAAGGGCCGGCGATGGACGAGGGCGAGGCCGGCCACGCCATGTCCTACGGCATGATGGCGGTCGAGCCCGGCCTCGACGTGATCTGCCTCGGCGAGATGGGCATCGCCAACACCACCTCGGCCTCGGCGCTGGCCGCGGCATTGTTCGGCGGCACCGCCGCCGAGTGGGTCGGCCCCGGCACCGGTGTGGCCGGCGAGGCGCTGAAACGGAAGACCGGGGTGATCGCCGCCGGGCTCGAGCGGCACAAGGGCGTCACCGATCCGCTCGATATCCTGGCCTGCCTCGGCGGATTCGAGCTGGCGGCGATCGCCGGCGCGGTCATCGCCGCCCGCCGCGCACGCACGCCCGTGGTGCTGGACGGCTTCGCCTGCACCGTTGCGGCCTCGGTGCTCCACCGCATCGATCCAAGGCTGCTCGACCATTGCCTCGTCGCCCATGTCTCGGCCGAGCCCGGACACCGAAAGCTGCTGGCGGCGATCGGCAAGACCGCCCTGTTCGACTTCGGCATGCGGCTCGGCGAAGCCTCGGGCGCGGCGCTGGCGCTCGGCGTGCTGAAGGCAGCCACCGCCTGCCATGTCGGCATGGCGACCTTCGCCGAGGCCGGCGTCAGCGGGAAGGCTTAGGCTGCCTTCTTCTCGCTCTGGGTGATGGCGGCCTGGGCGGCGGCGAGGCGGGCGATCGGCACGCGATAGGGCGAGCAGGAGACGTAATCGAGCCCGACCGTCTCGCAGAAGCCGATCGAGGACGGGTCGCCGCCATGCTCGCCGCAGATGCCGAGCTTGATGTTGCCCCGCACCTTCCGGCCACGATCGACGGCGATCTGGATCAGCTCTCCGACGCCCTCCTGGTCGAGCGTGACGAACGGGTCGTGCTCGAGGATGCCGCGATCCTGGTAGGTCTTGAGGAACGAGCCGGCGTCGTCGCGGGAGAGGCCGTAGGTCGTCTGCGTCAGGTCGTTGGTGCCGAAGGAGAAGAACTCCGCCGACTCCGCGATCTCGGCCGCACGCAAAGCGGCACGAGGCAGCTCGATCATGGTGCCGATGAGATAGGGCACGGCAGCGCCGGACTCCTTTGCCACCTCGGCCGCGACGCGGTCGATCAGCGTCTTCAGGATATCCAGCTCCTTCTTGGTCGCGATCAGAGGGATCATCACTTCGGGCGTCACCGTCTCGCCAGTCTCCTTGCCGACGGCGACCACCGCCTCGAAGATGGCGCGCGCCTGCATCTCGTAGATCTCCGGGTAGGAGATGCCGAGGCGGCAGCCGCGGTGACCCAGCATCGGGTTCGACTCCTTCAGCTCGAGCGCCCGCTGGCGCAGCGCCTCGGCCGAGGTGCCCGACGCCTCGGCGACCTCGTCGATCTCGGCCTCCGTGTGCGGCAGGAACTCGTGCAGCGGCGGGTCGAGCAGGCGCACCGTCACCGGCAGCCCGCGCATGATGCGGAACAGCTCGACGAAGTCGTTCCGCTGCATCGGCAGGATCTTCTTCAGCGCCGAGCGGCGGCCTTCCAGGGTCGAGGCCATGATCATCTCGCGGACGGCGACGATGCGGTCGGCATCGAAGAACATGTGTTCGGTGCGGCAGAGGCCGATGCCCTCGGCCCCGAACTCGCGGGCGGCGCGCGCATCGGTCGGGGTCTCGGCATTGGCGCGGATCCTGAGGCGGCGAAGATCGTCGGCCCAGACCATCAGGGCGGCGAAGTCTCCCGACAGCTCCGGCTGGATCGTCGGCACTTCGCCCAGGAACACCTCGCCGGTGCCGCCGTCGATGGTCAGGATATCGCCTTCCTTCACCGTCGTGCCGCGGACCACCAGCAGTTTTCGCGCATAGTCGATGCGAAGCTCGCCGGCGCCGGAGACGCAGGGACGGCCCATGCCGCGGGCGACCACGGCGGCATGGCTGGTCATGCCGCCACGCGTGGTCAGAATGCCCTCCGCGGCATGCATGCCATGGATGTCTTCCGGGCTGGTCTCAATGCGGGTCAGCAGCACGCGCTCGCCCTTGCCGGCGCGCGCTTCCGCCTCGTCGGCGGAGAAGACGACCTTGCCCGAGGCCGCACCCGGCGAGGCCGGGAGGCCGCGGGCGAGCACGGTCTTCTTCGCCTTCGGATCCAGGGTCGGGTGGAGCAGCTGGTCGAGCGAGCTCGGGTTGATCCGCAGTACCGCTTCCTTCTTGTCGATCAGGCCTTCGGCCACCATCTCGACCGCGATCTTGAGCGCCGCCCGCGCCGTGCGCTTGCCCGACCGGGTCTGCAGCATGAACAGCTTGCCGCGCTGGACGGTGAACTCGATGTCCTGCATGTCGCGATAATGCGCCTCGAGCTGGCCCCTGACCGCGTCCAGCTGCTTGAACACCTCGGGCATCGCCTCTTCCATCGCGGGCAGCGTCGAGAGGTTCGCCTGCTTGCCGGCGATGGTCAGCTGCTGGGGCGTGCGGATGCCGGCGACCACGTCCTCGCCCTGGGCGTTCACCAGGAACTCGCCGTAGAAGCGGCGCTCGCCGGTCGAGGGATCGCGGGTGAAGGCGACGCCGGTCGCGCAGTCATCGCCCATGTTGCCGAAGACCATGGCCTGGACGTTGACCGCGGTTCCCCAGGATTCCGGGATGTCGTGGAGGCGGCGATAGACGATGGCGCGCTGGTTCATCCAGCTCTTGAACACCGCGCGGATGGCGCCCCAGAGCTGTTCCTTCGGATCCTGCGGGAAGGGCTTCCCGGTCTCTTCCTCGATCTTGGCGCGGTAGGCCTTGACCAGCTTCTTCAGGTCCTCGGCATCGAGCTCGGTATCCAGCGTGACGCCCTTGTCATCCTTGGTTTCGCCCAGGATGTCCTCGAACAGGTGATGCTCGACGCCCAGCACGACGTCGCCATACATCGAGATGAAGCGGCGGTAGCTGTCATAGGCGAAGCGCGGATTGCCGGAGAGCTTGGCGAGGCCCGCGACCGTCTCGTCGTTGAGCCCGAGGTTGAGGACGGTATCCATCATCCCGGGCATGGAGGCGCGGGCACCGGAGCGGACGGAGACCAGGAGCGGGTTCTTCGGATCGCCGAATTTCGCGCCGACCGTCGCCTCGATCTTCGCCAGCGCCGTCTCGACCTCCGCCTCCAGCCCCGCCGGATAGGCCTCGGCGTTGGCGGTGTAGTGCGTGCAGACCTCGGTGGTGATGGTGAAGCCCGGCGGCACCGGCAGGCCGAGATTGCACATCTCGGCCAGGTTGGCGCCCTTGCCGCCCAGCAGGTTCTTCATCTTTGCGGTGCCTTCGGCGACTCCGCCTCCGAATCCGTAGACCCACTTGCCCATGATCAGCCCTCGATCTTCGAAAAGTCGGCGACCGCGTCCATTGCGACGCGGATCTGGGAGAGGAGACAGAGACGGTTGACGCGGAGACCGGACTCCTCCGCATTCACCGTCACACGGTCGAAGAAGTCGTCGACCGGCTGGCGCAGGCCCGCGAGCGCGGCCATGGCGCCGCCGAAATCCTCGTCCGCAAGCAGCGGATCGGCCTTGGCGGCGACGTCCAGGATCGCCTGGTGCAGCCTCGCCTCTTCCGGCATGGCGAAGACCTTGGGATCGGCCAGGCGGTCGTAGCGCTTGCCGTCCTTCTTCTCCTCGATGCGGAGGATGTTGGCGGCGCGGCGATAGGCGACCAGGAGATTGGCGCCGTCGTCGGAGGCAAGGAAGCCCTTCAGCGCCTCGCCCCGAGCGATGAGACGGACGAGGTCGTCCTCGCCGCCGGGCACGCCGAAGACCGCCGACACGATGTCGTGCTTCAGCCCCTGGTCGCGGAGATGGACCTTGAGCCGGTCGGCGAGGAAGTCGAGGAGCGCGCGGGCGACACCGTCCGCCTTGGCACGATCGAAGCCGGCATAGAGCGCGTGCGCGCGATCGAACAGCTCGAGCAGGCCGATGCGCAGCTTGTTCTCGATGACGAGCCGGATGGCACCCAGCGCGGCGCGGCGAAGCGCGAAAGGATCCTTGGAGCCGGTCGGCTTCTCGTCGATGGCGAAGAATCCCGCCAGCGTGTCGATCTTCTCGGCAAGCGCCACGGCAACCGACACCGGCGCGGTCGGGCAGCGGTCGTCCGGCCCCTTCGGCGCGTAGTGCTCGGCAATGGCATCGGCCACCATGTCCGGCTCCCCGTCGTGGCGGGCGTAGTAACGGCCCATCAGACCCTGGAGTTCCGGGAACTCGCCGACCATGCCGGTGGTGAGGTCGGCCTTGGCCAGTCGCCCCGCCCGCTCGGCCAGCGCGGCATCGCAGCTCGGTATTTTCGCCGCGAGCCAGCGGGCGAGACCGGCCACACGCTCGGCCTTCTCTGCGACCGATCCGAGGCGCTGATAGAAGAGAACTTTCGCGAGATCGGGGATCCGCTCGGCGAGCGTCTTCTTGCGATCCTGGTCCCAGAAGAAGCGCGCATCCGAGAGGCGCGCTCTTAGCACGCGTTCGTTGCCGGCGACGACCTGCGCGCCGCCGTCGGCGTTCTCCATGTTGGCGACGACGACGAAGCGAGGCGCCAGGCTGTCGTCGAGGCGGAGGCAGGCGAAGTATTTAAGGTGCGCCCGCATCGAGGTGGTCAGCACCTCGGCCGGCAGATCCATGAAGGTGTCGTCGATCTTGCCGAGCAGCGGAACCGGCCATTCGACCAGGCCGGTCACCTCGTCGAGCAGCCCCTCGTCCGCCTTCAGCTGCATGCCGCCCTCGCCGGCACGCTGGCCGGCGATGCGGGCGATGTAGGCGCGCCGCTCCACCGCATCGACCATGACGTTGGCGGCATCGAGCTTGTCGGCATAGTCGGAGAACGACGTGACGGCGAAGGCGGCCGGCGCCAGGAAACGATGGCCGACGGTCTCGTCGGTGAAGGCGAGCTCGCCGCCGCCGAGATCGATTTTTCCCTCGACCTTCTTGCCGTCGAAGACGCAGAGGATGGCGTGCAGCGGCCTGACCCAGCGCTGGGTGTATGTGGCCCAGCGCATCGACTTCGGCCATTCGAAGGCCTTGACCAGCGCCGGCACGATCTCGGCGATGACCTCGGTCGTGGCACGGCCGGGCTGGCGCTGGACCGCGAAATAGAAGACGCCCTTGCCGCTGTCGCGCTGCTCGGCCTGGTCGAGGCTGGCGAGTCCTGTCGCCTTGAGGAAGCCATCGATGGCGCCCTGGGGAGACCCGACCTTCGGCCCCTTCCGCTCGACCGTGCGGTCGGGCTGGGCCTGGGGCAGATCCGCCACCAGCGCCGTCAGCCGGCGCGGGCCGGCATAAGTCGCGACCGCGTCCTTCGCCAGCGTGAAGCCGGCATCGGCCAGCATCGCCTGCAGGCGCTCCTTCAATTGCTCCGCTGCGCGACGCTGCATGCGCGCCGGGATCTCCTCCGAGCGCAGTTCGAGTAGAAGCTCGGGCATGCGCTTTAGCCCACCCAGGTTTCGCAGCAGGACTTCGCCAGCGAGCGCACGCGGCCGATATAGGCTTGGCGTTCGGTCACGCTGATGACGCCGCGCGCATCCAGCAGGTTGAAAAGGTGGCTCGCCTTCAGCACCTGGTCATAGGCCGGCAGCGCCAGCCTGGCCTCGATCAGGCGAGCGCATTCGCGCTCGGCATCCTGGAAATGCGCGAACAGGCGGTCGACATCGGCGTGCTCGAAATTGTAGGCGGAGAACTCGCGCTCGGCCCGGTGATAGATGTCGCGATAGGTCTTGCCGCCCTTGTTCTTGGGCACGCCGTCGAAATCGAGGTCGAAGATGCTGTCGACGCCCTGGATATACATGGCGAGGCGCTCGAGCCCGTAGGTCAGCTCAGCCGGCACCGGGTTGCATTCGATGCCTCCGACCTGCTGGAAGTAGGTGAACTGGCTCACCTCCATGCCGTCGAGCCAGACCTCCCAGCCCAGGCCCCAGGCGCCGAGGGTCGGGCTCTCCCAGTCGTCCTCGACGAAGCGGATGTCGTGCGCCAGGGGATCGACCCCGAGCCGCCTAAGGCTGCCCAGGTAGCGCTCCTGGATGTCGGCCGGCGACGGCTTCATCATCACCTGGAACTGGTAATAGTGCTGCAGCCGGTTGGGGTTCTCGCCATAGCGCCCGTCGGTCGGCCGCCGGGACGGCTGCACATAGGCGCAATTCCAGTCGTGGTCCGGCCCCAGCGCCCGGAGCGTCGTCGCCGGGTGGAACGTGCCCGCCCCCATCTCCATGTCGTAGGGCTGCAGGATCACGCAGCCCTGCTCGGCCCAATAGGCCTGGAGCGTCAGGATCAGGGATTGGAAGCTGGTCGGGCGAGAGATCGCCATCGGCCGATCCGGGGGTTTTTTGCGGTGCAGCGACATACCGCGCGCGCCCGGCCGGGGTCAAGGCGACATCCGGTGATTGGCGGTTGCCGGGGATAAGGGCGCCCCCTACCCTGCCCGGAAGCTATCTCTTTGAACCCCTTCGGGAATCACCCATGACTGAGCTCGAAAAATTCCATCAGAAGTTCAAGATCCCGGCCTATACGATCCGGAAGTTCCAGCATTGGACATGGTCGCTGAGGCCGCTCGCAGCGACGCTGGGCGCCGGCGTCCTCTCCGCCAACCGCTACGAGCCGCACTTTTCCGGGATGAGCGCCGAGGAATGCGCCGAGCTAGCGGCGGTGGTGAAGGAGATCGAAGGACGGCTGAAGGCCGCCTTCGCCTACGACAAGATCAACTACCTGATGCTGATGATGAACGACCCGCATGTGCACATGCACGTCATCCCCCGCTACGCCGCGGTCCGGGACTTCGGCGGCACGACCTGGACCGACGAGTCGTGGCCGAAACCGCCCAACGCCACGGTCGGCCCGACGCTGACCGATGAGCAGGCAAAGGCGATGATTGCGCGACTCACCGGACGTTAGGAGGCGGGAAACGGGACTCAGCTCGACAGGACTCGCTGAAGCAGCAGCTCGCCGTTCTTTGAGCCGATGTGATAAGGGTCCGCGAAATCCTCGTTGTCGCCATCGAACGCGTCCGGCGTCGCCCAATTGTGGAGCGTCACCGTAGCCGAGGAAAGCGAAGTGATCAGGTCGACGACATCAGCTCGACGCGCCAAGTAGACGGTCTTTTCTGCGAGGAATGCGTGGAGCTGTGGGTGAGTAGGCATGACGACAAAGTCGACGCCGACGCCCGCGTTTGACGCAAAGTCGACAATACTCTGCAGATAGGCCACCTGCTTGGGACAGATCCGATCGAAATCCTCTCCATAGATCAGGGCCATCTCGTGAATTGCCGGCTCGAGCTTGCGAAGATCAAGCGGCCCGCTCTCGTTCTCGGCGTCGAGGTCACCAACGATCAAGTCGCCATTCCGATCGTCGAAGCTGTACCAGAAGCTGGGATTCCATTCGGCAAGTCGTTGAAGCGCGATGCGGTAGCGCCGGGACGCGTGGGCCGCAGCCTCTCCGAGTTCTCCTAGTGCGGCCCGATCGTCCGCGCGCAGGTACTTGACCAATTCCGGGGCGGCGAGTGTGCGCAGATCGGTCACCATCGCATTCTTCGATTTGAACGCGAAGACGTCCAAACCGACGATGATGCGCTTGGATGTCCCGCGTTGATCTGTCGCCAGTCGCATCAGGCAATAGATGTCCGCGACGGACGCGGCATTAACCGACAGGTTGAAGGCCGCCAGTCCCTCCGCTGCGGCAACGCGGCAAGAAATCGGGAATGACGTGCTCGACCCGAGGATCAGGAGATCGAGGTCTCCGGACGAACTAGCCAGCGCCTTCAGCTTCAGTTCGCGCGCCGAATAGGTCATCTGCCGACTCTGCGCGACGAATCCACCCTCTACCTCGGTCAAGAGGCGGACGATGGCATCGATGGAGTCGAAATGGTGAAAGCCGACGACGTTCGGCATCGGCAATCGCTCGCCATAACGCTCTCCAAGCTCGAGCAGCAGCGTCGTCAGCGCAAGAGAGTCGAGCTGGCCGCTTACGATCAAGGAGTCGTCATCGGCCGGGGCCTCACGTCCGAGCGACGCCGAAACCGCCGCCCTGACGAACTCGACCAGCGGCGAGTTGCCGGGTGGCTTCGAAGCCGCGGAGATCGTCGGCGATTTCGGTGCCAGCTCCGAAAGGTAACGCTCGCGATTGGATCGGCGTGAGATCTTTCCCGACGTCGACTTGACCAGCCAGCCACGGTCGACGATCCGGATAGCGCGAGGCGATACATCGAGGCGGGCCACGAGTTCCGCAGAAATCCAGCGCCCTAATCCGCTTCTGTCGTCCGTTATGTCGGTCTCTGCGATGACGACGATGTGCGAAGTTCCCTCGCGGTCGTCGCTGATACCGAAAGCAACTGAACGCCCGGGGACGACTCCCGGAACCGAGTCGACAACTGCCTCAATATCCTGTGGGAATATATTGCGACCGGCAGCGATGATCATGTCGTCGGAACGCCCGAGTACGAAGACCTCACCATCTGCGACGAAGCCGATATCTCCAGTATGCAATTCGTCGTTCACGAACGCCGCCCGGGTCGCATCGGGATTGGCCAGATAGCCGAGGGTGAGCGTAGGGCTGGACACGCGAAGATGGCCCATCACGGCATCCGGCAAGGTCCGGCCGTGGTCGTCGACGGCGCGTACGGTGGTTTCCCCGATCGGACGACCAGATGAAACAAGCGTCATCGGACCGGGCTGAACAGCGTATCCCGCACCCAGACTGTCAGGATCGACATCGAGGGTCTTCGGAGCCTTCCCCGGCTCCGACGACGTGACGGCGAACGTCGCCTCGGCCATGGCGTAGCAGGTGGCGATCTGGTCGGCGCGGGCTCCGGCCTTGCTGAACTTCGACAAGAATGAGTCGTGGGCGCTCTGACGGATCGGTTCCGAGCAGTTGATAAAGGCGCGGATCGACGAGAGATCGCTGGCGCCGAGTTCCGCATCAGGGACTGCACGGGCAAGGTGGGAAAAGGCAAAGTTCGGCAGCCAGCAGAGGCTCGGACGATACGCCCGGATCGCGCGGACCAGCATCGACGGCCGGCCAATCCAGTCGAAAGGAGACATCGCCGTCACCGGCGTTCCGGTCAGCAGCGGCAGCATCCAACAGGCGAGCAGACCCATGTCGTGATAGAGCGGCAGCCAAGAGA
The DNA here is from genome assembly GCA_945897335.1 of Asaia bogorensis. Lineage (GTDB taxonomy): Bacteria > Pseudomonadota > Alphaproteobacteria > SHVZ01 > SHVZ01 > SHVZ01. The sequence continues at coordinate 11,201 of CAMDFP010000019.1, read as the reverse complement.
CGATCGAGTCATCCTGACCGAGACCGATCGCCGTGCCGTAGAGGTCGACCTGCTTCAGGCACGCGGTATGAGAAACCGTGACGCCCTTCCGGAGACCGGTCGTGCCGGAGCTGTACTGAAGGAAGGCGAGATCCTCGCCCTGTCCGCTTGCCATCATGGTCAGGCCTTGAGAGGCGTGTACCTTCAAGGTCTCAGCCGCCGAGATGACGGCGGTCTGCGCCGCGTTTCGCTTCAGTTCATGCAGTTCAGTACCGACGACAACCGCATCCGGTTCGATCGCCGGCAGGAGCGCAGCGACCGTCTCCTCGAACCGCTCCTTGGACAGCTTCGGAGACGGCGGGGGCAACATTGCCGGGATCAAGCCGGTAACGATCGCTCCGAGAAATGCGGCGTAACTGTCGACGGAGTGCGAGAGGAGAATGACCACACGCTGGCGAGGCATGAGGCCGTGACGCCTATAGATCTCCGTCCAAATCGACGCCTGCTCCATGAGCTCCATGTAGGACAGCTCTGTCGGGATGCCCTCGGCAGATAGAAGGCGCAGGAAAGTTGATGGTCCGGAGCGACCAGCCACCGCCATGATGCGCTCTGTCAGCGAGGTGTGGGCCGAGAACGAAGGCTCTACCGCGACCAATGGCTCAATGCCTTGCTTGCGTTCACCCCGGATACGGGCAACCATCGCGCCCGCAGGCACGAGCGCCCCTTGGCGAGAGGTAGGTCTCGCAGGTCGGGCACTTGACCATGTCCTCGCCGGTCGGCGCCTTGGCGCGCTGGCGTGCGAGGATCGCGGCCTCGTCGCGCATGACCCGCTGGACCCGCTGCCACCAGCGATATCCGAACCAGACCGCGGCGATGACGGCGGCCAGAAGCACGATCTTGCCGAAGCTGAAGGCGAACATCAGTCGGCCGCCTCGGCACGCCTGAGGATCGGCCGCGTCGACTCGGCGATCCATCTGGCAGTCTCGGCATCGACCAGCGGCGTCAGCGTTTCTTTCACCCGCTGATGATAGGCGTTGAGCCAGTCGATCTCGGGCCGGGTGAGCAGCGAGGGCTCGACCAACGCCAGATCGATCGGCGCGCAGGTCAGCGTCTCGAAGCCCAGCATCGGCCGCTCGGCGCCGGGCACGTCGACCGGCACCACGGTGATCAGGTTCTCGACCCGGATGCCATAGCCGTCGGTCTTGTAGTAGCCGGGCTCGTTGGAGACGATCATCCCCGGCCTCAGCGCCTGGGTGTTCGGCACCTTGGAAATCCGCTGCGGCCCCTCATGCACCGAGAGATAGCTGCCGACGCCGTGGCCGGTGCCGTGGTCGTAGTCGAGCCCGGCCTGCCATAGCGGCAGCCGCGCCAGCGCATCCAGCTGGCTTCCGGTGGTCCCCAGCGGGAAGCAGGCGAGCGCCAGCGCGATGTGGCCCTTCAGCACGCGGGTGAAGCGGTCGCGCTCTTCCGCCGTCGGCGTGCCGCCGATGGCGATCGTGCGGGTGATGTCGGTGGTGCCGTCGAGGTACTGGGCACCCGAGTCGATCAAATAGAGCTCGCCCGGCTTGATCGGCCGGTCGGTGTCCGGCGTCGCCTTGTAGTGGACGATGGCGCCGTTGGACCCGGCGCCGGAGATCGAGTCGAAGCTCAGGTCGCGATAACGCTCGTTCCCCTTGCGGAAATCCTCGAGCCGGTCGGAGGCCGCGATCTCGGTCAGGCCGCCCTTGGCCGCCGTCGTCGAGAGCCAGGCCAGGAACTTCGACACCGCCGCGCCGTCCCGCACATGGGCGACCCTGGTCCCGGCGATCTCGACCGCGTTCTTGCATGCCTTGGCAAGCTGGCAGGGATCGGATCCCCGGATCACCTGCGCCTTCGCCGTCTCCAGGCGCTGGAGGACCCAGGCCGGGGCCGAGCGCGGATCGGCGACGACGCGCTTTCCCGCCAGCTCGTCGAGGCCGGCACCCAACTCTGCCGGCGCGCGGACGCGCACATGATTGCCGAGCTGCGTGCGCGCCGCCGGCGTGATCTTGCGGCGGTCCATATAAAGGTCGACGTCGCCATCGCGCTTCAGCACGGCGAAGCCCAGCGGCAGCGGCGTCCGGGAAACATCGCGACCGCGGAGGTTGAGAAGCCAGGCCAGCGAATCCGGCTGGGTGATCACCACCGCCTCGGCCCCGACCTCGCCGACCGCCTCGCCCATGCGCCGGCGCTTCTCCTCCGCGGTCTCGCCGGCGAAGGCGAGGTCGTGAGGGATCACCGGCGCCAGCGGCGGCGGCGGCTGATCGGTCCAGGCGGCATCGACCAGATTGGTCTCGACCGGAACCAGAGCCGCCCCAGCGCGGGCGCAGGCGGCGGCGATCCGGGTGACCTCCTCGATCGTGTGGAGCCAGGGGTCGTAGCCCAGTTGCTCGCCGGGCTTCAGCACCTCGGCCAGCCAGGCGTCCACCGGCTGCTCGCTGGAGTGGCGATACTCGAAGGTGTTGCCGTCGACCTGCTGGCGGACCTGGATGGTGTAGCGGCCGTCGACGAAGATGGCGGCGCGGTCGGCGAGCACGCAAGCCAGGCCGGCCGAACCGGTGAAGCCCGTGGCCCAGGCGAGCCGCATCGCCCGCGGCGGCACGTATTCTCCCTGGTGCTCGTCGGCGCGCGGGATCAGGAAGCCAACCAGCCGGCGCTTGGCGAGCTCGGCCCGCAGCGCCGCGATGCGTGGGCCGCGGTCAGCCTTGGCGGCCGGATCGGCCTCCGGCAAGGTTGCCCGGAGCGCCCTCAGCTGCGCGTCCAGCGCGGGGCTCGGATCCGGTGCGATCAGCTTCGTCCAATCCGCGTCGTCGCCGGGGACGGCGCCGGCATTCACCCCCTCGACCAGGGCGCGGACCTCGGCGACGCCGAGAGAGCTGCCGGACTTGCCCAAAAGGCGGGCAAGGGCCTCATCGCCCTGAAAAGCGGCACGACACTCGGACATGGGACGCTCGCTGAAGACTTCTCGCGGCGGATATTAGCCGGCGGCCTCCCGCAAGTCGCCTCATGTCTCCGAGCCGTGCTGCAATTGCACCGAAGTTGCCACGACTTCGCCATAAAGCACCGCAGGGCATGCGGTTATCGCATTGCTGCGTTGCAATATGATCGCTCGTCCGCATGGCTCGTCGGACCTATTTTCCGAGGGCGCGGAAGGCCGCGCATCGAGACATCCCTAAATAAGAAAGGTACCGAACCATGGCCCTTGAAATGATTTACGAAACCGAGGTGCTTGGTCGGTCCGTCAGCGCTGCAAATCGCCGGACCGACCTTGCGCAGCTGGTGCGCACGGCGCGTCAGGAGCAGGCGCAGGCGATCGGCACGTCGCTCGGCGACGTCATCGCCGACGGTCTCCTGCTGGCAGGCCGCGGCCTCAAGAAGGTCGCTTATGTCGTCGAGTCCTGGCGGCAGCGCCGGGCGACCTATGGCGAGCTGACCTCACTCGACGACCGGCTGCTGTCGGACATCGGCATCCATCGCGCCGACATCCCGGCGATCGCGGACGCGGTAGGTCACCGTCGCATCGTCGGCGGCCGCGTGACCCCGAGCGAGACCCTCAGCCGCGCCGTCTGAACCTTTCGTCCCTCCCGTCGTGGAACTGGCGGCGGCAGGTCATCCTGCCGCCGCTTTTCTTTTCACCATCAGCGTCACCCACTCGCCGCGCCGGATTCGGCGCTCCAGCGCCAGCCCCTGGGCTCGATAGGCCTGGAGGACCAGCCGCTCCTGCTTCACCAGGAGCCCGGATAATACGGCACGGCCGCCCGATGCCAGCCGCGGCGCCATCGGCCGGGCCAGCCGTACCAGCGGATTCGCCAGGATATTCGCCAGGATCAGGCCGTAGGGGCCGGCAAGGCGGGGATTCCCGAAGCCGGTGCTGACCCGGCCGCGGAAGCGTCCCCGAAGTCCGTTGATCCAGGCGTTCTCCACCGCCGTCCTCACCGCCACGGGGTCGTTGTCGGCGCCGGTGACTGCAACGCGCCAGGCCTTGGCCGCGGCGATCCCGAGGATGCCGGAGCCACATCCGAGATCGAGCACCCGCGGCCGGCGAAGCCGCCGCCGCAAGCCGTCCAGCGCCAGGAGGCAGCCGGAGGTTGAGCCATGCTCGCCCGAGCCGAAGGCGACCGCCGCCTCGATGGTGAGCGGGATGGCCGCGGCCGGCACGCGTCCCTGCCAGTGGCCACCATGAATGAAGAAGCTTCCCACCCGGAACGGCGGGAAGCGGCGATATGTGGCCTGGACCCAGTCGGCGAGCGGCTCGGCCCGCAGCGTCATCTCCGGCACGGGCCAGCCGCCGGCAGCAGCGGCGAGTGCGAGCGCGAGCGACAATGCGGTCCTGTCGGGCTCGCTCTGGAAGAAGGCTTCGATGCGCCAAAGACGATCGGCCTCGACCTCTACGGTTGCGACCGACACGGCGATCCCGTCGAAGATGTCGGAGAAGGCCGAAATCGCCGAAAGCGGGGCGTCGAGCTCGACGAACCAGCCGGCGATCGGCCTTTCCTGGCCGGCCGTCACGAATCGCTCCCCGCCCGGAGGGCACCGCACGGCCGGAATCCAAGAGGATCGGCGGCTCTTTGCCAAGGCGGGCGAGCGCCGCTATAGGACGCGGCTCTCCAGGAGTGGGTTCGCATGCTCAAGATTCTCGGTCTGGCCCTCGCCCTTTCCATTGCCGTGATCCCAGCCGTGGCGCAAGCCCAGGCACAGCAGCCGGTCGCCAAGACCAAAGCCGCCACGCCCAAGCAACCCCCGGCCAAGTCAAAGCCTGCGCCGGCGAAGGCCGCCAAATCGGCAAAGGCCCCCGCCAAAGCGAAAACGAAAGCGGCCGCCTCGCAGAAGGCGAAGAATGCGAAGACGAAGGCAGTGAAGGCGACGCCTCGGCGCGCAAAGGCCGCCGCTCCTCCGCCGGCACGGCCCCGCCTCACCTTCACCCGGCCCGGCGATATCCTCAGGCCGAACGCCCGGGACTGAGCTCGCCCAGGTCGAAGGGGCCGCCGCGAAGGATGGCGTCCGCGGCTTCGGTGTAGCTGCCGTCGGCACGGTGCAGCACAAGGCCGGGATGAAGGCGGAGCGGCTTTCGGGCTCCCCTCCTCGCCTGGACGATCACGCGCTTCGCCTCGCGCCCGGCCTTGGGCCAGAGTGGAACCACCACCACGCCGCCGGCCCGCCCCTGAAGGAGGGCCAGCAGGTCGCCCAGGCGATCGGCGCGCTGGACGATGGTGAAGACACCGCGGGGCGATGCTGCCGTCAGCGCCGCCTCTACCCAGGCTTCGAGCCCCCCGGAATCGACCGTCGATCGGCGGCGGCCGGGATCGGGGGACGGATCGGCGCGGCCAGGTTCCAGAAACGGCGGGTTGCAGATGATCTGGTCGAAGCCGCGCAGATCGGCCGGCAGATCGGTCACGTCGCCGTCGCGCACCTGGAATCCGCCGCGACCGTTCAGCGCTGCGTTCTCACGCGCCAGCGCCGCCGTATCGGCATCGATCTCGAGTCCGACCACCGAAAGTTCCTCGACACGTGCCATCAGGCAGAGCGCGGCGGCGCCGGTGCCGGTGCCGAGATCGAGCACCCGATCGCCCGCCCGCGGAGACAGCGCAGCCGCCAGCAGCACGGGATCGATCGCCGCCCGATAGCCGTCGCGGGATTGCCGGAGCCGCACCTTGCCGCCGAGCAGCCGATCCTCGGTCGCTTCGTCAACCATCGGAGGCAGTCTCGCCGGCTTCCACCAGGACGCGATGCGCCAGCGCATAGTCCTGCTCGGCGACGGCAAGGCGCCGCGGGAAGCCCTGAAGCCCGGCCTCGACGGCGCTGACAAAACCGTCCAGCACCACCGCATCGACCCCGGCATCAGCCAGAAGCGCCAGCAGAAAGGAAAGCCGGACCGGATCCCTGGTGCGCAGGAGCTCGCGCATCTGACGGCTTGACCAGCCCCCTGTCGGACCTATGCTCGGGCCGAAATAGCCCGGGCCAACATGCGTCGGCCAACTTTGCGTGGGGCCGGGCGGGCGTCAAGCCGACAAGGAGAGTCGATGCCGGTCGTCGTCAGCCTGGAGGACGAACGCAAGCGCAAGCCTTCGCTCGATGCCCTCGGAAGCCTGGTCGCCGCGGACATGAAGCGGGTCAACGAGATCATCATTTCTCGCATGCAGAGCAAGGTGCCGCTGATACCGGAGCTGGCCGGGCACATCATCGCCGCTGGCGGCAAAAGGCTTCGGCCCATGCTCACGCTCGCCACCGCACGGCTTTGCGGCCATGAAGGCGACCGCCATCTCGGCCTCGCCGCCTCCGTCGAGTTCATCCATACCGCGACGCTGCTGCACGACGACGTCGTCGACGAGTCCACTCTTCGCCGCGGCCGCGACACCGCCAATGCCATCTGGGGCAACCAGCCCAGCGTCCTGGTCGGCGACTTCCTGTTCACCCGCGCCTTCCAGCTCATGGTCGAGGACGGCTCGCTCGAGGTGCTGGACATCCTGTCGACCGCCTCCGCCCTGATCGCCGAAGGCGAAGTCGCCCAGCTCATCACCTCCAACGACACCTCGACCACCGAACAGGCCTATCTCGACGTCATCCGCGGTAAGACCGCCCAGCTGTTCGCCGCAGCCGCCAGGGTCGGCGCCGTGGTCGCCGAGCGGCCGCGGGCCGAAGCCGACGCGCTCGAGAGCTACGGGATGAACCTCGGCATCGCTTTCCAGCTGGTCGACGACGCGCTCGACTATGCCGCAAGACAGGCCGAGCTCGGCAAGACCGTCGGCGACGACTTCCGCGAGGGCAAGATCACGCTGCCGGTGATCCTGGCCTTCATGCGCGGCAGCGAAGACGAGCGCCGCTTCTGGCGCCACGCGCTCGAGGGCGACGAGCAGACTGAGACCGACCTCGCCGAGGCGATCCGCCTGATGGAACGCCACGGCACCATCGCCGACACGCTCGCCCGCGCCCGGCACTACGGCGCGATCGCCCGCGACGCCCTCGGGCTCTTCCCCGACCACCCGATCAAGCGGGCGCTGGCCGAGGCGATCGACTTCGCCATCGAGCGCGGCTATTGAGGGTTGCGGGGGGCCTGCGGCGAGGCTATAACCCCGGCCCATTCGGGGCGTAGCTCAGCCTGGTAGAGCGCTTGCTTCGGGAGCAAGAGGCCGGAGGTTCGAATCCTCTCGCCCCGACCATGATCCCGCAAATCCTTAAGACCCTCAGCCCTTCACCGAAGGGTTGTTGGCGATGAAGGTCAGGTAGGGCAGCCGCCCCACCGACCAGGCCGCCAGCCCATACGCCACCACCAGCGTCACCAGTGCCGACAGGAAGAAGCCGTAGCCGTAATAGGCGAAGCCGAGCCGTATCGACACCAGGCTGAACCCGAAATTGGTGGCGAACAGCAGGAAATAGACGAACAGAAGCTTCCGGCGCAGGTCGAAATAGGCCAGCACCACGGTGACGAAGCCGGTCAGCACGTGGAAGAACGAGCCGATGACGCCGAGCCGGAACATGCCGAGCCCGATCAGGTTGACGCCGATCAGCGACAGGATCTTCGGCGCCGAGAGCACGACGAAGGCGGTGATGCAGCCCTGGAAGACGACGACGTTGCGCAAGCCCCGGCTGAGGCTGGCCAGGATGTGCTCATGGTCCTCGCCGAGCTTCCGCCACGGCGCGTGGCCAGAGACGTCCTTGTAGAAATTCTGGTAGCGCTCGAAGAAGTCGGTCTCGACCGACAGCACGAACACCGCGATCGCCGGCACCACCGTCAGGTAGGCCAGGAACATCGTGGAATCGTAGACAGGGTACGACACCATCACCGCGGCGATCTCGTCGCGGTCGGGCAATGTCCACATCACCCATTTGTCGACCCAGACGGCGAGGTTGTAGAGAGCCGCACCCAGCGCCAGCTCCCAGTACTTGCCGGCGGCCCTCAGGAACGCGAAGGGCCGGATGAACCCGTAAGGAAATTCGACGAGCACACGCGCGACCTCGAGCGCGAGCAGGAGCGCGAGGCCGAGCGAGAAGCCGGTCAGCATGCCGGCCGCGCCCCAGTACTGGCCGAAGAGGACGGCGAAGACGAAGGCCGACGACATTCCGACGGCGAAGCCGATGGTGATCGAACGGAAGTCCCGGAGCGCCGACAGGAAGATGCCGACATACCAGATGAACGAGATCACGAAGTAGTTGGCGATGGCGGCGATCCTGACCGCCGGGTCGAGCGCGGCATAGAGGCCGTAGAACCATCCGACGATGGGAAGCTGGACCAGCAGCACGATGAAGCCGCCGACAAGCATGCCCGGCGTCTCGGTCACCTTCTTCTCGTAGATCCGGTCGGCGAGGTAGCGGGTCGCGATCATCATCAGCGGGCCGGCCGCCACCAGCGAGAAGCCGAAGTTGTAGATGATGATGATACGAAAGACCTTCATCTCCTCTTCGTCGAGCCAGCGCACGCCGAAAACGTCGATCGAGGCCAGCGCCAGGATCGTCATGATCCAGGGCCCGGTCGAGACGACGGAGGCGTGCGCGAGGCTCGCCACCACGCCCATCAGGTCGTCGCGTCGCGCCAGCTTGCGGAGTTCGAAGCCGATGCCTGCCATCAGACGGCCATCCGTTCGGCCGGGATGTCCGGGGGACGGTCTTCCTGTTCGGCGAGCTGGGCGTAGAGGTCGCCATAGGCCTGCTCGACCGCGCGCTGGTCGTAGTAGACCTTGCAGCGCTCGCGGATCGCGTTCGCACACTTGTCGTGCCAGTCCTGGTCGACGAGCAGGCGGCGGATCGCCGCCGCTGTCGCCCGCGGATTGGACAGCGGCGTGACCTCGCCGCCGGCGCCGAGGCGGGGGCTCTCGTCGTCGCGGCCGTAGATCAGTTCCGAGCACGACCCGACATTGGTCGCGACCGTCGGTACGCCGGCGGCGCCGGCCTCCAGCACCACCAGCGGCTGGCCCTCGCTGATCGAGGTCAGGACGTTGACGTCGATGGCTCCGAGCACCTCGTCGAGCTTCTTCCTGCCGGTGAACTCGAAAGTCTCGCCGAGGCCGAGGGTCTCGACCATCTGCCTGCATTCCTCGTAATAGGTCATGTCCTCTTCGTAGGGCCCGATCATCAGGCACTTCACGTCGGGGACGCTGCGCCGGAGGATGTCCGCGGCGCGGATGTAGCTCTTCACGTCCTTGATCGGCACGACGCGGCCGATGAGCGCCACGGTCGGCGGCCGCGGTCCCGGCTCGCGCTTGACCTTGGAGAAGCGCTCGACGTCGACCCCGTTCGGAATCACCCACATCTTCGAGCGGTCGGCGCCGTCGGCCATCTGCAGGCGCTGGTTGCCCTCGAACAGCGTGATGATGCCGGTCGCCGCCTCGTAGCAGGCGCGGCTGTATGTCAGGAAGCTGTCGACCCAGAGATCCTTCAATCCCTTCTCGCCCCCCTCGACGTTGAGGCTGGTCGAGCCGACTTCGAACAGCCAGTCGGCCATGGCGATCTCGACGCGGCGTTCGTTGGTGTAGATGCCGTGCTCGGTCAGCAGCAAGGGGCGTCCGGTCTCCAGCGCCGCGCGCGCTCCCCAGAGCCCGGCATAGCCGGTGGAAACCGCGTGATAGACCCTCGCCAGCGGCAGGTCCGACAGCATAACCGAGTAGAGGCCGCCGACCAGCGCCCGCCAGGTCCAGAAGTAGTGCAGGAAGGACCCTTCCTTCAGGGTCTTGTCGTACATGCGGAGGAGGAGACGCCAGGCGGCAGGCGAATTCAGCAGCGGGTTGCGGCCAAGCTTGGCTTCCTTCGGCTTCAGAAGCGCCAGCAGCTCCGCCACTTCGGCGAGACCGCCGCTGCGGTGAATGCGCATCAGCAGCGGCTCCAGCTGGAGCATGAGCCGCTCGAGGCCGAACATGAACCGGGAGCCCTTGCGCAGATCCTGGATGAAGATGTGGGTGATGCCGGTGACGTTCGCCGGCATCTCGTAGCGCATTGTCCGTGGCTCGTCCTTGGCCAGCAGCGAGACGATATGAAACGTCGTATCCTTGCTGCCGCGGATCAGGTCATGGGTCCAGGTCGACACGCCGCCCGCGACGTAGGGATAGGTTCCCTCCAGGATCATGCAGACGTCGGCGGCGAGGTTTTTTTTCGGGGCCGTCACGCGTGGGCCTCCGTCGCGGCCGGCTCGGACGCCCACAGGTTCAGGACGCCAGGCAGCTGAGGCGGATGCTTGCCGTCGGCCTTGAACCGCTGCCGGTATTCGTTCATCGCCGTCCGGACGCGCTCGTAGCGACCGAGCTGGAACAGCGCTTCCATCTGCCAGAGCATCATGTCCGGCGACAATAGTCCTCGGGTCTCCGCCACGGCGAACCACTCGGCCGCCGCCGCATGGCGGTGCTCGCGCACCAGGATACGGCCGATGGCGAGCCACAGCGCCGGTTCGCGCGACCTCACCGCCAGCGCCTCCTGATAGCCTTCGAGCGCGCGGATGCGGTTGTCGCGCTCGCGTTCGGCATCGAGGAGCCCGGTGAAGGCGTAGTCGTCGTAGTGACGCGCGAGCTGCTGGCGACGCTTGAAGCTGCGCGGACGCTCGCGGACCTTGCGGTTGAGATGCTGCACGCGGGCGAGGAACCGGCCTTCGATGGTGGCGACCGCAGTTGCCGCCTGGGTGCGGACAGATGGATCGGTGTCGGCGAGCGCCTGCTTCAGCGCCGGAGCGAATCCGGGGCGGAAGTGGCGGGTGAGGAGACCGATGACCAGCCGCTTCTTGGCGGAGTCGTGCCCGCTCAGCACGTCGGCGAAGCTTTCGACGCCGGTGCCGCGCTGCTGCCTCTGCCGGCGAAGCAGCAACTCGTAAAGCTGCGTTACCCGCGACTGCGTCTCGACCGGGAAGAGGCTGGCATACCAGGCCTGGAAGTCGAACCAGTCGCGATGGAAGACGAGCAGCAGAAGCCCCGTGACGATCGCGGTGAAGGGGCCTGCGGGGCCGAGTCCGGCGGTGGCGGCGAACAGGAACCAGGCGAGCTGGTTGCGACGGATCCGCCGCCCGATCCATTTGGCCCAGACGAACAGGCAGAGCGTCACGACGGCATGGACGATCGTCCATTCGAGCAGGCCGATGGTGCGGTCGATCAGGAGGTAGATGGCGACGCCTTCGGCCGCGAGCGCCGGCAGCGCCGCGGCAAGCTGATTCAGTCGCTGACGGATGAGAAGCCCGCGTTTCACCACGTGACGCGGCCGTGGGCGTGCCTCCGGGCCACGCCGGGGTTCCA
>CAMDFP010000018.1 GCA_945897335.1 Asaia bogorensis | reverse complement strand
ACCAGATCGGCGACTTGCATGCTCAAAGTCCCGATCGTTTCGGTATGGAGAGATGGTGCACGGATCTCGTCCGCAGTGCCTTCACGAAGGGAACCTCACGAGGTGACTGCCTTCTGCCGTACCCCGTACAGCATGGTGATGTTGATGCGGCGATTGAGATAGCCCTCGCGGAAGCGGATGTCACCGGTGCGGTGGAACAAGTCGGAGTGAAAGAGCACTGCGCGGTTCTGCCGGTGGGGGATCACCAGGCTGCGCGATCCGGCCTGCTCGAGATATTGGCGGGCCTTGTCGGGATTGGCGTTGTACGTCGCAAAATCCCAATCGGGAGGTGCCGCCGCGTCGAAGACCTCGAGCCCGCCGCTTGCCGGGTCGAGATTGGCATCGTCCGGGGTGATCCAGAAATTGACATTGACGAGCGCCGAGTCGGCGTGGAGCGCGATGCCCGAGAAGTGGCTGTCGTATTTGAAGGCCCAGAGATGGTGGAGGCCGGCATCGCCGATGATGGCCGAGAGCCGGCTCTTCAGCTCCTCGGCGATCTGGAACAGGATCGGTGCGGCGAAGCCGTCCGCCATCTGGGCGCCGACGTATCCGGCCGAATAGGTGCCGATATACCAGATCGTCGACTCCTGGCAGAAGCGAAGGACGGAGGACAGAGCCTCGGGAGTCAGAAGGTCGTCGATCACGACGACTTTCGGTCTGGCGGAGAAATAGGTGCGGGTGATCTCCTCGATGTCCAACCGCGGGTTCAGCGCAGGACCGCTGACGGCGCTCCCTGGATCTCGGTGCAGGATCCGGTTGTAGGTCGAGGCGACGCGCTGTCGAGCCGCGCCTTCAAGGATGACGGCGGGGTTGCCGTCTCGCGGCACCACGCCTTGGATCTGGCGATAGAGGGCAGCGGTTTCGACCATCGACGGCCGCAGGCGTCCGATGCCGGCCAGGTGCTCGAGCTGCTCCGCGTCATGCCCCAGCTTGGCAAAGGTGGTCAGCGGCTCGATGGCTGCGTCCGCTCCCCGCCGCCGGTTAAGGTCGCGCTCGAAGAGAGGCAGGGCTTCAGGCCACCTGCCCGCGGCCGCCAGGGCGACCCCGAGCTGCGCGCCGGTCTCGGCACTGCCATCCGTGGCAAGGGCTCGCTGACGATAGGCGATCGTATCGTCGAGCCTGGCCCGGTCATAGGCGAGGCGCGCGAGGGAGAGCCACGTCTCGGCGTCGGCGGGCGACAAGGCGGCCGCCCGGCGGAACGATCGCTCCGCGCGAAGGGAATGGCCCGCGGTTTCGTGGCGGATGCCGAGCTGAATGTGCGGGCGGTTGTCTTCCGCGACGATGGAGGTCGCGCGGAGCAGGCCGGGCACGGCGTTCGGGCTGCCAAGGTCCTTAAGGATGACCCCGCGCATCAGGTGAAGCTGGCCGATCGCGGGCTCGATGGCGATGCTGGCGCAGATCGCTGAGAGCGCCTGGCTTTTCTGCCCGAGTCGGCATTGCTCCGACGCCTGCGCGATCAGGAGATCGACGCTCACCTCAATATCCCGGCAGTACCAGGACTTCCGGCGGGTCCGGCAACGACTTCCGGGTGAAGATGATGTTGGAGGTCGGATGGCGCCGCGCCTGGAAGTGCGGGGAGAGTGCCGCGATGAAGCTGTCCAGCCGGTGCGGCCCGAAGAAGTGCATGGGGATGACCACGCGCGGGCGGATCTCGCGGATCACCTGCGCCATCTCGGCCTGGGTCATGGTCACGCCGCCGTCGACCGGCACCATCAGCACGTCGACCTCGCCCATGACGCCGAGATCCTCGCGGGTCAGCTCGTGGTGCAGATGGCCGAGATGGACGAGGCAGAGGTCGGCGACCTCGAAGATGAAGATCGAGTTGCCGTTGACGCGGGTACCGCCTTCCCAGCCCCGGATGTTGGTCGGGATGTTGCGGACGAAGACGTCCTTCTCGGCGAGCTCGTGGCGGGCCGGGCTGGAGCCGGTCGGATTCCAGCCGCGCAGCACATGCTTGATCCGCGGGTCGGGCGCGGCGCTGTAGTGGGTGGTGTGCGCCACGTTCATGGTGACGATGGTCGGGACCGTGCGCGGGCGGACGTAGTCGTTGTAGTCGGTGATGATGGTCACGCCCTGAGGGCTCTCGATCAGGAAGCTGGAATGACCGATGAAGGTCAGGCCGACTTCGTCCGGGAACAGCGCGATCTCGGCGTTGGAAGCGAATTGCGGTCCGGGGCGCGAGGCCACGGCCGAGCACGAGGCGGCGGCCTCGCGGACGAAGGCGACGGCCAGCAGCACGGCGAGGGCGCGGACGAGAAAGCGCATGGGTTACCTCCCTGCCCATGCTGCATTGCGACAATGGCCTTGCCAAGACGCATTCACGGGAGGCGTGCCGCCATTCCGGATCGGCTTCCGACGGTTTGTTCAGATGCAAATCGTTCGCAACAAGTAGGGCGACTTGCTAGAGTGGCGCCACCCTAATGGAGGTTTCATGGCGAGGATCGAGACCGTCGACCAGCTTCGCAGCGCCTATCCCCAGCCGTCGGATATGGTCAGGAAGAAACAGCCCTCGGCGCTGGAAAAATACTGCAAGAAGATCGTCTCGCTGTCGCCGATGGTGCTGGTCGGCACCAGCGACACGCATGGCGGTCAGGACGTGACGCCCAGGGGCGGGGAGCCGGGTTTCGTCCAGGTGATCGACGACCGCACGCTGGCGCTGCCGGACTGGCCGGAGAACCGGATCGAGCGCGACGCGCTGCCCAGCATCGGTCAGATGATCAAGGACCAGCTTTCCTTGGACGGGCCCGTGCAGTCCCGGGCCGAGATGACCGAGCGCTACGCGAAGGTGCTTTACTAGCCTCGAGCCAGAAGCCGGGGCCGGCGTACCAGACCTGCCCCTTTTTCTCCGCCGGCGGCTTGCCGCGATGGAGCACGCGGATCGGGGGCGGCGAACCCTTCAGCGGGGCGAGGGCGCGGCTGAGCCGCTTCGCGGCCTTCGGATCGCGTCCGCCGACGCAGTGGAAGATGCCGATGCCGCCGACGCTCTCGGCCTTGAAGCCTCGGGCGGTACGGGTCGCCTTGAGGATGAAGCCCCACCAGTTGTCTGCGGTCAGCCCCATCAGCAGGCGGCCGCCCGGCTTAAGCCGGTCGAGCCAGAGCGGCGACGGATGGGTCGATCCGGCGAAGGCGATGATGACGTCGACCTTGCCGGCGTCATGCGTGGTGCCATCGCCGGCGATGACTTCGACCTGGGGCCAGGGCAAGAGATTGTCTTCTGCACGTTCGGCCAGGTCGCGGTCGTGCTCGACCGCGGTCACGCGCCCTTCGGCGCCAACCATCTCCGCCAGGATTGCGGTGTAATAGCCGGTGCCGGCACCAACCTGCAGGACGCGCTCGCCATGCTTGATGTCGAGCTGGTCGAACAGGCGGGCCCAAAGGCTGGGCTGGCCGTTGTTGAGGCGGCGCTTCAGGTCGATGACGACCAGCACGTCGTGGTAAAGCCGGCGGGGGTCATCGTCATCGGTCAGGTACATGTCGTTTGGCCGAACAGCCGGCAGCACGCGCCAGGGGCCGGGTCCGAGGAAACGCTCGCGCGGCACCATTGCGAAGGCATCGACGACGGCCTCGTTGCGTCTGACCGGCGCGGTCGCCCGCAGCTCTTCCGCGAACCAGCGGCGTGCGTCCGACAGGGTAGAGTCCCGCCTCACGGCGCGATCTTCCCGTTCTGAAGCTGGGTCTCGTCGAAGCGGAAGACGATCTCCGGATTCGCCTTCAGCAGCTTTGGCTTCTTGTCGTCGTAGGGCAGCCGCGCCAGCAGATCGCGCATCAAATTGATGCGGGCCAGATTCTTGTCGTCGGCATGGACGACGGTCCATGGAGTCAACGGGCAATGCGTGCGCATCAGCATCTGGTCGCGCGCCTGGCTGTAGGCCTTCCACTTCTTCGTTGCCTGTGCGTCGATCCGGCTGATCTTCCACTGTTTAAGCGGATCGGCCCGGCGTTCGGCGAGGCGCTTCTTCTGCTCGGCCAGGCTGATGTCGAGGTAGTATTTGATCAGCCTGACGCCGGAGCCGACCAGCATGCGCTCGAAGTCGAGCACGGTCGCCATGAACTCCTCGTACTCGGCGTCCGTGCAGAAGCCCATGACGCGTTCGACGCCGGCGCGATTGTACCAGCTGCGATTGAACAGGACGAACTCGTCGGCGGCGGGCAGATGAGGGACGTAGCGCTGGAAGTACCAGCCCGAGCGCTCGCGCTCGGTGGGCTTCTGCAGGGCCACGACGCGGGTCTCGCGCGGGCTCAGGTGTTCGACGATGCGCTTGATCGCGCCATCCTTGCCTGCAGCGTCCCGACCTTCCATGACGACCAGGATCTTGTAGTCGTTGGCGATCATGTGGCGCTGCAGCTTGACCAGCTCGATCTGCAGGGCCCTCAGGGTCTTGCGATAGCCGTCCTTGGTCATGCCTTGACCCGCGCTCCCTTCGGATCGTAGAGCGGCCCCATATGGAGCGTCGCCGGTACGCGTTCTGTCGCGACTTCCAGCTCGTAGCTGCCGGTATCGAGGAACGCGTCCGACACCCCTTCGGCGCGTCTGACGTAACCGTAGCCGATCGACCGGCCGATCGTATAGCCGTAGCCGCCGGAGGTCAGCCAGCCGACCCGGATGCCGTCGCGATAGATGGTCTCGCGGCCGAGCAGCACCACCTCGGGCGCCACGGTGAATCCGGCGAGCCGCTTCTTCAGCGGCGCCGCCTTCTGTGTGGCGATCGCTTCGCGGCCGAGGAAGGAGATCTGCTTGCCCAGCTTCACCGCCCAGCCGAGGCCGGCCTCCAGCGGCGTGTGGTCGGGGCCGATGTCGCTGCCCCAGGCGCGATAGCCCTTCTCCAGGCGCAGCGACTCGATCGCCCGGTAGCCTGCATTGGCGAGGCCGTGAGGCCGGCCGGCCTCGACAAGCCGCTCGTAGACGGCGAGCGCGCCCTCGACAGGCAGGTGCAGCTCCCAGCCGAGCTCGCCGACATATGTCACGCGGAGCGCTCGCACGGCGACGCCGGCGATGTGGATCTCGCGCCACCGGCCGAACGGGAAAGCGAGGTCGTCGCGGGTGACCGCCTTCAGCACGTCGCGGGCGCGGGGTCCCATCAGCGCCAGCACCGCATAGGCTGAGGTGACGTCATGCAGGCGCGCTTCCAGCCTTTCGGGGATGTTGCGGCGGATCCAGGCGAAGTCGTGCGTCGCGAAGCCGGTGCCGGTGACGATGTAGAACGCGTCCTCGGAGAGGCGGGCAACGGTCAGGTCGCATTCAATCCCGCCCCGCCGGTTCAGCATCTGCGTGTAGGTCAAGGAGCCCGGCGGTTTGGCGATATCGTTGGCGGAGATCCATGAGAGCGCCTGTTCGGCGTCGCGGCCGACCAGCTCGAACTTGGCGAAGGAGGTCTGGTCAAAGATCACCGCGCGCTCGCGGCAGGCCGCATGCTCGGCGCCGACATGGGAAAACCAGTTCTGCCGGCTGTAGGTGTACGCATCCTTGGCTTCGACGCCGGGTGGCGCGAACCAGTTCGGCCGCTCCCATCCCAGCTTCTCGCCGAACACCGCCCCTTCGTCCTTGAGGCGAAGGTAGAGCGGTGACACCCGGGTCGACCGTGCCGATCGCATCTCCTCGAATGGCCAGGCCATGGTGTAGTGCTTGGCGTAGGCCTCCATCGTGCGCGTGCGGACCCAGCCGACATCGCCGTGCGGCCGGCCGAAGCGCCGGATGTCGACGGGCCAAAGATCCATCGGCGGTTCGCCGGCGGCGACCCACTCGGCCAGCGCCTTGCCGGCGCCGCCGGCGGACGCGATGCCGAAGGCGTTGAAGCCGGCGCCGACATAAAAGCCGTCCATCTCGGGGCTCTCGCCCAGGATGAAGTTGCCGTCGGGGGTGAAGCTCTCCGGGCCGTTCAGCAGTTGCTTCACGCCGGCGGTTTCGAGGCCGGGAACCCGGGCCAGGGCTTCGGCCATAAGCGGCTCGAAATGATCCCAGTCGGGATTGAGCAGCGTGAAGTGGAAGCCCTCGGGGATGCCGTCGTCGGCCCAGGGGATCGGGTTCGGCTCGTAGCCGCCCATGACCAGGCCGCCGACCTCCTCTTTGAAATAGATCAGCCGGTCGGGGTCGCGCAGCGTCGGGAGATCCTTCGGTGCGCCCATCGGCTCTGTGATCAGGTACTGGTGCTGGACCGAGACCAGCGGCACCGAGACGCCGACCATCCGCCCGATCTCGCGTGCCCATTGGCCGGCGCAGTTGACCACGGCCTCGCAGGCGACGTCGCCGAGCGAGGTGGAGACGCCGATGGCGCGCCCGTTCTTCACCTGGACGCCGGTCACTCTTACGTCTTCGACGATGGTGACGCCGTTCATCCTGGCGCCTTTGGCCAGCGCCTGGGTCAGGTCCGACGGGCTCGCCTGTCCGTCGGTCGGCAGGAACGCGGCTCCGACCAGGTCGCTCACGTCCATCAGCGGCCACAGCTTCAGTGCCTCCGACGGCGTCAGCAGATGCATCTCGAGGCCGAAGGAGCGCGCAGTGGTCGCCTGGCGCTTGATCTCGGTCAGCCGCTCCTTGTTGCAGGCGAGGCGCAGCCCACCATTGCGCTTCCAGCCGGTCGCTTGGCCGGTCTCGGCCTCGATGGCGTCATAGAGCTCTACTGAATACTTCAGCAGCTGAGTGATGTTGGCGGAGGTGCGGAGCTGGCCAACCAGGCCCGCGGCGTGGAAGGAGGAGCCGCTGGTCAGCTTGTGCCGCTCCAGCAGCAGCACTTCGCGATAGCCGAGCTTGCCTAAGTGATATGCCACCGAGCAGCCGATGATGCCGCCGCCGATGATGACGGCGCGCGCATGGCGGGGAAGGGCGGTCATCGATGCTCCCGGAGAGAGGCGCGATGGGCGGTCTCGAAGCGTTCGAGGTGTTCGGCCGCATAGGCACCGAAGTCGACGGCGACGCGCCGGTAACGCTTGGCGACCCGGGCCCACAGGGTTTCCCGCAGCAGCGAGGCGACGCGCATGGCGCCGGCACGGTGGACCAGATCGAGGCTCGGTGGCTGGCCGTAGTAGGCCGCAAGCAGGTCGTGCCAGGCGTCTTCGTCGAGATGCGCGTTGCTGGCGAGATTGCCGAGATCGAACAGGGGCGAGCCGTAACCTGCGAACTCCCAGTCGATCAGCCAAAGCCGGTTGCCGTCGTCGACGATGTTGGCCGGCAGCAGGTCGTTGTGTCCGAACACCAGTTCGATCGGCCCGACCGTCTGCTCGAGCTCTGCGGCCACCGCCATCAGCCGGTCGAGGTCGGCGCCATCCGGCGTTCCTTCCAGCTGAGCGGCATAGTCGCGGAGTGCATGGAAGACCCAGAACATGATCGCAGGGCCGCGGAGATGCCGGCCGACCTCGTGGTGGGTGCGGCGGAGGAGATGAACGACACGACGGCGCATCGCCACATCCTTGATGTCGTCTTCGACCAGGGCGCGACCGCCGATGAAACGAATGACCAGGACGTCGGCCTCGGCATAGCGAAGCTCCGGCGCGATCCCGGCCGCTGCCGCAGCCCGGCTGGCGGCGACGTCGTTGGCGCGAACGATGCCGTGTTCCGGCACCTCGCCGGCGAGCCGGACCACCCACTCGCCGTCATCGTCGCGGGCATGGTAGTTGCGGTTGCTCAAGCCGCCACCGAGCGGTTCTAGGCTGACGCTGCCCCGCCAGCAGGGCAGGTGCCGGGCGCGGTCGAGCTGGCGGTCAGGGGCTGGATCAGTCGACATGAGTGATCAAGATAGGCGAAGCTCATGTGTCTTGCCGAGAACGATTGCACAGACCTCTCCTAGGCCCCGCCGCCGACGGCCAGCCGTTCGAGCTCGCCCAGCATCGCGATCCCGGCTTCGAAGTCGCCCAGCCACAGGAATCCGAGATAGGCATCGATGCCGACGTTCAGCAGTTTGTATCCGGTCTCCAGCCCGTCGACGATGCGTTTGGTTCCTTCCGCGCCGGCCGGACCAGCTGTGAGGCCCGCATAGATCTTCGCGAAGTTGCCGAGGGTGTCGAAACCTAGGTCGACCTGGGCCTTGTAGATCTCGTAGTTGAGCTGCTTCTGGCTCACCTGATCCTTATTGGCGGCGAGATCGGCATAGAGCGCGCGCATCGCCGGACCAAGGCTGGTACGTCCCGAGAGCGGATTGTCGCGCCACGCAGTCGCGATGTGACCGAGGCCCTTCTGGGCGACGGCATGGAAATGACGGGTAAAGGGTCGCGCCAGCTTCGCCTTCCAGCCGCTGCTGTCGGACGCCCATTGCGTCGCATCGGAGAAGAAGTCGGTGAGCGCGTCCTTGGCCACAGACCACACGGTCACCTCATAGAAGGTCTGGACCGAGGCGCGGCCTTCCTCGCGCGACAGGACCGCCAGCAGCTTCTGCAGGATGTAGACCCTGAGCTTGGTGAACACCGACAGGGAGAGCGTCTGGGAGGGCGTGAGGTCGACGAGGCGCGCCTGGTCGCGGTCGAGTGCCCAGCGGCCAACGCTCTCCGCACCGGCGGAGCCTGCGTCCTTGGACTTCAGCTTATCCAGCAGGTCGCCGTCGGTGGCGATCTCGAACAGGCCCGAAACGATCGACGTGAGTGAGTCGGTCGACTGGTCGACGGCGTGTTGTCCGAGATCCTGGGTCACCTTGACCGAGGCGGCGAAGAGGCCGACCCGGTCGAGCGCGTCGACCTCGCGGTCGGCGGCGGCGGCGTCGCGGGAAGCGGCGAGACGCTGGGGGAAGGTCTCGACCATGAGCCGGACGAGCGATTCCGTATCGTAGCTGTAGGGACTTCCCTCGAGCACCCGCAGCATGTCGCCTACCCGGCGCATCCTCGACCGCACAGGTTCGGTGAACTCTTCCAGCACGATCGGCTCAGGGAGGACGACCGGCTCGGCGGTGGTCTTGCCGGAGTTCCCGCCCTTGCCGCGTATGGTCACCTGGAACGCGCCCGTGTGGTCGCTCGTGCCGCTGCCGGCCGGTTTTCCATCCTCGCCGAGGATCTCGATCGTCGCGCCCGCGACCGCGTATTCCTTGCCGAGCGTGTCGGCGAAACGGCTGTCGAAGCCTTGGGACTTCGGTTTGGCGATGATGCGGCCCTGGACGACCACGTCCTGGTCGGGTCGGTAGGGAAGGGGGATCGCCGCGGACGGCTCGAAGCCGACATGGCTGCCCTGAAGCTGCGCGATCGAGGTCGGCAGGCCGCGCAAGGTCGCCGACGCCTCCAGCCGCTTCTGGCCCTGCGGTTGAGCCGAGGCGGCGAGCCCGAGCGGCATGAAGCGCAGGGTCGTCAGCCGCGAGGTGTCGACTGCCGGAGGGAGATAGGTCGCCCGCACCCGGCCCTCGCGGTCGGTGACCTCATTCCTGACCTCGAGCGCGCCGCGATCGCCGCCGAGTTCCTTGTCGTCGATCTCGATCTCGACCGGGACGCCGGGCATGGGACGGTTGTTGGCGTCGCGAAGCAGGACGGAGATCTCGGCCTTGGTCCGGCCGTCGAGGACGATCCCGGTCTCGACGGCTGCGGTTGGCTCGATGCTGAGAGAGGGGCCGGCTGTCGCTGCGGCCTTTGACGGTCCGCCCTTGGCGGTTGCGAAGGTGAACTTCCCGATCGTCAGGTCGTCCCACAGCGCATACAGGCTGCCGTCGTGGACCCAGCAGGCCTCCCGGCCCGGCATCT
The DNA here is from genome assembly GCA_945897335.1 of Asaia bogorensis. Taxonomy (GTDB): domain Bacteria; phylum Pseudomonadota; class Alphaproteobacteria; order SHVZ01; family SHVZ01; genus SHVZ01. The sequence continues at coordinate 21,541 of CAMDFP010000018.1, read as the reverse complement.
GACGGTCGTCGGTTGCCGCCGGCACTGGCTGCCCGGTCAGCATGTCCCTGATCGGCTGCCGATCGGAGGTGCTGAGGTCCCAACGCTGGTTGAGCATCCGGCTGTTCATCGCCGTGCCGCCGCTTTGGAGATCGGTCACCTTGCCGCCGGCATAGGCCGCCATCTCAGAGAACTTGACGCGCTCGCAGCCGTCGCCATAGGCGAGATATGCCCCGTCGTCGTTGTCGAACCCAGCCATTCCCCCGCTGATGAATAGGGAGCCGCTCGGGCCTTCGACGCGTTTGAGCACCCGGCCACTCCGTTCCTGAACCAGCAGCCCGTAGTCGTTGCCGTGGGAGAAGGTCGTATAGAAGCGACCGTCCGGCGCCGACACCGGGCCGCGGTAGGGGTTGAAGTTCGAGAGGTTCCCCACCGTTGCCAGTGAAGAGAACTGTCCGTCGAGTCCGAGTCGGCCGAAGATCATCGGGGCTGTTGTGGCGGATGTGCCCGGAGGCGCATTGCCGTAGACGAAGACGTGGAACCCATTGTCACTGACGAGCGGCGCGAAGCCCGGAGGCGTAATCACCTGGGAGATCTCCGCCAGCGGCCCGTCTCGCTCCTGCGTGTAGCTCGCCATTCGATCGGCGAGATCGTCGACGGATCCGGCAAGCTTGCGGTTGCCGAATGCGGCGATTGCGCGAACGAAGCGTCCGCTCGCGTCGAATTGCACAAAGTTGCCGTTGACGACGCCGTAGGCATTGCCATTCGTGTCGACGCCGATGAGGAGGCGCCCACCCCACTCGGTCCCGCCGCCTTCACGATTGGGCCCGATTTCGTAGCGGGCGGCAATCCGTCCCCGAGGATCGTGGCGGGTCAGGACGGTGCGCTGCCCGTCCGCGCGGGCGAAGAGGACATAGATGTTCCTCTTGTCGTCCATGAACTGGGGATAGGCACTCCACTCATACCCGGTCAAAGGGCCGACCGGCGACTCGAGCGTCCCGACGACCTCGGTCTCGAACACCCAGGCCTCGAACTTGATGGTCTGGGTCGCGGAAAATTCGGGGTAGCTCCTGTTCCCATACTGGAGCGCAAGCCGGCGAAAGGTTACGGGAACGACGTTTTCGCCGGGCTTGATCGGGATGTACAGACGCTCGGACCGGGTGTTGGCTACCGGCTCGTATCTGCCGCCCGGCGCCTCCCATCGCGTCCGGACCGCGTCGGTCTGGCCCCCTTTGAACGGATCGAGCCGCCAGCGTTCCGGTGACCAGGAGCAGTCCAGCCGTGCCTCGATCCGGCCGCCCTTCGGTCCGATGACGACGATCGGGCGGTTCGCGGCGTCCTTGCCGTGGACCATCATGTAGTCCGTTTGGGCGTTGAGCCGGCAGGTATCCAGGATGTTCTGCGCGATTGCGGTCGAGGCATCGCCGAACCATGCAGCGAGACCGAGCACCAGCGTACGAAGGACGCGAGCGGGCATGGTCGGCCTCATGGCGCCGGCATGACCCAGGCGCTCTCCTTGCGGCAGAGGGTCACGTCCTCGGTTGTGGTCTTGCCTCCCTTGTCGACGGACTGGCGGACCTTGCGGCAGCTCTTGCCGTCGGCGGAGGTCTCGGGCTCGCCGACCGGCATCGCCCAGCCGGAGGCGGTCTGCTTGCCCCTGTCGTCCGGGGTGCTCCAGGCGACCCGTTCGCCCGCCGGCGCCACGGCGGCGTGCTGGCTCGCGTTGGCCAGGCCCTCCTTCTCGCGCTGGTCGAGAAGGGCGCCGAGCTGGTTGCCGACCACGGCGCCGACCAGCGCGCCGAGCACGGTGCCGACCGCGCCGTCCTTGCCGAGGAAACTCCCGGCGACGCCGCCGAGAATGCCGCCGATGCCCGTGCCGAGAAGCTGGTTCTGGCCGCTCTGGGAGGGGGCGGGCTGCCCGCGCTGCGGCTGCGGCGGCGGCGGTGGAGCCGGCTGTTGCTGCTGGGGCTGCCCGAAGAAGGGGAAGTTGCCGAACTGCGCCGTCGCCGTCGCTGCGGGGCCGAGGACGATGGCGATGAGAATGAGGGCGAGGGGTGACGCGGACTTCATGGCATCGTCCTATGAGTTACCCCAGAGGCCGCGGCGCGCGTTGCGGGCCGCTTCTTCCTGGCGGAGATAGTCGGCGGGTGCGCCGGGTTTGGTGCGGGCGGCGCCGTTGACCAGAGCCGCCTTGGCGACGTCGATCCCGGAAGCGGTGGCACACTCCCAGGCGCCTTCGCGTGGTGCGCAACGCAAGCGGCCGCCCTGCTCCTTGATGAATCTGCCGAGCTGCTCGGCAGGCGCGCCGTCGAGCCCGCTGATCCCGAACAACGCGACCGGCTGTCCGGCGACGACGAGGTTCGCCGTGTCGAGCACGCTGGCGGCACCCTCGATCGGCTTCGGCGCGGGCGGCGGCACGCTCGCCGGCGCGGGCGTGGCGGCCTTGGGGGCCGGCTTCGTCGGACTGAGATAGGCCAGCGCCGCATAGCCCTGCTTGCCGGCGACCTCGACCCAGGCCCAGCCGTCGGTCGTGGTCGACAGCACCCGGACGGACTCGCCGGCCTTGAGCTGGCCGACCCGCGCGGCATTGGCCCTGGCCTCGGCCCGCAGATTGATCGCCTGGGTCGCCCAGCGCAGCTCCGGTTCGGCGGCCGTCGAAGGCGGCGGCGGCGGCACGGCGGCGACAGCGGCCTTCGGGGCCGTCGCGGGGGCCGGAGCCTTCGCTGGGCTCGGCGGGTCGACCATGAGCGCGGTCGACGCGCCGCGGCCGGTAATCGTGACGCGCCACGGGCCGGCATTGGCCGGCGTCGCTTCGGGCTGGGCGAGCTCGATCTTGCCGGCGCCGGGCTTGAGCTTCACCTCGCGCCGGCCGAGGTCGATCAGCCGCGGCGGGTCCTGGCTCGCATCGAGGAGTTGCCAGCGGCCGGCCAGCGTGTCGCCGTCGATGGCGCCGGAATAGCTGACGCCGACGCGAACCGGACTGGCGAGCGCATCGAGCTTGTCGATGCGGACCGGCATTGCGACGCCGGCGATCGCCGCATCGAGCTTGCGCTCGGACGCCACCTGGCGATCGATCCGTTGGAGCAGGTCCGACCGGATCGCCGGATCGGACTGCGTCGCCTGGATCTCGGCCAGGAGCAGGATCACCTGGCGTGCGGCTACCAGGGCTGCCGCCTCGTCGCCGAGGGCGGCCGTCGCGGCGCTGCGGAGCTCGGAGCCGCTGGCCTGTCGCTCAGCGGCGAGCAGACGCCTGATCCCGGCCGCGTCGTCGGCCGCGACCGCGGCTCGAAGGCTCGGGAGGTCGAAACGCGTGTCGGCCGCGAGCGACGCGCCCGCCCCGACGGCCAGCGCCAGCACTGCAGCCCCGAAGATCAGGCGTCGGGCTCGCGATAGCACGGTGATCATCGAAGGGAAGGATAACGATCTCCCCGGGTCTGGCTTTGACCTGGGTCAATCTGCCTTGCGACCGCGGGCGGCCTCGATCGCTAGGCCCGCGCCCGCCAGTGCTTGCCGGGGATGGCATCCAGCAGCGTGCGCGTATAGGCGTGGGTCGGGTGGCGGAAGAGCTCGGCGGTCGAGCCCTGCTCGACGATCTCGCCCCGATACATCACGGCGACGCGGTCGCAGACCTGGGCGGCGACGCGGAGGTCGTGGGTGATGAACAGCATGGAGAGGTTGAGCCGGCGCTTGATATCGGCCAGGAGGTCGAGCACCTGGGCCTGGACCGAGACGTCGAGGGCGGAGACCGGCTCGTCGGCGACCAGCAGCTCCGGCTGGAGCGCGAGCGCGCGTGCGATGCCGATGCGCTGGCGTTGGCCGCCGGAGAACTCGTGCGGATAGCGATCGACCACCACCGGGTCGAGGCCGACCAGGTGCAGCAACTCCTGCGCCCGCTTCATCGCGTCGGGCTTCGGCGTGCCGAAAGCGATCGGGCCGGCGGCGATGATGTCGCCGACTTTGTGACGCGGGTTCAGCGAGGCGAAGGGGTCCTGGAAAATCATCTGCACGCGCTTGCGATACGGGCGGAGCGCGCTGCCGCGGAAGGCGTTGAGGTCGACGCCGTGGAAGTCGATGCGGCCGGTGTCGGAATCGATCAGGCGCACGACGCAGCGGCCAACCGTGGTCTTGCCTGAGCCGGATTCACCGACCAGGCCCAGTGTCTCGCCCTTCCGGATCGACATCGTCACGTTCTTTGCCGCCGTCACCACGCGCTTCGGACGGAAGAGGCCGCCCTGGGTGCGGTAGGTCTTGCTGAGGCCCTTCACCGACAGCACCGTCGGCGCACGGTCGAGCGATCGGCGCTGGGGCGGGTCGAGCGTCGGCACGGCGGCGATCAGGCGCTGGGTATACTCGTGCAGCGGCGCTTCCAGCACCTGCTCCTTGCTGCCGAGCTCGACGATGCGGCCGTGCTGCATGACCGCGACCTTGTCGGCGATCTCCGCCACCACGCCGAAATCATGGGTGATGAAGAGGACGCCCATCTGTCGCTCCGACTGGAGCTGGCGGATCAGCGCCAGGATCTGCGCCTGGGTGGTGACGTCGAGGGCGGTGGTCGGCTCGTCGGCGATCAGGATGTTCGGACGGAGCGCCAGGGCCATCGCGATCATCACCCGCTGGCGCTGGCCGCCGGAGAGGTGATGAGGATAGGCGCTCTTCAGCCGCTCTGGATCGGGCAGGTTGACGGCCTCGAAGAGCTCCATCACGCGCTCGGGCCCGCCCGGCTCGCCGTGAGCTTGCAGCACCTCGAGGATCTGGTCGGAGACCCGCATCACCGGGTTCAGCGCCGTCATCGGCTCCTGGAAGATCATGCCGAAGCGCCGGCCGCGAAGCGTCCGCCACTCGTCCTCGGTGTATTCCAGCAGGTTGCGGCCTTCGAAGATCAGTTCGCCGCCCGAGGGCCGGACCGAAGGCTGCGGCAGGAGCCCCATAACGGCGGCGGCGGTCAGCGACTTGCCCGAACCGGACTCGCCGACCAGGCAGAGGATCTCGTTCTCGAATAGATCGAAGGAGACGCGCTCGACCGCGTGCGGCCGGTCCGATCCCGGCGGCAGGTCGATGGTGAGGTCGCGGACCGAGAGGATCGGCTCGGTCATGCGCGGCCCTTTCTGGCGAGGCGAGGGTTCATCGCGTCCGACAGGCCTTCGCCGACCAGGTTGAGGGCCAGCACGGTGAGGAAGATCGCGATGCCGGGGAACGTGGACATCCACCAGGCTTGGCGCATGACGCTGCGGGATGCGCCGATCATGTAGCCCCAGCTCATCATATTGGGATCGCCGAGGCCGAGGAAGCTGAGCGCGCTTTCGAGCAGGATCGCGGACGCGATCATCAGCGACGACATGACGATCACCGGCGACATCGCGTTCGGCAGGATCTGGCTGAGGATGATCTTGAGGTGACTCTCGCCGATCACCACGGCGGCCTGAACGAACTCGCGCCCGCGGAGCGTCAGGAACTCTCCCCGGACCAGGCGCGCCACCGGCGGCCAGGAGACGATGGCGATGGCGGCCACGATCGAGATGATCGAGGGGCGGAAGATCGCCACTAGCACGATGGCGAAGACGAAGGAGGGGATAGTCTGGAAGAACTCGGTGAAGCGCATCAGCGCGTCGTCGATGGCGCCGCCGAAATAGCCGGCGAGCGCGCCAAGCGCGATGCCGAGGCTGACGGCGACGACCGTCGAGACCACGCCCACCATCAGCGAGACGCGAGCGCCGTGGACGATGCCGGAAAGTATTTCGCGGCCGAGCATGTCGGTGCCCAGCAGGTAATCGCCGAGGGGACGCTGGAAGGGCGGGCCGGTCATTTCCCACGGGCTCGCCGGGAAGGCGAGCGGTGCGGCCAGCGCCAGGAGGACGACCACGGCCAGGAGGACGAGGCCGACGACCGCGCCCTTGTTCCGGCGGTAGCGATGCCAGAACTCGCTCATGCGCCGACCTCGATGCGGGGATCGACCAGGGAGTAGACGAGATCGGTCACCAGGTTGAAGACGATCACCATCACCGAGGTCAGGAAGAAGACGCCGAGCAGCAGATTGTAGTCGCGCTGCAGCAGCGCCTCGAAGGCGAGGCGGCCGATGCCCGGCCAGGCGAAGACTGTTTCGATGACGATCGAGCCGCCGACCAGTTGGCCCGCCTGGATGCCGGCGAAAGTGATCACCGGCAGGATGGCGTTCCGGAGCGTGTGCGCCCGGAGGATGCGCGACGGGGTGAGGCCCTTGGCACGCGCGGTGCGGACGAAGTCCATGTCCTGAACTTCGAGCATCGAGGCGCGGGTGAGCCGCGCGTAGACGGCGACGAAGAAGACGGCGAGCGTCATCGCCGGCAGCACGAGGTGGTGGGCGATGTCGAGCGTCCGCTGCCACGAGGTCATCTGCGCGCCGAGGGTCTGCATGCCGAAGGCGGGCAGCCAGCCGAGATTGACCGAGAACAGCAATATCGCCATCAGCCCGACCCAGAAGAGGGGCGTCGCATAGAATCCGAGCGCGGCCACGGTGATGACGCTGTCGGCCCAGGTACCGACACGGGTCGCCGCCATCACGCCGAGGCCGACGCCGAGGCCGAGTGCTACGACGAAGGCGGTGACGGTGAGCAGCAGCGTCGCCGGCAGCCGCTCGCCCACCATGTCGGCGACCGTACGCTGATTCCGATAGGAGTATCCGAGGTCGAAGCGGACGACGTTGCCGACATAGACGGCGAGCTGGGTGGTGAGCGGCTGGTCGAGGCCGAACTGCTCGCGGAGCTGGGCGATGTACTTCTCGTCGGCAGCACCGGCCTCGCCGGCGATGACGCTGGCGGGATCGCCCGGGGCCAGCCGGATCAGGAGGAAATTCATGACGACGATGGCGAGGAGTATCGCCACGCTCTTCAGCAGTCGCCTGGCGACGAAGTCGAGCCGGCCCACGGATCTCACATGCTCTCGGTTGGTCCCGGCCCGGAGCTTAGATCGGACGAGGGGAGGATGGCGATGGCAAGCTCACCGGGTGAAATAGGCACCCCCAGGATGGTTAATGCAAGCCGAGGCAAGGACTTCTTACGGTTTGCAGCGCGAAATGCGCCTTGACGCGGCAGGCGAACGGCGCTTCCCTTCGACTAAGGTGTCATCCGGATAGGACGCGATGGGTCTGTTCGACTTCCTCAAGGTCAAGAAGGACGGAAAGAAGCCGGCCAAGGGCAAGCCGCAGGTTCCTTCCAAAGGGACGGCGACGTTCAGCGGCCACTCCTTTCCGGTGATCGAGTGGAATGCGAAGGGCTTCATTATCGGCAACTACGACGCCGACCTGGTGGTCGAGGGCCAGCGCATCAAGCTCGAATTCCACGCCTGGGACGAGAAGAAGGCGGTCAAGGGCAAGGCCGACGCCATCGTCACCAAGATCACCGATGACCAGAAGCTGGCTGCGGCTTTCGAGCTGACCTACTTCACCCCGGTCAAGCGCTGACCCCTTAGAGCAACGTCCTTGCTTTTTGCCGCCGCGCATTGAAGCGGCGTGCCCGCGTACTAATATTCCAGATGTCGCCACTAACCAGGGAGGGATGCATGACCATCGAAACTCCCCCCGACGGGGCACATACGACAAGGGAGGGTGGGTAAGACCATGACTCCACCGATCCATCGCTAGACTGCCGGGACTCGCGAGCGCCGACGCCGCAAAGCCGGCAGGTAAATCCAGCGACCTGACCAAATCAGGTTCGACCACACATCGTCGAACGCGGAGTCCCATGATCCTCCGCACCAATTGAAACCCCGCCCAACGTGATGCGTGGCGGGGTTTCTCGTTTCGGGATCGGCGACACAATTCCACCGGCATGATGCCCTGAAAAGACCTTTCCTCCGCCGTGGCGGGGCCTTGTGGCGGTGGCCAAATGCTCCTCGCGTCCCCGGTGAGGGACGTGACCGAACCCCAAGGACCCTCAGACCATGATCAAGCTCGCCACTTTCGCCCAGGCCCTGATCGTCTCCGCCGGCCTCGCCTTCGCGCCGGCGGCCTTCGCCCAGACTGCGTCGACGACCGCGCCCGCCGTCGCGAAGCCGGCCGAGGTCAAGACGATCCAGCAGACCGCCGAGGCGGCGTGCGCCGTGCACAAGAAGGATTCCAAGGAGCACAAGGACTGCCTGGACAAGAACAAGGCGGCTGCCAAGCCGGCAACCAAGGATCCGGCGAAGAAGAGCTGATCCTCAGCCTCTGATCCCACGATCGGGCGCCCCGCCGGCTCTGCCGGCGGGGCGTATTTCGTCAGCGGATGGCAAGGGTCCAGTCCCGGACGAGGGCGTCGATGTCGGCGGTGAATCGCTCGCGCGCATAGAGCTGAGCCGATCTGGCGCGGATGGCGCGCCTGAGGGCGGCCAGGCGGGCCGGCGGTATGCCGGCAACGCTCCGTGCCGCGTGGGTGATCGCCCCGACCGTCAGTTCCGGCAGTCGGTACGACAGCGTCCCGTCATGGTCGAGACCGACGTCGTCGCTGACGATCGGAAAGAGGCCGGCGGCGAGGCAGGTGGCGACCGAGGTCGCCGCGCCTTCGGAGGCCGAGGGGGCGAGGATCACCGAGCTCCGTGCCAGAACTGCCGCGAATTCCGGGCCGGAGGTGCGGAGATACCCGTGGAGCCGGATGTTGGGCAGGCGGTAGAGTTCGCGCTCGTAGAGGCGGTCGAAATCCGCCTCCTCCGCCGGAAAGCCGACCACGTGAAGCTGAAGATCCGGCATCGCGGCGAAGGCCTCGAGCACGAGATCGAGGCCCTTGAGGACGGCGCCGCCGCCGCCGAGCCAAAGGAACTCAGGCGGCTCGTTCCGGACCGCGACCGGAACAAGCGGCAGCAGACGGGAGGCGGTCGGCATCAGCCTGATCATCTTGGCCCGGTGTCGGGGCGCGAATGTGGCGAGCGTATGCTCGTTGCCGAGGATCACGCACCGGTCGGCCATGTCCAACGCCTTCAGTTCGGCGTCCGCATCCATCTGACGGCAAGGGGCGTAGCCCGTGCGCCCTCGGGCCGAGAGGGCGGCAATCCGCTCCATCTCCCGGCGGTTCTGGTAGTCGGGACTCGACCCGGTCAGCCAGAGGATCTTCAGCGTCCGGGCCGGCAGGCGGTCGGCGACGCCGGCGAGGGCGCCATGGAGGCTGCAGGCGATGTCGTAGTCCGGGAGCGGCGTCGGTAACTCGGCGCCGCGGAAACTGGTGACGTCGATGGTGAATCCGCCAGCCAGCAGGCTGCGGGCGACCTGCCGGATCTCCCACGGGCCATGGTTGTCGACTGCCGGATCGTCCTGATCGAGAGCGGGCAGATGGGGCACCGAAATTACCAAGGCCCGGCCCCGCGAAACCTCCGGTGCGTAACGCCAGACGGCGCCCTCGACCCGCAGTTCGACCCGGCCGGTCCCCGGCATCATGCGAGGTCCTGGTGTGATGAGCTGGCTTTTCAGTGAGCGAAGCAGCGAGAGTGCCGGGGCCAGATCCTCGACGAGGGGCAATGCTTGCCTAAGGCAGCCGAGCGCTTCTTCGATCCGCTGGCTTTCGGCCAGTCGCCGGGCTTCGCCCATCAACGCGGTTGCTCTCTCGACGGGTGCCGTCGGCGGCGTCGGTCGTCGGGTCATCGCCTGTCCGGCCTCGCCGATCCGCCGCATCTCGGCTTCGGCTTCCGTGGCCATCGCGGCGACGCGTGCGAAGCGGGTATGCGCTCCGATCGTGTCACCGGCATCGAGCGCGGCGCGGCCGAGCGCAAGTTCCCGGCGCAGCAGCCAGAAGCGATAGGCATCGCTCTCGCCGGCGATGCTCGGCATCGCCGCCGCTTCCGGCATCGCCGCGATCGCATGGCGGAGGAGCGCCCGTCGAGGTCGAGGATCCTGTGGATCGAGCAGGGCAGCCGCGCCGAGAAGGCCGATTGCCTCGACCCGTCGGCCTTCGGCCTCGGCGAGTTGGGCGCGCTCTACCTTGATCTCGACTGCGCGGCCGAGCTCTCGCGTGGCGCCGGCATGGCCTGGTGCATGTCGCAGCACCTCGCGAAAACAGGCGGCGGCTTCGGCGTCGCGACCGCGTTCGGCCAATGCATGCCCGAGTCGGTACCAGCCATCGGCGTCGTCCGGTCGGAGCACGGCCAGCAGGTGGTGGATCGCGGTGACTTCGTCCAGCCGCTCCGCCTGCAGCTGGAGGCGGGCGACCGAGAGGGCCTGGTCGATGTCTGACATGGGTCGGACTATAGCCGAGCGGCCCGGTTCCCGACCCCGTCGAGGTTCGCGGGTCTCAGCTGTGTTCGGAAGACTCGCCGGGTCGCTCGGGCAGACGCTGGGCCGGCGCCACCACCAGCCCGTTCACGTAGTAGACGCCGACGCGCTCCAGAAGCGCGAGGAGATCCCGTGCGCCGACTGACCGGACAACGATCCGTGGCTTGATGTTCCCTATCTGCAGCGCCGCGCCGACGGCGAAGCTGGCGTTGCGGAACAGAGTGTCGGCGGACTGCCCTTCGCCCGGAACGTTAATGAGCCGGGGCCGAACGGCACGGACACGGGCGGGGTCGCCGGCGCGGCCGGTATAGTCGATGGCGACGCCCTTCAGGCCGCGACCGGCGAAGCCCACGAGCGCGGCGAGCGCCTTGCCTTCGATCTCGTCCGGCACCTGGGTGACGCGGAGGATCAGACGCCCGCGGGTCGCGGGAGTGAGGTTGCGGATGCGCTCGGTCACCTGCTTCAGCGCGTCGCTTTGCGCCAGGGTCTCGAAGCTGACCGGGATCTGGATCAGCGAGGCGTGGCCGACGGCACGGGCCGCCGACGCGATCTTGCCGATCATCTGGGCGGCGGCGTCGGGGCTTAGATAGGCCGGCTCGACATCGAACAGCCCGATGCGACCGGTGCGGAGATTGACCGACGGCAGGAAGGAGATCCGCGGGCCTGACTCGGTTTCCTGACGTTCTCGGACGCGGCGCATGACGTCCAGCAGGTCGCCGGGCCTGCCGCCGGACTTCACCGCCTCCTGCATGTCCTTGTGCTCGAGCTGGACGATGAAGGCGGCGACCTGGATGAGATCCGAGATCGACTCCATGCCCGAGAGCTTGAGGCTCGCCTCCTTGGCGATGCTGCGCGCGATGCGGTCGGCCCGGTCGGGGTCGTCGTCGCCGAAGACGATGAGGAAGGTCTCGTCGTCCAGGATCACCGTCACGTCCTTGGCGGTGATGTTGCGACGGATCTCCGCCTCGATGATGATGTGGACGTTCTTCTTGAGTCGCTGCCAGTTCTTGGCGTGCTGGGCCTTTAGCTTGTGCAGGCCGACCGCCTGGACCACGCCCGTGGTCAGCTTGTCGGCCTTCATGTCCCGCGCCTGGAGGAGTTGCAGCAGCTCGGGCACACGGTTGATCGCCGGGACAAGCCAGTCCGGCACGTTGTGACCGACGATCCGAGGCCAAGTCGGTCGCTGCAGTTCGCTCGAAGCCATAAACCCCTTGGGCTGTTGAACGCGCCTAGAATACCAGATGTGGGAGGGGGAGGCGGGCATGACAATGACGCAAACGCCCGGCGAGGTATCCGGTTCCGCGCCTCGCCAGCGCAAATTTCTTCTCGCAACTGCAGCAGGCAGCCTTGTCTGGGCGCTCGCGACCGGCGGCTACGGCGTCTGGTCCTGGCCTGGATCGCATGCCGCTCTGCAAAAGGATTTCGACGAGGGAACCCGCGGCTGCCGCCAGCGCTATGGCGAGAAATCTCGGCAGGACCGCTGCATCGACCTGTTCAAGGTCATGTACGAAGGCGACCGGAATGCCGGGATCTTCACCCGAGTCGTGTTCACGCTGCTTCCGCCGGCGCTGGCGTTCGGCGGGCTTTTCGTCTGGTCGATCCTGGCGAGACGGGCCGAGGCGCCGCCCCCCGGCCGAAGAGGGCCGCCGCGGACAGAGAGGCCCCCCGAAGGATAGAAATTTCATCACCCCGAGTCGCATCCTGCCGGATCGCACCAGTCCTGCTTCAGAAATGTCGCATAATGCACGGATTTTACATAGTTTTTTGGCGCACTCTTTCTTTTAAGCATTCCAGTCTGTTGACCTTCATCGATCGGCGTTCCTGCCAATCCGCTGTACCGACATGGTTGACGGCATGATTCGCAGGCTGGCAGGATCGGCTACCGATTCTCGACTTGAGTACCGATGGCGAAGCGCGTCCCCGATCCTGAGCAACTCCGCGACGAAATGCGGAGCCTGGTCCGCCAGGCGGCTGAGCCGGCCCGGCCGGGTGAGAGCGTAAAGGCGGCGATCGGGCGCGCCGCGCGTCTCCTCGGCCTCAGCCATGGTCGGGTCAAGCGCTACTGGTACGGCGAGATCCTGGTGCCGCCGGCGCATGAGGTCGATGCCGCTCGCAGCGCGCTTTCCGGTCGCCTGCCGACAACGACGGCCGATCATCTCGGCATCGTCTCCCACTTCCACGTTATCTACGACGAGAACGGAAGGGTCTGGCCGGCAGGCTCACGTGAGTTGCGCGAGGGGCTCGGATACACCGTCGGTGATTTCGACATCGGCGGCTTCGCCGTGCGATGCCTGGGCTGGGTCGAGGTCCGGCATCTTCCGGGGCGGGTCCATGTCCGCATCGCGCCCCGCGTGGTGCAACCGAAGCCTCTCGATGCCCTGCAAGGCTTGTTGTCGAGCATGCCGCAGACCGAGGTCCTGCTCGAAGTTCGAGTCGGCCAAACATGGGAGGAGGAGATCCTGCCCTCGGCGGTCGAGGCGGCCGGAAAGATCGAGAGCCTCGTCAAGGGGCCGGCGGATGAGACCGGCGGTCGCTTCGTCTCCGTGCGCCAGCCGATCTCCGTGTTGTTCCGCGACAAGCAGCGCTATCTGATCGAGATGTTCAATCAGGCGCGGGCCTTTCATGTCGCCTCGAGCCTCGAGGCTCTGGTCAATTTCGCGGAGGCCGATCCGACTGGCCGCACGGGTGTCGCCGCGGGCACCGGCTATGGCTCGCAGGGTAGGCGCACCGGATGGTCCATGGCTCATATCGGACGCGCACTGCGCTTCTACACAGAAGAAGACCGCCGGAGCATCATCGGCTCGGATCTGACGCGAGGTCCCGATGGCGAATATGGAAAGTGGTGCAACCTCGGCTACGACCGGGTCGAGGCGGCGGGGGAGCCAGTTGTTGAGGACGTTCGTGCCCTCGTTCTCCGGCGCCAAGGCCCGCCTCTCGAGTCCCGCTATAGGCGACTGCTGGTGCCCGTTACCGTTGCGAGCGGCCAGTCCGTCATACTCTGCAGCAGCGAGATCAGGCAGCAGCAAGCTGCCTGACTTCCTCGGCCGCCCAGGCCAGCATCTCATCTCGTGTCGACCAGAACATGCCGGCTGACGGAACAGTCCCGGTCGGGAACCGCCAGTCGACCTGGAGTGACTCGCGCGGCCACCCGAAGTTGGTGACGACACCTCGATTGTAGAGATCGTAGGACGAAAACGTGAAAAGGTGTTCAGGCCACCATTGCGCGATGCTGATGAGGCGGGTCAGCTTTCCCAAAAGCTGTGAAAGGATGACACCCTCCTCGTCAGGCCCACGCATGTCCTTCCTCACCCAGATCGTTCCTGAATGTACGGCCGGGCCGTTAACTTCGAAAGCAGCAGGCGCGGGCCGGCAGTAACAGTCGGGTGTGATGTGACGGGCCGGATCGTCGTAGAAGAAGCGAAAGCTCTCCATTTCGGCTGCCAATGTCGTTCCGGTGAAGTCGAAATACCGCCCGGCCTGGGTGCTCACCACTTCGCCCTGGCTGTCGATACCTAGGACCCAGATCCCGTTATGCGCGCCCAGTGCCGTATAGGCAGTATCGGCGAAGGGCATCATGACCGTGCCTAAGGGGCGTCGCGGCTCGACGATGGTCTTCAGGGCGCGGAAATCGGTCTGCGGGTAGAGCCGGACGCCCCGCTTCGCCGCGAGTTGATCCAGGCGCAGGACGGTTCGGCTGATGATGCCGCCGGGATCATGGATCGGATCAAACCAGTCGAGGAGGCGAGTTTCAGTCTGAGGTTGAACGGATGTTTCTGTTTCGGCCTTGCGCAGCGCAGTCATGGCAATCTCCTCAAGATTTAGGGGATCGAGTGCATGCTACCTCAAGATATGGGGCGAGACACTTAAAAGCAGTGCGGCGCTCCTAATTTTCCAGTCAGACGGCTTTTCCGAGAATCCGGAAGGGGTTGCGCCCATGCTTTCAAGGTGGACATGGGCTCACATTCCGACCGATCTAATGGAACCGGCGAGCACGGGACGACTTCCTCGTCCTCGCCGGCCTCTTTCCGTGAGGAGACGGTCCCGGACTTCCAGGCGCTCCTGCGTCGCGCCGCGGGCGATCTTCGGGCCGAAGCGTCGGCCAAGTCCCATTCCGAGCAGAAGGATCGCCTGCTGAGGCTGGCGGTGATGCTCGACCGCTACGCCGAGGACAGCGCCTGACGAGGTCCTAGGCTCGCGTCAGGCCGCGGGCGAAATGGGCGGCGATCAGCGGAAGCAGGACGGCCGCGGCCAGATAGAGCGGTGGCCCGCCGACCCGATCGAAGAACGGCCCCGCCAGCGCCACCCCCGCCGCCTGTCCGATGAACAGCATCGCCGCGAACATGGCGAGCGCGGTGCCTCGCGCCTCGGGGATCATCTGCGTCGCTTCGGTCTGCAGGCTGTTGTGCAGCATGTAGAAACCGAATCCGATGAGAACAAGGGCAGCCAGCGCCACGCCAAGCGAGGGGATGAGCGCGAACCCGGTGAAACCTACCGTCAGAGCCAGCGAGCCCAGGAGCGCGATGCGCGCCCGGCTCATCGCCGCGACGAGGCGGCCGACGGCGAGGGCATAGCCGAGCGCCCCGAAGGCGAAGGCGGTCAGCAGGATGCCGGCGGTCGACACCGACAGGCCGAAACGCTGCTGCAGGTCGGTGCCGGCGTAAGAGTAGGCGCCGTACATGGCGGCGCCTTCGAGGAACACCGTGGTCAGGACCAGCCGGACCCGCGGCCGTGACAGCGCCTCGCGCGGGCGTATGCGGCCGGCCGGTCCGACCGCGCCGGAGCCCTCGGCCCCCGGCCTGAAGCGGAGCGCGAGGAGGGGGGCGATGCCGCCAAGGAGGTAGAATCCGGCCAGCATCAGGAAGGAGGCCCGCCAGCCGAAGGCGTCGCCGATCAGTCCGCCCAGTGCCTGGCCCGAGGCGAGGCCGAAGATCTGGGCGAGGAGAAAACGGCCCAGCACCCGCTGGCGGTCCTCGAACCTGACGACATCGCCGATCCAGGCGAGGCAGAGCGGGATCACGCCGCCGGCGGTGGCACCGGCGACGGCGCGCGCGATCGAGATCTGGTCGAGGTCTTCGGAGAACGCGCAGGCAAGCTGCGCCAGGACCGAGAGCAGCGAGGCGATGGCGATGGTCCTGACCTTGCCGAAGCGGTCGCCGATTGGCCCGAAGGCGATCTGGATGCCGCCATAGGCGACGGTGAAGGTGGTGATGACGCTGGCCGCGGCGACGCCCGGCGTCGTCGCGAACTCGGCCGCGATCTCCGGCAGCAGGGAGTCGGCGATGCGGAGCGTGACGGAGCTGGCGAAAGCGGCGACCGAAAGCGCGACGAAGAGCCAGATCGGCATCTAGAAGGTCATGCCCCGTAGAGCCTGGGCGGATTGTCGACCAGGATGCGCTTGCGGGTCGCGGCGTCGGGAACCCAGGTCGCCAGCAGATCCATCAGCCCGGCATCGTCGATCGAATGATCCGAGGCCGGATGCGGCCAGTCGGTGCCCCAGACGCAGCGGTCGGGGGCGGCTTCGACCAGGGCCCGGGCCAGGGGCGTCGAGGCCGCGTAGGGCGCCCGCAGCGACTTGTCGAGATAGGGGCCCGAGACCTTGACCCAGAGATTGGGCGAGCGGCGGAAGGCATCGAGGAAGATCCTGTAGCCGGGATCGTCGACACCCTTGCTCGCCGGCATGCCGCCGAGATGATCGAAGATCACCGGCACCGCGGTCCTGGTCGCGCGCTCGACCAGGTCGGCGCGGGTCGAGGCATCGACCATCAGCTGGATGTGCCAGCCCAGCGGCTTCAGCCGCTCGGCCATCTTTTCCATGTTCGCAGTCGAGACCGCGCCGATCATGGTGTCGGAGAGGCGGATGCCGCGGATGCCGCCCTGATGCAATGCTTTCAGATCATCCAGGGAGATGTCCGGGCCGACCACGGCGACGCCGCGATAGGCCGGCCCGAGCTCGGCCAAGGCCGCGACTGTGGCGCTGTTGTCGGTGCCGTAGACCGAGGCCTGGACCAGGACGCCGCGGGCGATGCCGATGGCGTCGTGCATGCGCTTCCAATCGGCGCCGGTGGCGAGATCCGGCGTATAGGCGCGCTCGGGCTTCAGCGGGAAGCGGTCGAAGGGGCCGAAGACATGGGCATGGCAGTCCCAGGCGCCGGCGGGCACCTCGACCTTGGGGCGGCGGGTCTCGGCTTCGAAGGGCACGACGGCGGGGGCTGCACTCACGAGAGAATCTCCATGTCCGGAGGAGGCAGGGTGCACTGGAAGGACGTCGTCGTCACCCTCCGCGTCAAGACCGGTGAAATCGCGCCGTTTCGGGGCCGGCGCGAGGACGGAGGCAGGGCGTGCCGATTGCGCTAACCTCCGGCCGGAAACAAGCGGGGGAAACGCATGACTCGGATCCTGGTGGCTGACTGCGAGCAGGAAATCTCGTCCTTCAATCCGGTGCCGAGCGACATCGGATACTTCTCGATCAAGCGGGGCGAGGAGATCTTCCGCGACCGTGGCCTCAACACCCAGATGGGCGGGGCGTTGTCGGTCTTCGATGCCGATGGCGACGTGGAACTGGTGCCGACCGTGTCGGCCAGGGGGCCCAGCGCCGGAATCCTCGAGAAGAAAAGCTGGAAGAAGATCTCCGGCGAGATCCTGGGCTCGATCGAGAAATCGGCGAAGAACATCGACGGCATCTATTTCGCCATGCACGGCGCCATGGGCGCCGAGGGCGAGCTCGATCCCGAGGGTTACCTGCTGCAGGAGGTGAGGAAGATCGTCGGCGAGAAGCTGCCGATCGTCATCGGGCTCGACCTGCACGGAATCATGACCGAGCGGATGCTGCGCCATATCGACGGCGTCACCATCTATCATACCTATCCGCATGTCGATTTCGCCGATACCGGCATCCGCGGGGCGAAGATGCTGCTCCGGATCATCCGCGAGAAGCTGAACCCGGCGATCGCCCGCGTGGTCATTCCGGCGCTGGTTCGCGGCGACGAACTCATCACCAAGTCCGGCTGCTACGGCGACATCCTGCGCGAAGCCCGGCGCCTGGAGAACGAAGGCAAGGCGATGTTCGCCGGCGTCATGATCGGCAATCCCTTCACCGACGTGCCGGAGCTGTGCAGCCAGGCGATCGTCGTCGCCGAGGACGGCGCCTTCGCCGAGAAGGCGGCGCTCGGCTTCGCGAAGCAGTTCTGGCCGAACCGCCACCGCATGCAGGGGAAGCTGATCCCGCTGGACGCGGCGATCGCGCAGGCCAAGCACATGCAGGGGCCGGTGATCTTCACCGACGCGGCGGATGCGACCTCGTCGGGGGCGACCGGCGACAGCAACGCCATTCTGGCGGCGCTGATGAAGGCGAAGTACCAGGGCCGCGTGCTGGTGCCGATCGTCGATCCGCCGGCGGCGGCGGCCGCGAAGGCCGCTGGCATCGGTGCCAAGATCACGGTGAATCTCGGTGGCACGCTCGACAAGCGCTTCACGCCGGTGAAGGTCAGCGGCACGGTCGACATGCTGTCCGGCGGCCACATGCGGCTGGAGACCATGCGAGCGCCGTTCGAGGGCGGCGACACCGCCGTCCTGATCTCCGGCAACTACACGATCCTGATCTTCTCGAAGCCGGCCTATTTCTTCGACCGCGCGCCGTTTCTGGCGCATGGCCGCAACCCGCGCGACTACGACCTGATCGTCGTCAAGTCGCCGCATTGCGAGTACCACATGTTCGAAGAATGGGCTGAGAAGAACTTCAACATCGATGCGCCCGGTGCCACTTCAGCCGACATCAAGGCACTCGGCCACACCATCTGCGCCCGCCCGATGTACCCGCTCGACCCCGATATCGGCTTCGAGCCGAAGGCCGTCCGTTTCCACACCAAGCGCCGCTAGGAGCCGTTCGCTCGTGAAAATCACCGCCATCGAAGCCACGCCGGTCAAGGTAGACCGAAAGCTCGCCTATGGTCTTGCCGGCCGCACTGCGCTCGGGGTCGATCCCGTCTCCGAGCATGCGATCATCCGCATCGACACCGATGCCGGCGTGACCGGCTGGGGCGAGGTCGCGAGCTGCTTCGCCCGCCGCGGCCGGCTCTATGCCAAGGAGGTGCGCGAGATCCTGGCGCCGGTGCTGATCGGCCAGGACCCGCGCCGCATCGCCTTCCTGGTGCAGGCGATGGACAAGGCGCTGGACGGTTCCGAGCCGGCCAAGGCCGGGCTGGAGATGGCGCTCTACGACCTGGTCGGCAAGCTGCTGAACGTGCCGGTCTACATGCTGCTGGGGGGCCTCGTTCGCGAGCGCATCCCGCTCAGCCGCTCGATCACCTTCGGCACGCCCGAGCAGATGGCGGCGGCGGCGAAGGGCTTCGCGGCGGAAGGCTTCGGTACGGTCAAGGTCAAGGTCGGCCAGAGCTTCGACATCGACGTGGCGGCGGTCGCGGCCGTTCGCGCCGCGGTCGGCGACAAGGTCAAGGTCCGGGTCGACGCCAACATGGCGTGGGGATCGGCGAAGGAGGCAGCCCAGCATATCAGGGCGATGGCGCCCAGCCGTCCCGAGCTGATCGAGCAGCCGCTGAAGCCGCGCGAGCTGGACGCGCTCGCCGAGCTTCGGCTCCTGGTCGACGTGCCGATCATGGCGGACGAGAGCGTGTGGAACCCGCGCGACGCGATGGAGGTGATCCGCCGGAAGGCGGTCGACATCGTCAACGTCTATGTCTGCGAGGCCGGCGGGCTGATGGCGGCGACCCGCATCTTCCAGATGTGCGAGACCGCCGGCATCCCCTGCATGATCGGCTCCATGCCGGAACTCGGACTCGGCACCGCAGCCCAGATCCATCTCGGCGTCGCCATGACCAATCTCGGCCCCGACTCCGATACCTGCGGCGTCGTCTACCAGCAGGCCGACCTGCTGAAGACGCCGCTTCGGATCGAGAACGGCTTTGCCTATCCGCCCACCGGGCCGGGCCTCGGCGTCGAGATCGACCTCGATGCCGTGGCGAAGCACCGCATTCCGGATTGAATTTGCAGAACCCTCTCCCGGCTTTGCCGGGAGAGGGAAGACCTGACGGTCTCGTCTACTTCTTGATCGAGACGTTCCAGGCGCGGATGGTGAAGAAGTTCTGGAAGCCGTCGACGTTGGAGCGCACCGCCGCGACCTTCGGGATCAGGCCGAAGGGCAGCGCCAGGGCCTGGTCGAAGATGCGCTGCTGCGACTTGGCGAAGAAGCCCTTGCGCTCTTCCAGCGTCTTGGCACGGAGGCCGGCGTTCCAGTTCTCCATCAGCACCGTGTCGGACTTGTTGTCCTTGGGCTTGTGCACGTTGTTGGGGTCGGTGAGGTTGCGGAGCGAGGGCAGACCGCCCTGGCCGATCACGCTGGTCCAGCCGGTGAAGAAGTAGTTCCAGCCGGTGTTTTCCTTCTGGCTCTTGTCCAGCGCTGCCGGCCAGTCGTGGATCAGAAGCTCCGCATTGATGCCGACCGCCTTCAGCTGCTCGGCCATCACCAGCGAGCCGTTGTACATCGAGGTGTAGTCTTTATTGGTGAGCAGGATCAGCTTCTCGCCCTTGTAGCCGGATTCGGCCAGGAGTTGCTTCGCCTTGGCGACGTTCTTCTGGTTGTAGTGCTCCTTGCCGGCGTCGGTGTAGTAGGGGCTGCCCGAGAACTGCAGCGCGTGGCCGAGCTTGTAGTAGCCGTCGCTCGACGCCTCCATGATATCGTCCATGTCGAGGGCCGCCTGCACCGCCTGCCTGAACTTCAGATTATCGGTCGGCGGGAACGACAGGTTCGGATAGGAGACGTGGAGCCAGAAGTTCTCCAGCGGCTGGAACTTGATGTTGGGGTTGTTGGCGAGGCGCTTCTGCGCCGGGCGGGGAATATCTTCGACCCCGTGGACCTCGCCGGTCTCGAGCGCGGCGACGCGGGCCTGGGGCTCGACGATCATGCGGAAGTTGACGGTGTCGACGCAGGCCTGCTTGTAGCCGCCGAGCCCGTTGATGCCGGTCTGGCTCTGGTTAGGCGCATAGCCGTCGAAGCGCTTCACCTTGAAATGGCTGTCGGCGACGAATTCGACGAACTGGAACGGTCCGGTGCCGATCGGCGGGAGCTGCAGCGCCGGCGCGTCCATGCTCTCCTTCGGAATGATGACGACCGGCGGCGAGATGTTGGAGAAGGTCTCCATGTACGTCGCCTGCGGCTCCTTCATCACGACGACGAAGGTGGAGGCATCGGGCGTCTCCAGGCGATCGACTGCGGCGAGGATGGTCTTGTCGACGCCGACCTTGCGATAGCGCTCGTAGGAGGCCAATACGTCTTCGGAGGTCATGGTCTTGCCGTTGTGGAACTTCACGCCCTGGCGGAGCTTGAAGGTGTAGACGCGGCCGTCAGGACTCTCGGTCATGGACTCCGCCAGCGAGAGTGTCGGCGTCATTTTCTCGTCGCGGGTCAGCAGCGACTCGTACATCGCCGAGGCGACGTTGCGGCCCTGGGCCGAGGTGGTGACATGCTGGTCGTGTGTCGGAACCTTCGCCTCGAGGGCGAAGATGAAATCTCCACCCTTGGCCGGGCATTCGAATTTCGCCTGGGCAAGAGCGGCCGAGCTCATGCCGATGAAGCAGGTGATGCCGAGGGTCGAGACGAGGTGCCGGGTGGTCAACGCGTACACTGGAGCCTCCCTGGTGCGATCGTGATGAAGAAACGGTATCGATGCGACGACGGACGGGTCAACAGCGGCCGGCCTGGGCTCAGCCGCTCTTCTTGGTGCTTCTGCGCTTCGGCGGGCTCAGGGCCGGCCGCGTGATCGAGTTGCCGGCGGCGAGGCCGTCGAACCAGAGATAGTCGGGGCCGAGCTCGTTCAGACTGCGGACGCCGAGGAAGCCCATCGTCAGATCGATCTCCTCCCGGAACATCGAGACGACGTGGCGGGCGCCGGCCTCCCCGCCGGCGGCAACGGCGTAGGCCGCCGGGCGCCCGAAGAGAGCGGTCTTGGCGCCCATGGAGATCGCCTTCACCACGTCGCTGCCGCAGCGGAATCCGCTGTCCAGCATGACCGTCAGCCGGCTGCCGACGGCGTCCATCACCTCCGGCAGGATCTCCAGCGGCGCCACCGCGTAGTCGAGGTTGCGCCCGCCGTGATTGGAGAGGATGACGCCGTCCATACCGAAATCGGCGGCAGAGACGGCTTCCTCGCTGGTCATGATCCCCTTCAGGATCATCGGGCCCTTCCACATCTTCCGGATCCGCTTCAGGGTCGGCCAGTCCAGCATCGGATTGCGCTCCGCGATGAAGTAGGCGAGCAGCGCCTGCGGCGTCTTGGGCCCGTCATAGAGCGGCACCATGCTCTCCATCCGGCCGACATTGCCGCGCATCACGACATCCAT
>CAMDFP010000017.1 GCA_945897335.1 Asaia bogorensis | reverse complement strand
CGGCGATCAACTCGGCGAGCGGCTGCCTGTTGCCGATGCGTGCGGAATTCCAGACCGGGAACGGATGCCGCTCATACTGAGCGCGCACCGCGTTCGAGACGCCGTCGCCGATCGGTGTCAGGCAGGGCATGGCGGCGGCAAGTTGCGCTTCCTCGCGCGGCTCGGTGAAATGCAGCCGGGCAATCTCGGCGAGATCCGGATCCGCCGAGCGTAGCCAGGCCTCGATTTCGGGCAGCGCCTGGCCGAGGCGACGATGGGCGGCAATCGCTGCGACCGCGATCGGCGACGGGTTGCCGCCGGATTGCAGCTCTGCGCGAACCTGCCCGATCAGCGCCTCCACCTGACGTCGGTCTGCCGTCGTCTCCTCGAAGATGAACTCGTTCAGATGGCACTGCATCGCGAGGGCGATACAGAGCCGGAGCACCGCGGGATCGCCGGTCGCCTGCAAAAAGCTCCGGCGGAGCAAGGTGAGGCCCTGTTCCAGGTCCCAGTCCTCGACCGGTGTCGCCCGCAGCAGTGCCAGGAGCGCCACATCGTCGGCGAGACGCGTGAGGAGGTCGGGCGGCGGTGAGCCTGCGCGCAACCGGACGAGTGCCGCGCCGGAATCGGACGCCCTGACGAACTCCTGGACATAGCGGACCAGGGCACGCGCGTGGCCGCCCGGGTTGGCGAAGGCCCAGGTGACATCCGCCCTGGTTACGCCGTCGCCCGGCACGTGAGGGCTGAATGTCATCGCCGCGACCTGCTCGTGGCGATGGACCTGGCGCAGCTCCGGATGCGCCAGGAACAGCTCGCCCAGGAAGTGGAGCGCCGTGCGCGGCTGTCCGACGGCCGCGGTCAGCATCGAACGGCTCACGATCAGATGGTGAGCGATGGCGTGCAGGACCACGGCGTCACGGACGCCTCGGTCATAGGCCTTGATGAAGGCGACGAAGGCGCCGGACTGGTCGCCGAGATCCCGGCAGAACACGCCGAGATTCCGCCAGATGGCACCGTCCAGCGGGTCCGTGGCCGTCGCTCGCCGGAACCGGGCAAGCTCCCGCGCCGGGGCGGCGGATGCGCCGGCGAGCGCCAGCAGCATATGCGCCTGCCCGGTGGATGGACCCAGCGCGATCAGCCCCCGCGTGATCCTGGCGGTGCCGGCGGCATCGCCCTGCTGCCAGGATCGCAGCGCGTCGTCGAAGTCCATGCTGCCCCGAACCGGCGCTCCTACGCCGCCAGGCAGGCGCGGATGCGCTTGATCGCTTCGCGGATGTTCTCGGTCGAGTTGGCGTAGGAGAAGCGGATGAAGCCTTCGCCGTGGGCGCCGAAGCTGGTCCCGGCGATGGTGGCGACGCCGGCTTCCTCCAGCATCTTGGTCTGCAGATCCTTGGCACTGAGCCCCGTGCCCTCGATGTTAGGGAAGGCATAGAAAGCGCCGCCCGGCTCGACGCAGCGGAAGCCCGGAAGCTGGTTGAGTTCGCTCACGATCACGCGGCGGCGCTCGTCGAAGGCCTTCATCATCACCCCGACCGCATCCTGCGGGCCGGTCAAGGCCGCGATGCCGGCAAACTGGGTCGGCGCGTTGACGCAGGAATGGCAGTTGATCGCCAGTTTCTCGGCATGCCGGAACAGCGCCTTCGGCCACACCGAATAGCCCAGCCGCCAGCCGGTCATCGCATAGGTCTTGCTCCAGCCGTCGAGCAGGATGGTGCGGTCCTTCATCGAGGGGTAGGAGAGGAGCGGGACGTGCTCGCGGCCGTCATAGAGCATCTGGCCGTAGATCTCGTCCGACATCACGTAGACGCCCGGATGCTTCTCCAGGCCCAGGACCAGCTTGTCGAACTCGGCCTTGGGCACGGCGCCGCCGGTCGGGTTGGCGGGGCTGTTCAGGATGATGAGGCTGGTCTTCGGCGTGATCCGGGACAGTACGTCCTCGGCCGAGAAGGCGAAGCCGTTCTTTTCCAGGAGCGGGATCGGCACCGGCGTCGCACCCGAATGCTTGATGACCGACTCGTAGATCGGGAATCCCGGGTTCGGGTAGAGGATCTCCCGGCCCTTGTCGCCGAGGATCATGATGGCGAAGTACATCGTGACCTTGCCCCCCGGCATGATCATGACCAGGTCCGGGTCGATCTCGACGTCCTGGCGGCGCCTGACGTCGGCGGCGACCGCTTCCCGGAGCGCCGGGATGCCGTTGGCCGGGGTATAGCCGTGGTGGCCGTCCCGCATCGCCTTGATCGCCGCCTCGACGATATGGGGCGGCGTCTTGAAGTCGGGCTGGCCGATGCCGAGGTTGATGATGGACTTGCCTTTGGCGGCAAGGGCTTGGGCGCGGGCGAGAACCTCGAAAGCGGTCTCGGTGCCCAGGACCGTCATACGTTCGGCGACATCGACCATTGGGGACCTCCGGAAGGGGCCGGCACTATGCCGAGGACCCGGGTCGAGGAAAAGCCCCGGCTGCGACATCCCTTTCGGTCGTTTAGCATTGCGACAAGTGCCTGGAAACGTTATATCTCTATGTTCAACCGCGTTCTTTGGAGTTCGTCGTAATGGCTCGCGTGACCGTCGAAGACTGCGTCGTCAAGATTCCGAATCGCTTCGACCTGGTGATGGTCGCTGCCCAGCGCGCCCGCGAGGTCGCGTCCGGCGCCTCGATCACCCTCGATCGCGACAACGACAAGAACCCGGTGGTGGCGCTCCGCGAGATCGCCGAAGAGACCGTCAACCTGGCGGGTCTGATGGAATCCCTGGTGAAGGGGCTTCAACGCCAGGTCGAGGTCGACGAGCCCGAGGAAGAGATTCTCGAGGTCATGGCGGACGAGCAGGCGCTTGCCCAGGCGATGATGGCTGGCGCCGCCCAGGCCGCCGAGGCAGCGGACGAGGACGTGACCGAGATTCCCGACGCCGAGCTCGGCGACGACGCTGGTGAAGACCGCGCCTAAAGCCGCCGATGGCGCCGGACGACAACCCGTCCGGCGCCCCGAAGGCGGATCGGCATGATCCGCCAGTACGAACTTGTGGAGCGGGTCAAAGCCTATGACCCGCAGGCGGACGAGGATCTCCTCGACCGCGCCTATGTCTACGCGATGAAGGCCCATGGCTCGCAGAAGCGGGCTTCCGGCGATCCCTACTTCGCTCATCCCCTCGAGGTCGCCGGCATCCTGACCGGGATGAAGCTGGACACCGCCTCGATCGTGACCGCGCTTCTCCACGACACGGTGGAGGACACGGATGCCACCATCGAAGACATCGAGGCCAAGTTCGGCAAGGAGGTCGCCCGTCTGGTCGACGGCGTGACCAAGCTCAACCGCATCGAGCTGCAGTCCGACCAGGAAAAGCAGGCAGAGAACTTCCGGAAGCTGGTCCTGGCGATGAGCGAGGACATCCGCGTCCTCCTGGTCAAGCTCGCCGACCGGCTCCACAACATGCGCACCCTCAACTTCATCGCCAATCCAGCCAAGCGCCGGAAGATCGCGATGGAGACCATGGAGATCTATGCGCCGCTGGCCGAGCGCATCGGCATCCACCGGATGAAGGACGAGCTCGAAGACCTGGCCTTCGCCGAGATCAACAAGGACGCGCGCGACAGCGTCACGGCCAGGCTCTCCTTCCTTCGCGACAAAGGGGCGAACCTCGTAGAAGGGATCATCTCCGAGCTGAAGGAGACGCTGCGGGAGGGCGGGGTCGAGGCCTGGATTTCGGGCCGCGAGAAGACGCCGTACTCGATCTGGCGGAAGATGCAGCGGAAGAATGTCGGCTTCGAGCAGCTCTCCGACATCATGGCGTTTCGTATCGTGGTCGACCGCGTCGACCATTGCTATCAGGCGCTGGGATTGCTGCATGCGGCTTATCCGGTCGTTCCCGGCCGCTTCAAGGACTACATCTCGACGCCGAAGCCGAACGGCTACCGCTCGGTCCATACTGGCGTCATCGGGCCCGAGCGCCAACGCATCGAGGTGCAGATCCGCACCCGTGACATGCACGACGTGGCCGAGCTCGGCGTCGCCGCCCACTGGGTCTACAAGCAGGATTCGGCCGAGGCAAAGGACGGGCGCCAGTACCGCTGGCTCCGCGAGCTCCTCGACATCCTCGAACATGCTGCCGGGCCGGAGGAGTTCCTCGAGCACACCAAGCTCGAGATGTTCCAGGACCAGGTGTTCTGCTTCACGCCCAAGGGCGACCTGATCGCGCTGCCCCGGGGCGCGACGCCGGTCGACTTCGCCTATGCCGTCCACAGCCACATCGGCGACACCTGCGTCGGCTCCAAGATCAACGGCCGGCTGGTGCCGCTCCGGACCCGCCTCAACAACGGCGACCAGGTCGAGATCGCGACATCCAAGACCCAGACGCCGTCGCCGACCTGGGAGCAGTTCGCGGTCACCGGCAAGGCCAAGGCCCGGATCCGCCGCTTCATCCGTCTGAAGAAGCGGGCGGAGTTCTCCGAACTCGGCAAGGCGATCCTGCAGAAAGCCTTCCGCCAGGAAGGATATACATTCTCTGACAAGGCCTTCAGCGGTGTTCTTCAGACTTTCGATGCAGAGACGGCGGAGGACATCTACGCCGCCGTCGGCGAGGGATTGAAGTCCGAGCGCGAGGTCCTGCACGCGATCTTCCCGGGCCTGAAGCAGAAGGCCCAGGACTCCGGCAAGGTCGTGCCGATCCGCAGCCGCGCCGCCAAGGCCAACAACGAGCACCGGGTTCCGATCCGGGGCTTGATCAGCGGCATGGCCGTCCACTTCGCCCGCTGCTGCCATCCTCTGCCGGGCGACCGCATCGTCGGCATCGTGACCACCGGCAAGGGCGTCACCATCCACACAATCGACTGCGAGACTCTGGAGCAGTTCAACGACACGCCCGAGCGCTGGCTCGACGTCGGCTGGGACGTCGGCGACAACGATCCGGAACGCCATGTTGGCCGGCTCACCGTCACGCTCACCAACGAGCCCGGCAGCCTCGGCAGCCTGACCACCATCATC
The DNA here is from genome assembly GCA_945897335.1 of Asaia bogorensis. Lineage (GTDB taxonomy): Bacteria > Pseudomonadota > Alphaproteobacteria > SHVZ01 > SHVZ01 > SHVZ01. The sequence goes on along the minus strand of CAMDFP010000017.1, from coordinate 26,430 downwards.
GGCAAGAACCAGGGCAACATCACCAATCTGAAGTTCACCAACCGCTCGGCCGACTTCTTCGACATGCTGATCGACATCGAGGTGGCGAGCGTCCGCCACCTCACCAACATCGTCGCCGCGCTGCGTGCCGCTCCCGTCATCAACTCGGTCGAGCGCGCCCGCGGTTAGGGCTAAGCTGAGGGCCCCCAACCAGAGGAGGCCCTTCCCATGCCTCGTCCTCTCCGTCTTGGCGTCAACATCGACCACGTCGCCACCATCCGGAACGCGCGCGGTGGCCGCCATCCAGATCCCGTCCGGGCCGCGCGCCTCGCCGTGAAGGCCGGCGCCGACGGCATCACCGCGCATCTCCGCGAAGACCGCCGCCACATCTCCGACGACGACATCGCGCGCCTGGTCCGTGACATCGACCGGCCGCTGAACTTCGAGATGGCGGCGACGGACGAGATGGTGGGGATCGCGCTCCGCCATAAGCCGCATGCCTGCTGCCTGGTGCCGGAAAAGCGGACCGAGGTGACGACCGAAGGGGGGCTCGACGCCATCCGCCTGTTCGACCATCTCCATCCCGTCGTGCAGAAGCTAAGCCAGGCCGGCAGCCGGGTCTCGCTGTTCGTCGAGGCCGACCCGCGCCAGCTCGATGCGGCGAAGCGCTTAGGTGCCCCGGTGGTCGAGCTCCACACCGGCGCCTATTGCGAGCACGAGGGCGCCGACCGTGAGCGCCAGCTGGCCCGCATCGTCGCGGCGGCGGCTCATGCGGAATCCATCGGCCTCGAATGCCATGCCGGGCACGGCCTCACCTTCGACACGGTGGCGCCGATCGCCGCCATCCCCTCCATCGTCGAGCTCAACATCGGCCATTTCCTGATCGGCGAGGCGATCTTCTCCGGCCTCGACTCGGCGATCCGCCGCATGCGCTCGCTGATGGACAAGGCGAGGGCCAGCGTCAGCGGTGCCGAAACGGCATGATCATCGGGCTTGGCACCGACCTGATCGACATCACGCGGATCGAGGCGACGATCGAGCGCTTCGGCGGGCGGTTCCTCGACCGCATCTTCACGCCGCTCGAGCAGGCGAAATCCGACCGGCGGGCGAACCGGGCGGCGAGCTATGCCCGCCGCTTCGCCGCCAAGGAGGCCTGCTCGAAGGCGCTGGGGACGGGCTTTCGCCGCGGCGTCTTCTGGCGCGACATGGGGGTGGTCAACGACCCCTCCGGCCGGCCGACGATGAAGCTGACCGGCGGGGCCGCCCGGCGGCTCGCCCAGATGACGCCGCCGGGCATGGAGGTGCGGATCGACGTCTCCCTCACCGACGAGCCGCCGATCGCCCAGGCGACGGTGATCATCACGGTGATGCCGAGGATCGAGCCGGAGCAGAAGACGCCGGACCGGGATTGAGGATTAGGACGCAAGTGCCGGATAGAGCCATCGGCACGTCCGGCCCATGCCTGCGCCCATGACCGATTTCACCAAGCTCCTCGCCGCCTTTTCGGGCACCCAGTTCGGCGACCAGGTCGCGCTGCTGGCGCTGCCGCTGATCGCGGTTCTCGTCCTCGGTGCCGGTCCGGTCGAGATGGGCTGGCTGACCGTGGCGGCGACGATCCCCTTCTTCCTGTTCGGCCTGCCCGCCGGCGTCTGGATCGACCGTCTGCCGCGTCGTTCGGTGATGCTGGTCGGCAGTCTGCTGAGAGCTTCGGCGTTGCTGGCGGTGCCTGCCGCGGCCCTGCTGGGCCTCCTCACCCTGCCGCTGCTGATGGCGAGCGCGGTGTTTGCCGGCATCGGCATGGTCTTCTTCGACGTCGCCAGCCAGTCGGCGATCCCGGCGCTGGTCGAGCGCGACCGCCTGATCCAGGCCAACAGCCGTTTCGAGATCGGACGGGCCGCCGCGACCACCGGCGGTCCGGGCCTGGCCGGACTTCTGGCGGGCGCGATCGGTCCGGCGCTGGCCGTGTTGGCGTGCGGGCTCGCCGACCTCGTCGCCGCCGCCTTCGCTTGGGCCATCTCGAAACCCGCGGCACCCGAGACACCGCCCGTCCGCCGGAGCTTCGCCATCGATCTGGCGGAAGGGATGCGGTTCCTGCTGGGAGAGCCCAGCCTGCGGGCGCTCGCTCTCTGCTCGCTCACCTGGAATATCGCCCTGTTCGCCATGAACGCGCTGCTGGTGCTGTACCTCGCGCGCGGCCTCGGGCTCACCGCGGCTGAGATCGGCCTGGTCTTCGCCGTCGACGGCGTCGGCATGGTACTGGGCGCGTTCGCGTCTTCGGCGATCGCGCGGCGGATCGGCATCGGCCGCGCGATCGTCCTCGGACCGGCCATCGGCGTGGTCGGAATCGCGCTGATCCTGGTGGCGACCCCGGAGACGGCAATCCCTCTGCTGGTCGCCGGGCGGTTTCTTTTCGGCTTCGGGCCGATCATCTTCAGCGTCACCCAGACCAGCCTCAGGCAGAGCGTCACGCCGCCCCAACTGCTGGGCCGGGTGAATGCCAGCCTCCGCTGGCTCACCTGGGGCTTTCGGCCGGTCGGGGCCGTGCTGGGCGGGCTTGCCGGCGAAATGCTGGGCCTGCACATGGGAGTCGCGCTGGCGGGGGTGGGACTGGCGCTCTGCCTGGTTCCGCTGCTGGCCTCGCCGGTGCCGAAGCTTGAACGAATCCAAGCGTAGCTTGCCGGGGAGGGGCCGGTCTGGCATACCCTGGCGACGCCTTTCCCCCGAGCCGCGAGCCATGACTCTGACCACGTCGACGAAGAAGAGCGGCACCGTCTGGGACACGATCAAGACGGTGCTGTACGCGATCGGCATCGCGCTCGTGATCCGCACCGCCGCCGTCGAGCCTTTCAACATTCCCTCCGGCTCGATGATCCCGACCCTTCTGGTCGGCGACTACCTGTTCGTCAGCAAGTTCTCCTACGGCTACAGCCGCTACTCGCTGCCCTTCGGCCTGCCGCTGATCCCCGGCCGCGTCCTCTTCCGCGAGCCCGAGCGCGGCGACGTCGCCGTCTTCAAGCTGCCGCGGGACAACTCGACCGACTACATCAAGCGCATCGTCGGTCTTCCCGGCGACCGCATCCAGGTCACCGGCGGCGTCCTCCAGATCAACGGCGCGCCGGTCAAGCGCGAGCGGGTCGAGGATTTCCTGGAGGGTTCGGGCCGCGCCACCCAGCGATATGCCCAGTATGTCGAGACCCTGCCGACCGGCCGCCAGCACCGCATCATCGAGGTCTCCGACGACGGGCCGCTCGACAACACCCCGGTCTATGTCGTTCCCGCCGGCCACTACTTCGCCATGGGCGACAACCGCGACAACTCCCTGGACAGCCGCGTCCTCTCCGGCGTCGGCTTCGTTCCCGCCGCCAACCTCGTCGGCCGCGCCGAGGTGACCTTCTTCTCGACCAACGGCGAGGCCCGGATCTGGGAGGTCTGGAAGTGGCCCTTCGCCATCCGCATCGGCCGGATGTTCCGGGGCATCATCTGAGGCAGCTCGCCGAGGTTCTCGGCCACGCCTTCGCCCGGCCAGAGTTGCTCGACGAAGCGCTCACCCATGCCAGTGCCACCAAGCGACGCGGCCGCGGCTATGAGCGGCTCGAGTTCCTGGGCGATCGCGTGCTCGGCCTGATCGTGGCCGACACGCTGCTCGAGCGGTTTCCGAAGGAGCGGGAAGGCGACATCGCCAAGCGCCACGCGCTGCTGGTCAGCCGGGCGGCGCTGGTGCATGTCGCAAGGCGCATCGACCTCGGCGCTGCGATCCGGCTCTCCAAGGGCGAGGACGAGGCGGGATCGCGCGGCAGCGAGGCGGTGCTGGCCGATGCCATGGAAGCGGTGATCGCTGCCCTCTATCTCGACGGCGGCCTCGAAGTTGCCCGCAGCTTCGTCACCGGACGGTGGGGCGAGCTGATCGACGCCGACATCACCCCGCCGAGAGACGCTAAGACCCGGCTCCAGGAATGGGCCCAGGCGCGTGGCCTCGGGCTTCCCGCCTACAAGGAGACCGAGGCCAGTGGGCCTGCGCATGCACCTAGGCGTATCGTCGAGGTGCATGTCACCGGCCATGACCCCGCGTCCGGCGCCGGGCGCTCCAAGCGCGAGGCCGAACAGGCCGCCGCTGCCGTTCTGCTGACGAAGGTCGATGCTCATGGCTGAGACGGAAGACGGACGGCGCTGCGGTTTCGTCGCCCTGGTCGGGGCGCCCAATGCGGGCAAGTCGACGCTGCTCAACCAGATGGTCGGGGCCAAGGTCTCGATCGTCACGCCGAAGGTGCAGACGACGCGGACGCGCATCACCGGCATCGCGATCGAGGGGAAGACCCAACTCGTCTTCGTCGACACGCCCGGAATCTTCACCAAGACCAAGCGCCGTTTGGAACGCGCCATGGTGGCGTCCGCCTGGGCAGGCGCTGCGGATGCGGATCAGGTCGTGGTCGTGGTCGACGGCACCAAGAAGGGCATCGGCGACGACGTCCGCCGCATCCTCGACGGCCTCGCCGAGGCGAAGCGCCCGGCGATCCTCGCCCTCAACAAGGTCGACCTGATCAAGCGCCCGGAACTTCTGCCCCGCGCCTCCCAGCTCAACCAGGCCTTCCCCTTCACCGAGACCTTCATGATCTCGGCCGAGACCGGCGACGGCGTCGCCGACCTCAGGAAGCATCTCGCTGGCCTGATGCCGGAGGGGCCGTGGCTCTTCGCCGACGACGATCTCTCGGATCTCTCCGAGCGCCTGCTCGCGGCAGAGGTCACCCGCGAGCAGTTGTTCCTCAACCTGCACGACGAGCTGCCCTACGACCTCATGGTCGAGACCGAGAGCTGGAAGGATTTCAAGGACGGCTCGGTCAAGATCCAACAGGTGATCTATGTCCGCCGCGACAGCCAGAAGGCGATCGTGCTGGGCAAGGGCGGTGCCACCGCCAAGGCGATCGGCGCCCAGGCGCGCCGCGTGCTGGAGGCCCAGCTCGGCCGCCGTGTGCATCTCTTCCTGTTCGTGAAGGTGCGCGACAACTGGATCGACGACCCGGACCGCTTCAAGGGCATGGGGCTCGACTGGGTCGAGTAGGGCGTTACGACTTGTCCGTCTTGGCGAAGTGCGGCGTCTCGCCCGGCGCCGGCGTGTGGCCGAAGTCGCCGAATTCCATCACCGCGTCGACCCCGCCGAATGCGGCGACCTTGGCATCCTGGTCGGCGAAGGCCTGGGCGTTGGCGCGATCGGGATCGACGATCATGCGAAGCGCCAGCGCCATGGTCTCGCGGATCTCGGCATGGGCCGGGTCGGTGCCGAGATCGTTCGCTTCGATCGGGTCGGCCTCGAGGTCGAAGAGCTGCGGCGCAAGCCCGACATAGTGGACGTATTTCCAGCGTCCGCGCCGGACCATGAAAGCGCCGGTCACGGCGGCGCCGGCATGGTACTCGCTGAAGCCGTAGCGCATCGGATCGGGCCGGCGGGCAAGCGCGAACAGCGAGCGGCCGGGAAGCGTGTCGTTCTCCGCTTCCGAGGCGCGGACGCCGACCGCCTCGAGGATGGTCGGATAGCAGTCGACTAGCGAAGCCTCGGTCGTCGCGACCACGCCTTTCGGCACGCCGTCGCCGGCGACGATCAGCGGCACGCCCACCGCCTCCTGGTACATGCAGCTCTTGCCCCAGATACCGTGGTTGCCCAGCATCTCGCCATGGTCGCTGGTGTAGATCACCCGCGTCGACCCGCCGAGGCCCGAGTCTTCCAGCTCTTTCATGAGCAGGCCGATGTTGTGGTCGAGAAACGTGACCATGGCGTGATAGGCGACGATCGCGGTCCGGCGGCGTGCCTCGTCATAGTACTTGTCGTAGGGGATCTCGAAGGTGAGGCCGTCGATCCACGGGTGCTTCGGCCGTTGATCGGTGCCGTAGAGGCGGGGCGCGGGAAGATCGGCGTCGGCATAGAGATCGAAGAACTCCGCCGGCGCGATCAGCGGCAGGTGCGGCATGATGAATCCCACGAACAGCACCCAGGGTTTTCCCGCCGGTTCCGCCGCCCGCCGGCGCAGCCACTCCTGGGCCTTTCCGGCGACGCGACGGTCGTACTGCGTGTAGGTGGACTCGCCGCGCCCGGCCTTCTCCACCATCGCCTTGACGCCGCCCCGCTCGAAGCGCTGGCGGCGGATCCAGCTCAAGCGGTCGCCGATGCCGCCGACGACATTCATCACGTCGATCTTCTCGCTGAAGCCGTTGTCGTCCTCATCGGAGCGGTAGTGCAGCTTGCCGATGGCGGTGACGTCGTGACCCTCGGCGATCAGCCGGTGGCCCCAGCTCGGCATCGAGCCGTCATAGGGCTGGCCATTGTCCCAGCAGCGGTTGTCGTGGACCCAGCGGCCGGTGGCGAGGCTGGCGCGGGCCGGAACGCAGACCGGGCAGGGTGTCGTGGCGTTGGTGAACCGCGTGCCCTGGGCCGCGAGTCTGTCGAGGTTCGGCGTCTTCACCGCCGGATGTCCAGCGGCACCCATGAATTGCGGGTCGTGCTGATCGGAGAAGATGAAGAGCAGGTTCTGGGCTCGCATGGGCTTCCTCAAGCTGGACGAATTCGGCCCTCCCCCGCCTTTGGCGGGAGAGGGGGCGAATGCATGCAGCTAAGTCCGTTCAGTTCTTGCTGATGTTCCAGAACACGATTTTGCTGGTCGGCAGCACGCCCTGGACGTTCGAACGCCACGCATAGGGCGCGTCGTACTGGCCGGTCACGACATAGGGCACGATCTCCCACAGGCGCTTGGAGAATGCCTCGACGATCTTGAGCCGCTCCTCATGGGTCTGCGCCTGGATGAAGTCGGTGCGCATCTTCTCGCCGATCTCGTCGGTCGGCCAGCCGGCCCAGGTGCCGTTCGGCGTCAGCACGACGCCGACATTGGTCAGCGGGTTGTGCCAGGTCGACCAGGAGTTGGTGGTGGTGAAGATGTTCCAGTAGCCCGGCTGGCCGGGGCCGTTCTTATTGGTGAGGAAGCGGGTCAGCGTCGTGCCCCAGTCCGCCCACTCGACTTCGGCGTTGACGCCGATCTTGCGGAGGCCGGCCGCCAGAACTTCGGCCTGTGCGCCGATGTTGGCGATCTCCTTGGTCGAGGTGATGATGATCTTCTCGCCCTTGTATCCCGCTTCCTCGAACAGCTTCTTGGCACGGGCCGGGTCGGCCTTGGTGAAGCCTTCGTTGCCGGCGGTGGTGCCGTAGACCGAGCCGCAGACGAAGAAGGAGTAGCAGTTTCTCCACCACTTCTTTTCGCCGAAGGCGGCGGTCATGAAGTCTTCTTGCTCGACCACGAGGGCGAGGGCCTGGCGCGCCTTCGGATTGTTGAACGGCGGGTGCAGCGCGTTCGGGCGGATTGCGCCGAAACCGCCGACGGGGGCGATCTTGGAGACGACCACGTCCTTGTTCCGCTCGAGCTGGGGCACGACGTCGGCCGAGACCGAGTCGATCAGGTCGACTTCGCCGGCGATCAGCGCGTTCGCAGCCGTCTGCGCGTCGGGAATGATTTTCCAGACCATGCGGTCGACCTTGGCCATCTTGCCGCCCGCCATCGCATCCGGCGGCTCGGCGCGCGGCACATAGTCGGCGTTCTTGACGTAGACGACCTCGTTGCCGGGCTTCCACTCTTCCTTCACGAACTTGTACGGACCGGAGCCGATGATGTCCGTGACCTGGGTCATCGGATCGGTCTTGGCTTCCTTCTCGCGCATGATCGCCGGATAGGCGCCGGCGTGGTTGCCGAGCATGTACTCTACCCAGGGGTTGGGCTGCGTCAGACGAATCGAGAAGGTGTTGTCGTCTTTGGCCGTCATCGCGGCCACCAGCTCAGCCAGCTTCTTGCCGCCGGAATCGCGCTTCATCCAGCGGTCGACCGACGGGATGACGTCGCGTGTGGTGACCGGCGAGCCATCGTGGAACTTGAGGCCGGGACGAAGCGTGAAGGTATAGGTGAGCCGGTCGGAGGAGATCTGGTAGTCGCCGACCATCTGCGGCTTCGGCAGCAGGTTCACGTCCCAGGCGAACAGCTCGTCATAGACGCTTGAGGCGTGGTTGAGGGTGATCGTCACCGTCGCGCCCAGCGGATCGAGAATGCGGAGGTCGGCATGCGGCACGACCACGAGCGTGTTCTTCGGCGACTGCGCCTGTACGGGCTGGGCGGCAAGCCCCAGCGCCAATGACATCGATGCCAAGCCGGCGACGGAGATCGGATTGTGCTTCATGGCGGCCCCCTTGTTGTGCGTCGGATGGGAGGAGTTGAGCACGACGTCAGTCGCCTGGGCGATTGTTTTTCCTATACGACAAGCGTCGGCCCCCTCGGGGGGCGGACGATGGTGCCGGAGGCCGAAACTCGTTAGCCTTCCGAGGCTTGTACCCTAAGAGGAGACGCGTCATGCAACCGCCCTTTCCCGTACGGACGCCGAGCTGGGTGAACGAGTTCAAGGCCTTCATCCTGCGCGGCAACGTCGTCGACCTCGCCGTCGGCATCATCATCGGCGCCGCCTTCACCTCGATCGTCTCCAGTCTGGTCAAGGACATCTTCACGCCGCTCATCGGCCTCCTTGTCGGCGGCATCGACTTCTCCAACATCTTCATCACTCTCAAAGGCCCGACCGAGGCGACGCTGGAAGCCGCTCAGAAGGTCGGCGCGGTGACGCTCAACGTCGGTCTCTTCCTGAACGCGGTGATCCAGTTCGTCATTGTCGCCTTCGCTATCTTCTGGGTGGTGAAGACGCTGAACCGCTTCAAGCGGAAGGAGGAGGTCACCCCGGAAGTGCCTCCGGCGCCACCGCCCCGGAGCGAAGTGCTGCTGGAGGAGATCCGCGACGCCATCCGGACGAACGCGCCCCGGAGCTAGGCGCCGAGCGAACACCGGGGATTGAGGATGAGTGAGACGGATGCTGCCTTGCCGTCGACGCCCTCGGCGTTCGAGTTAGATTGGCCGGCGATTGCCCGCGGCTGCCTGATCGCAGCCGCCGCGGCCCTGCTGTCGGCGGCGGCGGTGTTCTTCTTTGCCGCCAACTGGTTCCGGATCTCGGGCTGGACCAAGATCCTCTGGGTCGATACTGCGCTGCTGGGGCTGGCTTTTGCTGCCGCCGTTGCCGGCCGGGGGAGTATCACGCGCTCTTCCTTCGCCTTCGCCGGCGCGATGCTGTCCGGCGTGCTGTTCGTCGTCCATAGCCAGGTCTGGCAGACCGGCGCCGATGCCTGGACGCTGTTCGCTGTCTGGTCGGTGGCGGCGGTGCTATGGGCGGCAATGTCCGAGGCGACGGCGGTCTGGCTGCTGGCGGTGATCCTCGCCGTGGCCGCTTCCGTCCTGTGGCTCCTCGATGGTCGCGTCCTGAGTACGGATGACTCGTTCCTCGTCCTCCTCATTCCGGTCGCCGTGCTGGCGGTTGCCGGCGCACTGATCCGGCTGATGCGGCGGCGATGGCCGCGCCAGGCGCCCGGGGCCTTCCTGCCGATCGCGATCGAGGTCGCGGCGGTGACCGGAATCGCGGCGCTGGGTGGGCTGGTCGGCGTCTGGTTTCCCGGCGCTTGGCCGTTGGCCCTGGCGGCCGCCCTTCTGATCGCCGGATCACTGCTGCTGTTCCGCCGTCTGGCTCCGAGCCTGGCAGGCTATGCCACGGCGGCAGCCGCGGTGCTGGTCTTCGCCGTGGCGGTCGGTACGCGCCTGCTTCTCCTCGCAGACCTCGACTCAGACCAGGCGGTGTTGCTGCTGTTGCTGATCGTGGCCGTCGCCTTGATGTTTGGCGTCCGCGTCCTGACCTGGCACCTCCGCGGGTTGGCGTGGCCGGCGGCCCCGAGCACGGTGGCGATATCGCTTTCGCAAGGTGCCTCGGTCCGCGCTGCCGCCCTCGGGGCTGTGGCCTGGCTGGGGGCGTTCCTGTTGGGTGCCGCCTCCAGGGGGCTGGCGGACGGAGTAACGGACCTGGGAGGCGCTATCGTCGCGGCTATCGCCGCCTTCGTCCTGGTGGGGAGAGGAGAATATAGCCATCGCATCGCGGGGCCCCTGGCCGTGGTTGCGGTCTGGATGCTGGCCTCGGCCTCGTTGGGTGATTTTGGGCTCGTTGCCATCGCCGTCTTTACGACGGTCGCAGCGGTCGCGATGACATGGCTCGTCCTGCTTCGCGCGGGCGGGGTGGACGCCGGCTTCATGATGGCGACCGGCCTGGCCGGTGTATGGCTGGCGGTGATGGTGGACGAGGCCCAGACCGCGCTCCCCCTGGCCGTGCCGGTTCTGGCCGGGCTGGGCTGGCTGTCGCTTCGCCAGCAGGCGCCTGTATTCATCGGCGCCGGTGCCGCCTTGCTCGGCGTCGCCTTCTTCGCGCCAAGCTTCTTCGAAGGGATGCCGGAACTGCGCTTCGTCGGTGACGTGTGGCAGCGCCTTGCCGCGGTGATAAGCGCCGGTGCGCTGGTGGTCGCTGCGGCCTATGGAGCCGGCTGGCGGCTGGATCTTCGTACCCGCGCGATGATCGGAGCTGCGCTCGCGGTCTGTCTCGTGCTTCCGGGCGGCGCGGCCGGGACGATCGGCTTGTTCGCGATCGCGGCGCGCCGCAACAATCTCGGCCTGCTGGCCTTCGCCCTGGCGCTGGGCATCTGGTCGATCGGTCGCTTCTACTACGCGCTGGAGCTGCCCTTGGCCCAAAAGGCCGCCCTGATGGCGGTGGGTGGCGTGCTGGCGTTCGGCGCCTGGGCGGTGCTGGCCCCGCGGTCGGCGGGTGGCTTCCGGCCGTCGGTTCGGGCGCTGCCCGGCTTTGCCGCGATCGTGCTGGCGGTGGCCGCGGCCGAGGCGCAGGACGGTCTCCGCAAGGCGGCGGTGGTACGCGACGGCACGCGGATCCTCTTGCCGATGGCTCCGGTCGATCCGCGAAGCCTCGTCCAGGGCGACTACATGGCGATCCGGTATCGGCTGCAACCGCAGCTCGTCGGGCTCGGATCTTCTGCCGTCCTGACGATGGACGAGGCCGGCATCGTGCAGTCGGCGCGGCGCGGCGACGGCTCGCTGAAGCCGAACGAGGTGCTGGCCCGAGTGCATGGCAGCGCGGAAGAGCCGCGGGTGGCGCCGACCTCGTTCCTGTTCGAGGAGGGCACCGCCGACACCTGGAGCAAGGCGGTCCTGGTCGAGGCCCGGGTCAAGGACGGCGCGCTGGTGATGACCGGCCTGACCGATGCGGCGGGCAAGCGCCTGGAGCCGCCGCCCAGACCCTGATCGGCGGTTCAATCGCGTCCGGCCGCGTGCTAGACACGTCGGCCTCCCCAACTTCAGCCGAGCCTCGCCGTGAAGCCCGCAAATTCCGTCATGTCCGGTTACGGGACGACCGTCTTCGAGGTGATGTCGCGCCTGGCCATCGAGCATGGCTCGATCAACCTGGGGCAGGGGTTCCCGGACGGGAACGGGCCGCCGGAGATCGTGGCGGTTGCCCAGGCGGCGCTGGCAGACAAGCCGAACCAGTACCCGCCGATGATGGGCGTGCCGGAGCTGCGTGAGGCGGTCGCCCGCCACGACAAGCGGTTCCACGGCCTCGACGTCGACTGGCAGACCGAGGTCATCGTCACCTCGGGTGCGACCGAGGCGCTGGCGGCCTGCCTCTTCGGCCTGATCGAGCCGGGCGACGAGGTCGTGCTGTTCGAGCCGCTCTATGATTCCTACCTGCCGATCATCCGCCGGGCCGGCGGCATCCCGAAGCTGGTACGCCTGTCTCCTCCGGAATGGCGGCTGGACGAGGCGGCTCTTCGCGCCGCCTTCTCCGACCGCACTAAGCTGGTCCTCCTCAACAATCCTTTGAACCCGGCGGCCAAGAGCTTCACCCGGGCCGAGCTGCAGCTCATCGCCGACCTCGTGCTGAAGCACGACGCGGTTGCGGTTTGCGACGAGGTCTACGAGCACATCGTCTTCTCCGACGCACCGCCCTTCATTCCGCTGATCAGCCTGCCCGGCATGCGCGAGCGCTGCCTGCGTATCGGCTCGGCCGGGAAGACCTTTTCGCTGACCGGCTGGAAGGTGGGGTACGTGACTGCGGCACCCGAGTTGCTGCGGGCGGTCACCAAGGCGCATCAGTTCCTGGTCTTCACCACGCCGCCGAATCTGCAGCGCGCGGTCGCGGCCGGCCTTGAGCTCGGCGACGGCTACTACCGCGATCTCGCCGGCGACATGCAGGCCAAGCGCGACCGCTTCGGCAAGGGCCTGGCCGAGATCGGCTTCGGCGTGCTGCCGAGCGAGGGAACCTATTTCATCACCGCGGACTTTCGTCCGTTGGGATTCAACGGCAACGACGAGGATTTCTGCCGGCATATCACCGTCGAGGCCAAGGTGACGGCGGTTCCGGTCAGCGCCTTCTTCACCGCCGACGGTCCCCGTGATTTCGCGCGGTTCTGCTTCTGCAAGAAGGACGAGGTACTGGATGCGGCCCTCGACCGGCTTTCGAAACATTTCCGCAACAAGCAACTGTAAGTCACGGTTGCACGGCGCGTTTCGAGGCTCCATGATGGGACACCATGCAGCTCGATAAGACCACCGTCAGGGCGGTCGAAATCCTGGCGGACTCGACGGCACGCGTCGTCGGCACAGGATCGATCGTCTACCTCAAGCTCACCCGCGTCGTGAGCGTCGGTTCGCCCCAGGCGTTGGATTCGGCCAGGGCCGAGTTCGACAAGCTGCCGTCGGACCGGCGGAAGTCGATCCATTCGGATGCGGTCGATCAGGCCGAGAAGCTCAACGCCAACAAGGGCACGGTTGCCGCGATCGAGTCGATGTTCAAGCCGTTGACGCCGTTGGACGGCAAGGTCTCGCGGCTGGTCGTCCGCTAGGCGGACCATCGTTCAGGCCGTTTGAGGGGGAGGGGGCGATGGCTCGTTCGAGGCTTTCGCGAAGCGATCTCACGGGCAAGGTCCAGACCGTCCGGGGGTTCATCGATCCCGCCGAGCTCGGCCAGACTCTGATGCACGAGCACGTGCTCTACGACCTGCGTACGCCGGAGATCCGCGCCAAGAACGATCTCGGCCCCGAGCTCTCCATGCGCAACATCTTCCAGGTCGCCTATGGCGAGACTTACTCGCCGCGCAACTACCTGTTCGACGACGTCGCCATCGCCATCGACGAACTGCAGATGATGCGCGAGGTCGGCGGCAAGACCGTGGTCGAGCTGACCTGCGGCGGCATCCGTCCCGACCCCAGGGGACTGGTCCAGGTCTCGGAAGGGACCAGCGTCCACATCGTCATGGGCTGCGGCTACTACGTCGAGGAATACCAGGACCCGAAGAACAAGGACCGCAGCGTCGACGATTTCGCGCGCGAGATCGCGAGCCAGGTCCTGGAGGGCGCCTGGGGGACCGATGTCCGTTCCGGCATCATCGGCGAGATCGGCACGACGACGCCATGGGGCGAGCTCGAGCGGACAGTGCTGAAGGGCGCCATCATGGCCCAGCAGGAGACCGGCGCCTGCGTGAACGTCCACCCGGGCCGGAACGACGACCTGCCGCAGGAGATCGCCGAGTTCGTCGCTGCCAATGGCGGAGACACTGCGCGCACGGTGATCAGCCACATCGACCGGACGATTTTCGACTCCGAGCGTCTGATCCGGCTTGCCGACACCGGCGTCACCGTCGAGTTCGATCTGTTCGGCACCGAGGTCGCCCACTACAAGCTCAATACCGCCATCGACATGCCGAATGACGCGGTCCGGCTGCAGCATCTCCGCACGCTGATCGCCGCCGGCCACCTCGATCGCATCGTCATCAGCCACGACATCTGCCAACGCACCCGGCTGACGAATTTCGGCGGCCACGGCTATGGCCACATCTTCCGCAATGTCGTGCCGATGATGCGCCGGCGGGAGTTCAGCGAGGCGGAGATCCAGGCGATCCTGATCGACAACCCCAGGCGATTGCTGACCTTCGCCTGACCCCCCCGGGCCGGCGTCGCCTTAAGACTTGCCGGCCTCGGTCTTTGCCGCCTCCTCGGCGACCAGTTCCTTCTTCGACAGCTTGCCGATCAGCGTCTTCGGCAGGGCGGCTCGGAACTCGATCTCTCGCGGAATCTCGATGGGGTTGAGCTTGTCCTTGAGGAATTCCAACAATTCATCGGAGGTAAGGGTCTTACCGGCAAGCAGCTTGACGAAGGCCTTGGGAGTCTGGCCGCGATAGCTGTCGGCGATGCCGATCACCGTGCATTCCTCAACGTTTGGATGCTGGTAGATCGCCTCCTCGACGACGCGCGGGTAGACGTTGAAGCCGCTGCAGAGGATCAGATCCTTGATCCGGTCGACGATGAAGAAATAGCCGTCTTCGTCCATCATCGCGATGTCGCCGGTCCTGAGCAGCCCGTCGACCATCTGCTGCTGGGTCGCTTCATGCCGGTTCCAATATCCGGCCATCACCTGCGGTCCGCCGATGCATATCTCGCCGCGCTGGCCACGGGGGACCACCGTCTTCGGATCGGCGATGTCGCGGAGCTCGAGCCGCGTCAGCGGCAGGGGCAGGCCGATCGAGCCGGCCTTGTTGATGCCGCCCAAGGGGTTGCATGTCGCGACCGGCGAGCTCTCGGTCAGGCCATAGCCTTCGACCAGGTGGCAGCCGGTCACCTGCTCGAAGCGCTGCTTGACCTCGAGCGGCAGCGGCGCGCCGCCGGAGATGCAGTTGCGGACCGAGGAGAGGTTGCGGGGGGTCTTGGCGACGGAAGTATTGAAGGCCGTGTACATGGTCGGTACGCCGGCGACGAATGTGGTCTTCTTGGTCTCGATCGCCTTCAGCGCCGCCTCGACCTCGAAGCGCGGCAGCATGATGATCTCGGCGCCTGCCGACAGCAGCATGTTCTGCACCACGGTCATGGCGAAGACGTGGAAGAGGGGCAATACGCCGAGCGCGCGCTCCTTGCCGAACTCGAGCCCGTGGAACCACCGCCTGCACTGGACGGCGTTGGCGAAGAGGTTGGCGTGGGTCAGCATCGCCCCCTTGGGGATGCCGGTGGTGCCGCCGGTGTATTGCAGAACCGCTACTGCCTTGACGGGATCGATCGGTGCTGCCTGGTAGCGCCCGTCATTGGCGACCAGCTCCTCGAAGCGGGGATGGGCGGAGTCGCGGGGTGGCGTCGCCAGGTCCTTCCGCCGCACGATCGGGAACAGCAGCTTCTTGACGAACGGAAGCGCGCTGGCCATCGAGGCAATGATGATGGTCTTGAGCGGCGTCGACCCCAGCATCGGCGCCAGCTTCGAGTAGAGCGCCTGCAGATCCAGGGTGACCATCACCGCGGTTCCGGAATCCCTTACCTGGGATTCGATCTCCTTGGTGACATAAAGGGGGTTGTAGTTGACGACGACGCCGCCGGCCTTGAGGATTCCGAAATACGCAATGATGAAGTAGGGGCAGTTCGGCAGGAACAGGCCAACGCGGTCGCCCGGCCTGACCCCCAACGTCTGCAATCCCTTGGCGAAGCGGTCGACCTGGCCCGCGAGCTCGCCATAGGTGGTCTTCTTGTCCAGGAAGTCGATGGCGTTCTGCGTGGGAATGCGCCGGGCCGGTTCATCCAGCAGCTCGTAGAGCGGTCGTGCCTCGATCGGCTCATGCCAATTTACATTCGCCGGATAATGCTTGGTGTACTCGCTTCCGCCGCTGGCGATCGACAAGCCCGTTCCGGTCATTTCCGTCCCCAGATCGTTGTTGGCCATATCCTGCGGGGGCGGACGGCCGAGGGCAATGGGGTAGCGCTTGGGCGCCGCTCAGGCGAAGTGGCAGGCGGCCTGCTGGCCGGGTTTCACCTCGCGAAGCGCCGGGTCTTCGACTTGGCAGCGGGCAGCGGCCCGCGGGCAGCGGGGGGCATAGCTGCAGCCGCCGGGAGGCGGCGGGATGGTCTCGGTCGAGGTCCCGGCGAGCTTGACGCCGCGCCGGTCGCGGCGTCGGGTGCCGGTGCCGAGGCCGGGAATCGCCGCCATCAGTGCCTGGGTGTAGGGATGGCGGGGATCGGCGAACAGCGCCTCGGCCGGTGCCTGCTCGACGATCCGCCCCTGGTACATGACGGCGACGTCATCGCAGAGATGCTCGACCACCGCCAGGTTGTGGCTGATGAAGAAGTATGTGACGCCATGGCGGCGCTGAAGATCCTGCATCAGGTTCAGGACCTGGGCCTGGACCGAGACATCGAGGGCGGAGACCGGCTCGTCGGCAACGATCAGCTTCGGCCGCGTGATCAGCGCGCGGGCGATGGCGATGCGCTGGCGCTGACCGCCGGAGAATTCATGCGGGTAGCGGCTGGCTGAATCCGAGGGAAGTCCGACCTCGGTCAGCGCGTCGGCGACCCGCTCGACGCGCTCGGCCGGCGAGACGGCGACCGCGAGGCCGTCCAGCGGCTCGGCGACAATGCGGGCGACTGTATGCCTCGGATCGAGCGAGCTGAACGGGTCCTGGAAGACCATCTGGAAGTTCCGCCGATGCCGGCGGAGGTCGCCATCGGTCAGCGCGAAGGGATCCTTGCCGATGACCTCGATCTGGCCCTTGTCTGGCCGGTCGAGCGCCATGACCAGGCGGGCAAGCGTCGACTTTCCGGAACCTGACTCGCCGACCACGCCGAAGCTCTTGCCGGTGTCGACCGAGAAGCTGACGCCGTCGACCGCCTTGATCCATTTCCTCGGCGCGAAGGGTGACGGCCGCGGCAGCGGAAAATGCCGGATCAGGGTCTCGGCGCGGATCAGGGCGTCCGTCATGTGGTGACGTCCGTCCGCCGGCAGAGCGCGGTATGGGCGGGTCCGACCTGGACATTGGGCGGCAGCGCCACCCGGCATTCCGGCTCGACCAGAAGGCAGCGGTCGGCGAAGGCGCAGCCGCCGGCGACCGACCATGGATCGGGCACCGTGCCTGGGATGGCGAAGAGCGGGCTTCCGCGCGTGCGGCCCGGCTGCGGCAATGCCCCGAACAGGCCGCGGGTATAGGGATGGGCGCGGCGGTGAAACAGGTCGACAGTTGGTCCGGCCTCGACCACGCGACCCGCATACATCACCAGCACCCGGTCGGTGATGTCGCCGACGATGCCGAGGTCGTGGCTGATGAGGATGAGCGCCATGCCAAGCTCGTCGACGAGATCGTGGATCAGGTCGAGGATCTGCGCCTGGACGGTGACGTCGAGGGCGGTGGTCGGCTCGTCGGCGATCAGGATGTCGGGCTGGCAGGCGAGCGCGATGGCGATCATCACCCGCTGGCGCTGGCCGCCGGAGAGCTGGTGCGGGTACTGGGAGAGCCGCGCGCGCGGCTCGGGCATCCGGACCAGGTCGAGCAGGCGGACGGCCTCGGCGGCGGCGTCCGACGAGGAAAGGCCACGATGCAGGATCAGGCTCTCCGCGATCTGGTGGCCGATCGTGTGCACCGGATTGAGAGCGCTCATCGGCTCCTGGAAGATCATGGCGAGCCGGTTGCCGCGAAGCTGGCAGAGGCGCGACTCCGGCTGGGCCAGCAGGTCCTCGCCCTCGAAGACGATCTTGCCGGATGGGAGGGCGCGGTCGGGCAGAAGGCCCATCAATGCGAGCGCCGTCATCGTCTTGCCGCAGCCGCTCTCGCCGACGATGCCGAGGGTCTCGCCGCGCTCGATCGAGAAATTGACCTCGCGCACAAGCGGCACCTGACCGCGCAGGGTCGGCATGTGGACGGCGAGCTTGTCGACGGCGAGTAACGCCATCAGCGCGCCCTCGCCAGGCGCGGGTCGAGCGCGTCGCGGAGACCGTCGCCCAGCAGATTGAGACCGAGGACGGCGGTCATGATCGCGGCGCCAGGGTAGATCGCCAGCATCGGCGCCCGGAAGAGGAAGGTCTGGGACTCGTTCAGCATCCGCCCCCAGCTCGGGTCCGGTGGCTGGGTTCCGAGGCCGAGATAGGAGAGGCCGGCCTCCGCCAGGATGGCGAGGGCGAAGTTGATGGTGGCCTGGACGATCAGCACGTTCGAGATGTTGGGCAGCACGTGCTCGACCACGATGCGGATCTGGCCCTTGCCGGAAGCCCGGGCCGCAAGGATGAAGTCGCGGGCGAGGATGGCGTTGGCGGCGCCGCGGGTGATGCGGGCGAAGACCGGGATGTTGAAGATGCCGATCGCCAGGATCGAGTTGATGGTCCCGGGGCCGAGAATGGCGGTGATCAGGATGGCCGAGAGGATTGCCGGGAAGGCGAAGGTGAAGTCGGCCATGCGCATCACCAAGTCCTCGACCCAGCCGCGCTTGGCCGATGCCAGGAGGCCGAGGGCGACGCCGATCGCGACGCCGATGGTGACGGCGACGATGCCGACCATGATCGAGTTCCGCGATCCGACCAGGATCATCGAGAAGACGTCGCGGCCGAAGTGATCGGTACCGAACCAGTGGGTGGACGATGCCAGCGCCAGGCGGCCAGGCACGTTGATCCGGGTCGGCGGATGGGGCGTCCAGACATAGGAGAGGAGGGCAGCCGCGATCACCGCGCCGGTCAGCACCAGGCCGATCACGAAGTTGCGCTGGCGAAGGCAGCGCATGATGAAGCTGTCGGACTTCACCGGGCGGTCCTCAGGCGTGGGTCGATCACCGCGTAAAGCATGTCGACCACGAAGTTGATGACCACGACCTTGGCAGCCAGCAGCACCACCACATCCTTCACCACGATCAGGTCGCGCTGGTTGATCGACTGGAAGATCAGGCGGCCGAGGCCGGGCAGGTAGAAGACGTTCTCGATGATGATGGTGCCGGCCAGTAGGTTCGAGAACTGGAGACCCATGATGGTGACGACGGGGATCAGCGCGTTCCGGAGCACATGGCGCCAGAGCGTCTGTGTGCGGGTCAGACCCTTGGCGCGCGCCGTCCTGACGAAGTCCTCGCGCAACACCTCGAGCACGGCGGAGCGGGTGACGCGGGCGAGGATGGCGGCCTGCACCACCGCCAAGGCGAAGGACGGCAGGATCAGGGACTTGAGCGCGATCGGCCCCTCGCTCCAGCCGGGGAAGCCGCCGGCCGGAAGCCAGCCGAGCGCGACCGCGAACAGCAGCACCAGCAGGATCGCGAACCAGAAATTCGGCACGGCGATGCCGACCTGGGTCGCGGTCATGACGCCGTAGTCGCCGATGGTGTTGTGCTTGGAGGCGGCGTAGACGCCGAGAGTCAGGGCGATGACCGTGGTCAGCGCCATGGCGATGAGAGCGAGCGGCAGGGTCAGCACCAGGCGCTCGCCGATCAGCTCTGAGACCGAGGACCCGTAGGTGTGGCTGATGCCGAGATCGCCCCGGAGCAGTCCCGCCATCCAGACCAGGTAGCGTTCGACCGGCGGCCGGTCGAGGCCGAGCTTGGTCCGGAGCGCGGCCACCGCGTCAGGCTGGGCGTCGATCCCCAGCATCAGCAGCGCCGGGTCGCCCGGTAGCACTTCCAGCACCAGGAACACCACCAGCGAGGTGGCGAACAGGGTGGCGACGAAGGCGGCAAGCCGGCGGAGGGTGAAGGAGATCATGCGATGGAGCGGTTATAACGAAAGCCCCCTCCGAGAGGGAGGGGGCGGTCGGCGTGCAGTCGAAGAAGCCTAGTGTCAGTCGACCCAGCGGAAGGCCGCCAGGTCGGTGACCGAGACCGGAGCGCTCTTCCAGAAGCCGCGGAGCTTGGCGGCATAGACGCCGGTCCTTGGCAGCTGGAACATGAAAGCGTGGACCGCGTCGTCCGCGATCTTCCGTTGGATCTGTTCGTAGAGGCCCTTCCGCTTGGCCTCGTCGCTCTCGACCAGGGCCGCCTTCATCAGCGCGTCCATCGCGTCGCTCTTGTAGCCGTAATAGTAGTCGAGGCCGCGCGTGTAGTTGTCCTGATCCCAGGGCGACACATGGGCGACCACGGTCATGTCGTAGTTCTTCTGCTTGTAGACCACCTCCAGCCATTGCGCCCATTCGACCGGCTCGATCTTGACCCGGATGCCGGCCTCGGAAAGCTGGGCGGCCACGATCTCGGCCGAGCGGCGGGCATAGGCGAAGGGCGGCGGCTTGATGTTGACGTCGATCCCGTTGGCGTAGCCGGCTTCCTTCAGCAGCTCCTTCGCCTTGGCGATGTCGTGCGGATAGCGGTTGGTGAGGTCGACATACCAGGGGTGATGCGGCGGGAAGTGGCTGCCGATCGGCAGGCCGTAGCCCGAGGTGGCGCCATCGATGATCGACTTCCGCTCGATCGCGTGGTTGACCGCTCGGCGCACGCGGATGTCGTCGAAGGGCTTCTTGTTGTTGTTGAGGATCAGCGGCACCTCGCCCTCGGTCGAGCCGATGATCACCTGGAAGCGGCTGTCGGCCTTGAAGCGGTCGAGGGTCTCGGTCGCGCCGATGGTTCCGAACGCATCGATGTCGCCGGCCAGAAGCGCCGGCACCTGGGCGGCGGCGTCCGGCACGAACTTGAAGGTCGCCTGGCGGATCGTCGCCTTGGACTGATCGCGATATGTGGGCGACTTCTCCAGAACGACGCGGTCGCCCTTGACCCATTGCTTGAACTTGTAGGGGCCGCTGCCGACCGGGTTGCTCTTGTTCCCGTCGGCCGACTTCGAATCGAAAATCGCGGCACCCCCGGACGCCATGTAGGAGAGGAAGAGGCTGGAAGGCTGCTTCAGGCGCAGTACCACGGTCTCGGGATCGGGCGTCTCGATCGCCGCGATGGCGCCGAAATGCCGCTTGGTCGGGTTGGTCGAGTCGGCGGCGCCGGCGCGCTCGAAGGACCATTTCACTGTCGCCGAGGTCAGCTTCTCGCCATTGTCGAAGACGACGCCCTTCGGCAGCTTGAAGGTATAGGCCTTCCCGTCCTCGCCGGCGGTCCATGAGGTGGCGAGGCCCGGCTGGACGGTGCCGTCCTCGCCGATCCGCGTCAGGCTCTCATAGACGTTGACGCTGAAGATCACGTCGATCGCGGCGGCGGCGTTCTGCGTCGGATCGAGCACCGGCGGCTCGTCCTGCATGCCGAGGACGATGGTGTCCTTGGCGGCATAGGCGGATGTCGCGGCGAGAACGAGGGCGAGGGCCACGGGGGCGGCGAAGACGCGCTTCATCTGAGCTCCTCAAAAAAGAAAGGCGGCGCACCCTGCCAGAGGCTGGTTGCGCCGCCGTGACAATCGACCGGCTCGTCAGTTGACCCAGCGGACTTCCGTCAGGTCGTTGGCCTGGACCGGGCTGTTCTCCCACAAGCCTTCGAGCTTGGCGTTCCACACGCCGGTCTTCGGCAGCATGAACAGGAAGCCGTTGACCGCATCGGTCGCCAGCATGCGCTGCGCGTCGCCGAAGGCCTTGTTGCGGATCTCGTCGGTGCCGGCCGAAACCGTGAGGTCGATCAAGGCCTTGAACTCCGGCTTGCCGTACTGGAAGTAGTAGTTGGGGTCAGCGTAGATGTTGATGTCCATCGGCTCGGTGTGGCTGATGATCGTCAGGTCGAACTGCTTGTTCTTGAACACCTGCTCCAGCCACTGCGGGAACTGCAACTGTTCGATCTGCGCCTTGACGCCGACCTGCTCCAGCATGGCGGCGATAAGCTCGCCGCCGCGCTGAGCATAGGCGGGCGGCGGCAGGCGGAGCGACAGCGTCAGGTTGGTCTTGCCGGCTTCGGCCAGCAACGCCTTGGCCTTCGCCGGGTCATAAGGATACGCACCGGTGAGGTCGACATAGGCGGGGTGGTTCGGCGAGAAGTGCGAGCCGATCGGTGTCGCGGTGCCGCCAGCGGCGCCAATGATAATCGCCTTCCGGTCGATCGCATGGCTGATGGCGCGGCGTACGCGGACGTCGTCCAGCGGCGCCTTCTTGTTGTTCATGGCGAGGATGGTCTCGCCCTCGGTATTGCCGACCACAACCTTGAGCTTGGGATCGGCCTTGAGGCGGTCGAGCGCGTCGCCGGCGCCGGTGTTGGGGGAGGCGTCGATGTCCCCAGCCAGCAGGGCCGCCACGGTAGCCGCCGCATCCGGGATGAAGCGGAAGGTCGCCTTGTTGAGCTTGATGTTCGCGGCGTTCCAGTGATCGGGGTTCTTTTCGATCTCGAGGCGGTCGCCCTTGTTCCAGCGGACGAACCTGAAAGGCCCGGTGCCGACCGGCTTGGCCTTCGCGTCGGCGATGGCGCCCGGCGCCACCACCACGGCCTCGCCCATGCCGACCAGATAGGGGATGAGGCCGACCGGCTTCTTCAGGCGGATGACGACCGTGCCCGGATCGGGGGTCGACACTTCCATGCCGTTGTCGGTCAGCATGGTCTTCTTCGGATTGGCGCTTTCGGCCGAGGTGGTGCGCGCCAGCGACTGGGCGACGGCGGCCGAGGTCAGCTCGGTGCCGTCATGGAACTTGACCCCGCGGCGGAGCTTGAAGGTGTAGACGAGGCCATCGGACGAGAGTGACCACTCGGTCGCCAGGCCCGGCTGCACCAGGCTCTTGCGATCGAGGCGGGTCAGCCCCTCGTAGATGTTCGTGTACATGATCTCTTTGATCGCCGCGGCCGGGCTGAGCACCGGATCGAGATGCGGCGGCTCGAGCGCCATGCTGAGCGTGATCGAGTCCTTCTGTGCGTGGGCGCCGGTGGCGGCGAACGCGCCGGCCGCGAGCACGGCGGTGAACAGCGAGAGCTTGCGCATGACGATCCGTATCCTCCCCGAGGGAAACGCCGATATTGATCGGGGATGCTCGCCCATCGCCCGCCGCCTTGGCAAGGGGGAGAGGGGCCTAACCCAGGCTTTTCCAGCCGGGAAAGCGGCCAAGCGTCTCGGCGTGATAGACGCCGCGGGCGACGGCGCGGGCGAGGCAGTCGGCCGCCATATGGCCGACCAAGGTCAGCATGGCCAGATCCTCGACCTTCCGCTTGCCCGTGGACAGCGCGAAGACGGTATCGCCGTCGAAGGGCGTATGCACCGGGCGGATCGAGCGCGAAAGTCCGTCATCGGCCATCAACGCCACGCGCTTGGCCTCTCCCTTATCGAGGGCGACGTTGGTGGCGACGATGGCGATGGTGGTGTTTCCGGCGGGGGAGGGCGGGGCCGGTGGCATAGGCATTTCGAGATTGAGCGGCCCCGTCATCCGGGGGGCGCCGAGGTTGCCGAACTCGCCGTCCTGCTCGAACGGCCAGGCCCAGAAATGGCGGGAACCGGGCATCACCGTCTCGCCCCAGGCGTTGACCGCGACAAGGGCGCCGACCTGGATGCCGTCGGGGGAGACCAGCGAGGCCGACCCAAGGCCGCCCTTCAGCCGTCCGGCCTTGGCGCCCAGTCCGGCGCCGACATTGCCGAGCGGGAAGTCGAGCGTGAGTGCACGGACTGCCTCGGCGCCGAGCCGGCGATAGGGCGGGTCCTCGCCCCAGGATTTGTCTCCGCCGTTCACCAGGTCGAACAGGATGGCGGCCGGTACGATCGGCACCACCGCCGTATTGACCCTGTAGCCGCGACCAGCGGCTGCCAGTGCGTTGGTGACGCCGGCGGCCGCGTCGATGCCGAACATCGAGCCGCCGGAGAGCACGATGGCATCGATGGCATCGACCCGGCAGGACGGGTCGAGGGCGTTGATGTCGCGGGTTCCGGGCGCGCCGCCGCGGACTTCGGCAGCCGCGGTCGCCCGCTCGTCCGGAACGACGACGGTGGCGCCGCTCCAGGCGTTGCGGTCGACGGCGTTGCCGACGCGAATGCCGTCGACATCGGTGATCAGGTTGCGAGGCCCGGGCCTGAGGCGGGTCAAGCGTCTGGGTCCTTCAGCGTCATGCCCAGTACCAGGAAGGTGACGGCAAGGCCGGCGGCCGAGAGACCGGCCAACATTCCCCAGGTCCAGCCGTAGCTCTGGCCGACGAAGACCACGCCCCCCCAGAACGACAGGAAGGCGAAGGTCGAGGACAGGATCATGAACCCGGCCCGCACCATCTGCTTGGCGATGCGGGTCGCCTTCATCGACTCCTTGATCGAGGTGGTCATCTGAGTCTTGCGGATGGCGGAGGCGATCTCGTCGCGGGCCATCTTCTGCCAGTCGCTGAGATACATGCCGGTCTGGCCGATCTCGAGCTTGTCCTTGTCGGGGTTCTCGATCGCCTCGCGCAGGCGGTCGACAATCTCCTTGGCCTGATCCTCAGGCGTCTTTTTCTTTTTCGTCCCTAGCATCCGGCGCGCACTCTAACGAGAGTCGTCCCGCTGAGCCAGCCAGCGGCGCATGGCCTGGGCGGCGAGGTCGGGATGGCGCTGCAGGAGTTCGGCCACCCGCTTGGTCGTGGCCGCGTTGATCCGGCCTTCGATGCGCCGGACGTTGATCACCGCATCCAGGATGTCTTCCGGCTCGTCGGCAGGCAGTTGACGGCGTCCGGCGGGAGCTGCCGGGTCGTAGCGCGGCATCGTCAGCGGCCCCCCTGCGGCCCGGGGTCTCGGAGGCGGCTGGGGTGGCGCCGCTCCGCCCCCGGCATTCAACTGGAGCGCGCGCACCAAAAGCGGCTTCGCCAGCATCGCCAGGGCGAGGACCACCAGACCGGCGAACAGGGACTTGAGGAAGGTCACGGCCGGGCGAGTCTACGCCCGGACACCCTCGGCGGCGAGGTGGGCCACGGTCTCTACCGGCGCCTGGGTGACGTGGCGCAGGGTTGCGTCGCGGGGGAGCGAGGCTCGGAAGTGCGAGAAGATGACCGGGCTGGCCCTCGAGGCGCCGCCCGCCAGAGCCACGGGCTGGTCGCGGCCGAGGCGGGCGAGCAGGACCCCGGCGAGCCGGCCGAGTTCCTCCCCGGCGGAGGAGAGGATGGTGGTGGCGACGGAGTCGTCGCGGGCAGCCGCCCGGGCAACCGCCGGGACCAGGCCGGCGACGGCGGAGCTTGGCGCGCTGGGCGTCGGCCAGCGGCTGGCCCGGGTATTCGAAGTAGGCGCAGGAGTATTGCAGGCTGGGATCCAGGAAGAGTTCGAACAGGTGCCGGTCGAGGTCGTAGCGGTGGGCGACGTTCTTCTACGCCCGCTCGATCGGATTGTATTGGCTGATACGCCGGATCGCCTTGTTGAGGCCGTTGAGGGCGATCAGCTATGGGTGGCTGTCGAGCCCAGGTGAGCATGCCGTCGGTAAAGGCCTCGCCGACCTTGAGCCAGGGATTGGTGAAGAGCTGGCGATGCAGCTTCCGGCTGTGCAGGCGGATGACGGACCGAGGGCCGGGGGGGCCGGCGAAGCGGTGGCGGTGCCCGTAGGCGTCGATCACCGTGAAGTCGCCGTGTCGGACCGCGCGCCGGAAGAGCGAGGCAAAATCCATGGCCTAACTCCCTTTAGTAAAAGGGATTATGGTCCGAATCCTCCGGACTGCCTATGGGGTGAACTGCTCCTTGAGGATCCGGGCCTCGAGGTTGTGCTCGGGGTCAAACAACATGTGGCAGGCGCGGCTCCTATCCTCGGCGATGGAGACGGAAACCACGTCGCGGACCTCGGTGAAGTCGCCGGTGGCGCTGACCGGTCGCTTGTCCGGGTCGAGGACGGTGAGTTCGATCTCGGCCGTGTGCGGCACCAGCGCACCCCGCCAGCGCCGGGGCCGGAAGGCACAGATCGGGGTCAGCGCCAGCACGCCCGCGCCGAGTGGGACGATCGGCCCATGGGCCGACAGATTGTAAGCGGTCGACCCGGCCGGAGTGGAGACCAGGATGCCGTCGCAGGCGAGATGGGCCAGTCGCTCGACGCCATCGACCTTGATGCCGATATGAGCGGTCTGCCGGGTCTGGCGCAGCAGGGAGACCTCGTTGATGGCGAGCGCGACGCGGGTGCGGCCGCTCCGGGTCTTGGCCTTCATGACCAGCGGGATGACTTTCACCGTCGCCGCCCGGGCGAGCCGCTCCAGCAGTTCGTCGTCCCGGTACTCGTTCATCAGGAAGCCGACCGAGCCGCGGTTCATGCCGAAGATCGGCTTCTTGCGGTCGAGATGGGTGTGGAGGGTCTCCAGCATCAGCCCGTCGCCGCCGAGTGCGACGATGATGTCGGCCTGGGCCGCCGGGACCGAGCCGTAGCGCCGGGTGAGCGCCGACTTGGCGGACTTGGCCTCGGGCGTCTTGGCGGCAGCGAAGTGGAGCTTGGGCCGCCTCACCCGCCGGTCACGCTCATGTGACGGGCGACGGCAGGGCCGGTGTGGCGGCGGTCGATGATGAAGTCGTGGCCCTTGGGCTTCCGCGAGATCGCCTCGCGGATGGCGACTTTCAGCGCCTCATCGGACTCGCTCGACCGGAGGGGTTCTCGGAGGTCGGCAGCATCGTCCTGGCCGAGGCACATATAGAGCGTGCCGGTGCAGGTAAGGCGCACACGGTTGCAGCTCTCGCAGAAATTATGGGTCAATGGCGTGATGAAGCCCAGCATCTGTCCGGTCTCCTTGACGCGGACATAGCGGGCGGGGCCGCCGGTGCGATAGTCGACGTCTTCAAGCGTCCAGTCTTGCTTCAGGCGGCTGCGGACCATGCTGAGCGGCAGATACTGATCCAGGCGCTGCTCGCCGCCGATGTCGCCCATCGGCATGACCTCGATGATAGTCATGTCGTGGCCGTTCCGGCCGCACC
>CAMDFP010000016.1 GCA_945897335.1 Asaia bogorensis | reverse complement strand
CACGTCCTCCTTGCAACGAAACAGCCGGGACCGAAGAATGGGGGTCCGGGGCTTCTCGAAGCCCGAGGCAGGGAGGAACCGCCATGACTCGACATCTCGGTCGTCTGAAGACCGCACTCGCCGGCGCGACGATGCTGGCCGCGGCCGCCGCGACACCCGTCGCAGCCCAGACCATCAAATACGTGCCGGACGCCGATCTTCGTGTCCTCGACCCGATCTTCACCACGGCGGGCACCACGCTGAACCACGGCGTGATGATCTACGACTTCCTGATCGCGCCCGACGCCAAGAACGTGCCGCAGCCGCAGATGCTGGAGAGCTGGAACGCCAGCGCCGACGGCCTCACCTATACCTTCAAGCTGCGCTCGGGCCAGAAATGGCATGACGGCACGCGGGTGACGGCGGCCGACGCCGTCAAGTCGCTCGACCGCTGGGGCGCCAAGGTCCCCTCCGGCCGCGACACCTACACCCGCATCGCCGAGACCAAGGCGACCGGTCCCGACACCTTCGAGATCAAGCTGAAGAAGCCGTTCCCGCGCCTGATCGCCTTCCTGTCCGAGCCGATCAACCCGCCCTTCATCATGCGCGAGGTCGATGCCAAGACCGACCCGAACACGGCGATCACCTCGGCCGTCGGCTCCGGCCCGTTCCGCTTCGACCGCGAGGAGTGGATCCCCGGGTCCCGCGTCGTCTACTCCAAGAACAAGGACTACGTGCCGCGCACCGAGAAGGCCGAGCACATGGCCGGCGGCAAGGTGGTCAAGGTCGACAGCGTCGAGTGGGTGATCCTGCCTGACCCGATGGTGGCGGCCAACGCCGTCATGACCGGCGAGGTCGACTACCTCGAGAACCCGCTGATCGACATGCTGCCGGCGATCCGGAAGAACCCGAACGTGGTCGTCACGGTGGTCAATCCGCTCGGCTATCAGATGATCATGCGGCCGAACCATCTGATCCCGCCGTTCAACAATCCCAAGGTCCGCCAGGTCCTGCTCTACGCCGTCGACCAGAAATCCTATCTCGAGGCGGCGGTCGGCGATGCCTCGCTGCGCAAAGAATGCTGGGCGGTGCTGATCTGCGGCGGCCCCTACGAGACCGCCGCCGGCCTCGGCGACTGGACCAAGTCCGGCGCCATGGAGAAGGGCAAGCAGCTCCTGAAGGAGTCGGGATACAAGGGCGAGCGCGTCGTCGTCATGCACCCGACCGACCAGACGGTGATCGGCGCGATGACAATGGTCACCGCCAATCGCCTGAAGGAGATCGGCTTCAACGTCGACCTGCAGTCGACCGACTGGTCGTCGCTGATCTCGCGCCGCCCGATCAAGGAGTCGCCGGACCAGAACCGCGGCGGCTGGAACATCTTCCACACCTGGGGCTTCGCCGGTTCGCTGATGGAGCCGCTGTCGAGCTCGTTCATCGCCAGCCCCTGCGACGGCAAGAACTGGTTCGGCTGGCCCTGCGACGAGGAACTCGAGAAGATCCGCACGGTGGACTTCGAGAACGTCACCTCCCCCGCGCAGGGCAAGCAGGTCGCCGACCGCTACCAGACCCGCTTCTACGAGTCGGTGCCGCTGGTGCCGCTGGGCCAGTTCACCCAGCCGGTCGTCCACCGCAAGAGCATCACCGGCGTGCTGACCGGCACGCGCGTGGTGCTGTGGAATCTCGAGAAGAAGGGCAAGTAGCCTTCAAACGAAATCGCGCCCCGGAGAGGATCTCCGGGGCGCGTCTAGGATGGGGATGGACCGACTGTAGGCTTCTCTCGCTCGCCTTCGAGTTCTCTATCCGAGCGGACCACGAATGACGATTTCAAGTCCTCCGCCCGGGCGCACCCGAGGAAGGCGAGGACCCGGTCGATCTCGTCCCGAAAGATCGCAACGGCGCGCGAGGCACCCACTTCTCCACCAGCAGCGACGCCCCATGCCATTGGCCGACCGACCAGTACCGCTCTCGCGCCCAAAGCAAGCGCCTTGACAACGTCGGCGCCGCGGCGGAACCCGCTGTCGACCAGGATGGAAAGGCGCTTACCGACGGCGTCCGCGACCTGCGGCAAGACTGCGATGGGGGATACGGCTCCGTCGAGATTTCGACCGCCGTGATTCGATAGGACGATTCCATCGGCTCCAATTTCTGCGGCCCTCCGGGCCTCCTCGACCGTGAGTATGCCCTTGATCAAGAGCGGGCCAGACCAATGCCGCCGAAGCCATGCGATGCCCTCCCACCCGATGTTCCAGTCGCGCTCCGCCAGGAAGAAGGAGGCCGTGGCTCTTGCATCCGGCGAACCGCCCATCTCGGCCGCGAGTGTCTCGAACCGGGGCAACCCTCCGCTCGTCGCCATCCGCCAGCACCAGCCAGGCCGCCTCGCCAAGTCGAGCGCCAAGCCGAAACTCGGACGCCAATCCAGCGTGAACCCGTTCCGGCGGTCGCGGTCTCGGTTCGGCGCGATCTGGGTGTCGGTGGTCACGACCAGCGCCTCGTATCCGGCATTCTTGGCGCGGCGGAGCAACGATTGGTTAGTGGTTTCGTCGCGGAACGCGTAGAGCTGAAACCACCGTCGGCAGGAGCCGGCCTCCTCTGCCAAGCGCTCGATCGACGTGTTCGCCCCTGTCGCCAGGACGAGCGGCACGCCTGCGGCGGAGGCCGCTCGCGCCAATGCGACCTCGGCTCTCGGGTACAGCAGTCCAAGCAGCCCCATCGGGGCGACGGCCAGGGGCGATCCTATGCGCGATCCGAAGAGTTCGACGCTTTGGTCGCGACGCGAGACGTCGGCAAGCGTCAATGGCAGGAAGCCAAGCCGTTGGAACGCAGCGCGGTTCGCTCTTAGGGAGACTTCGTCTTCAGAGCCACCGTCGACTGAATCGAAGACGACCTTCGGCAGGCGACGTTGCGCAATGGCGCGCAATTCCTCGATGCTGCCCGCACGCGCAATACCCCGTGACATCGATCTCTTAAGCCTTCGCTGGCTAACCCCGGGCGAGGCCAAGCCTCGCCCGGGTTCAGCATGACGACTAGTCGATCCAGACGTCCCACATTCGCGGGATACGCCCCGGGGCGTAGCCCTGGATGTTGGCCCGGGTCGCCTGATAGCGGCCGAGATCGCCGAGCTTGATCGCCGGAACGAACTCGAAGAACCGCTTCTGGAAGTCGGCAAAGGCCTTCTTGCGCTCTTCCAAAGCCAACGCGGTGTTGAGCACCCTGTTGGCCCGGTCGAGTTCCGGATCGGCCAGCCACTGCGCGCCCTTGCCTTCGTGGTCCGTGGTGAAGAAGGACGCCACAGCGTAGGGCCCCTCATATGGCTGGATGCCCATGCCGACCACCCACAGGCTCCACCCGTCAGGCTTGTCGCGAAGGTTGTAGGCGGTCGGCCAATCGACGACGTTGAGTCTGACGTTGAGCCCCGCCTTCTTCAACTGCTCGGCGGCGACAACTCCGGTGTCGTTCTGCCACTGGTAGCTCGAGTCGGTCAGCAGGACGATCTCCTCGCCCTTGTAGCCGGCATCGGCCAGGAGCTGCTTCGCTTTGGCCAAGTCCTTCTTGTTGTAAAACTCCTTGCCGATGTCCCCGGCGTAGTAAGCGGTGCCCGGATGCTGCCAGCCATGCGTCAGGCGATACAGCCCCTCACCGGCGATGGCCATGATCTCTTCCTTGTCGAGGATAGCTTGGATTGCCTGGCGTACCCTGACGTCTTTGGTCGGACCGAAGGACGCATTGACGACGAGCAGATGGAACGCGAAGGGCATCACTTCGAAGATCTTGATCGACTTGTTGTCCTTGAGCCGCTTTGCAGCCGCCGGCTGGAGAGCATCGACGGCATGGATCTCGCCGGCTTCCAGCGCCGCCGCGCGGGCGCCGCCTTCAGGAATGTGCCGGAAGCGGATCGTGTCGAGGTAGGCGGTCTTCTTGCCACCGAATCCGTCGCGCTTCTGGAAGTTCGTGTTCTGGCTATAGCCGTCGAAGCGCTTCACCAGCACATGGCTATCCGGCACATACTCCACGAACTGGTAGGGACCGGTTCCGATATGGGCGATCTTGCCACGCTCCTTGTCGCCCTCGGACTTCGGCATGATGCCGACCGGCGCTCCGGGGCTGGAGATCAGGTCGATGAACCCTGGAACCGCGGTCGCAAGCTTGACCGTTACGACATACTTCGATGTCGCGGTGACTTCGCTGACGGGCTTCATGATTCCCGACGATCCGCCGACCTTGCCGTAGCGTTGCAGCGACGCGACCACGTCCTCGGCCGTCATCTCCTGTCCATTGTGGAACTTCACGCCCTGCCGAAGCGTGAAGACGTATGTCTTGCCATCGGGCGAGAGGTCAGCCTTGGTCGCCAGGTCAGGTATCGGGTTGGCGTTCTCGTCGCGCGCGAACAGCGTCTCGATCCAGTGCATTGAGATGTTGCGGGCCGCCTCCGCCGTCGTGGCCTGGGCATCGGTCAGCGGCGGTGCCGACGAGGTGCCGACGACGGCATTCCCACCCCTCTTCTGCGCGAACGCCAGGTCGCCCCCAAGCCCCACGACGAATGCAGAAACGGCCGCCATCAAAACGGTAACGCGAGAATGCGTCCTCATTCGGCTCCTCCCCAAGGTTCATCGGACGGAGCTCGCTGGCGTGCAGCCAACAGCGCCCCACCTCGACCAAGCAACTCACCACGAATGCCATATGGACGAATTGCATGCAATTTTTTTATTTACCATGCAATATCTACTCCTCCCGGGAGCTCGCATGGTCTTGCAATGGGCTTAAACAGAGATCAGTTTTCGGCCAGTCATGGATCAACAGCCCGTTCCGCCATCTCACGGATCAGATTCCGCTTCCGCTAAGCGGAGCCGGGTCACCGAGGACGTCTACGAGCGGCTTCTCTCGAAGATTCTCGAGCAGGAACTGGCGCCTGGAACGCTGGTCAGCGAACTCTCACTCGCAAAGGAGCTTGGGGTCAGCCGCACACCCGTCCATCGTGCGGTACGCGAACTGATCGCAGACGGTCTGGTGGTTGAACGCGGCCGAAGGCGGCCGGTGATCGCAAAGTTCTCCGGCGAGGACGTGACCGACCTGTTCGAAATGCGCAAGCTTCTGGAGGGCGAGGCCGCCTTCCGTGCGGCAACGCGCATCGATCGGCAAACGCTGCTCTTGCTACGGGCGTCGGCTGATCAGATCCGGCGCAACCTGCGTCGGTCGGATCTGCTCGACCGTTGGACGGCATTCGACGAGACGTTCCATAAGAAGATTGCGCGGTCGGCCGGGAGTGCGCGGCTTCTCGCCGACATCGGCCGCTATCGTCTCATCCACCGCGGGCTGAACAAGACCCTGTTCACGCGGGAACTCGTTCCGCAGGCCCTCTTAGAGCACGGGGCGATTCTCGACGCACTGGAACGACGCGATCCTGCCGGAGCTCGCGACGCGATGACCCGCCACATAGGCGAATGGCAAGCCTTCTATGCTTCATCGCTAGGATAGGCACCGGGCGCAGCCCCCAGTCTGCATCCTGCGTACCGTCTCCGGGACGGTGCCGTTCCAAGCCGGGCAGCAGACCGTTCAGCAACTGAACGCCCGGTCCTCAACCCTCAGGCAGAACTCACGCAGAGATGTCGACGTTGCGGCCGCGGCTCTCGTCGGCCGGCGGCGGAGGCGGCGGTTCCTTCTCCGGCGGGGCGGCAGCCGTCTCCTCGCGCGGCGGCGGCGGCGCTCTCTCGACAGGCGGCGGTGCGGGCGGCGGGCCGCCAATTGAAGTCGTCGACATGTGTCCCTCCCCATCCAACGCTATTGCCGTCAGTCTACGCCACGGCGCCGGGTGCTGTCCCGACAATTGGCCCCAAGCGCCGGATGCGTTTCGTGCCAGACACTTAGGCGATCGTTCCGGCCCCGGCGGCGCTAGTATCCGCCCTATCCCGGAGGAGACGAGCCCATGAAGATCACCGACGTCGAAAGCATCATGCTGCGCCTGCCGGACGTCCGCGAGATCGGCGACGGCTGCCAACACATCCTGATCATCCGCGTCCACACCGACGAGGGCATCACCGGCATCGGCGAGGCACACAGCAATCCGGTCGTCTCCAAGGCCGTGCTCGACTCGCCGATGTGCTCGGTCTCGGCCAGCGGCTTGAAGCGCCTCCTGATCGGCGAGGACCCGCGCGACATCAACCGGCTCTACGACAAGCTCTACAAGAAGAGCGTGACCTACGGCCGGCGCGGCGCGGTGATGCATGTGATCAGCGGCATCGAACTGGCCCTCTGGGACATCCTCGGCAAGTCGGTGGGCCAGCCGATCCACCGCCTCCTGGGCGGCGCCCGCAAGTTCGAGTTCGCCGCCTATGCCAGCGACCTCTCGCCCGACACCGCCAAGGGCGCGGTGAAGCTGGCCGAGAAGCACGTCAAGAACGGCTACAAGGCCCTCAAGCTCGGCTGGGGCGGCCTCGGCGGCAACCGCAAGTCGGATGCGAAGCTGGTCGGTGACGTGCGGAAGGCCATCGGCCCCGACCCCGACATCATGCTCGACATGGGCTTCCCGGTGCCGCTCGACGACGCGATCTGGCTCGGCCGCGCGCTGGAGGAGCACGACACCTATTTCCTCGAGGAACCGTTGTCGCCGGACGACATGCATGGCTGGGCCAAGCTGACCGCCGTCTCGCCGACGCCGATCGCCACCGGCGAAAAGGAGACCACCCTCTTCCCCTATCTCGACCTGATGGAGCGCGGCGGCCTTCGGATCATCCAACCGGACGTGGCCCGCGTCGGCGGTATCTCCGAGACGCTCCGCATCGCCACGCATGCGGAAGCCCGCGGCGTCCGCGTCATTCCGCATTGCTGGTCGACCGACATCCTGGTGGCGGCGACGCTGCACGTCATCTCGACCCTGCGCGACTGCCCCTATCTCGAATACAACGTCATGGACAACCCGCTCCGCACCGACCTCTTGAAGGACCCGATCCGGCCGGTGAAGGGCATGGTCAAGGTGCCGGAGAAGCCCGGCCTCGGCATCGAGCTGGATGAGAAGATGCTGAAGAAGTATCGCTGGGAGGGCTGAGCTAGCCTTCCGCGGGCGAGCGGTCGGCCGCCGCGATCCAGAATCCGACGGCGCCGACGACGCCGGCGGCGATGAGGATCCAGAGCACGGTGTCGTAGCTGCCGAAGACCTGCCACATCGCGGCGAAGGCGAGCGGCGCCGCCGTCCTCGGCAGCATGATGATGAACATCAGCGCGCCGGAAATCTGGCCGTAGCCGCGCGTGCCCAGGATCTCGGCCAGCCCGACGGAGCGCACGATGATCAGGAGCCCGTTGGTGACCCCGGAGACGGCGGCGTAGAGCACGAGCCCGGCGAAGCCCAGGGGCGGCATCACCAGGAGCAGCAGGAACACGAACGGCAGCGCCACGGTCAAGGCGCGCCCGAGCGTCCGCATCGACAGCCGCTCGCCGAAGAAATGCAGGATCAGGCGCCCGGACACCTGCGCCGGGCCGATCATCGCCATCATGGTGACGATGGTGTCGAGGTCGAGCCCCCGCTCCTGCAACAGCGGGATCATGTGATAGGTGAGGCCGGAGAAGCCGAAGGTCTGCACGCCGAAGCACACGACGAGGCCCCAGAAGGCGCGGCGGGCGAACGCCGTCTTCAGCGGCGACGGCCCCTCGGCGGCACCGGCCGCCTTTCCGTCGCTGCGGCTGCCGCGAAGGAAGACGGCATTCAGCCCGCCGGCGATCACCAGATAGACCAGCGCTGATACCAGGAGCGCGGAGCGCCAGCCGTACCAGCCGATCAGGAGGCTGATCAGCGGAATGAAGATGGTCGAGGACAGGCCGGTGACGAAGGCGAGGTAGGTCAGCGCGCGCCGATAGTCGCGGACATTCGCGGTGATCACGGCGAAGACCGGATCGCCCATGGTCGCCGCGGTGGCGAAGCCGAGCCCGATCCAGAGGAGGTAGAAGCCGGTCAGGGTCTCCACCACCGACCACGTCGCCATCAGGGCCGCAGCCAGGACCGCGCCCAGGGTCATCAGCGCGTGGCCGCCGAAGCGGTCGATCCAGTAGCCGACCGGCAGCGAGGCGAGGGCCGTCGTCAGGAGCCCGGCGGTGAGCGCCCCGTTGAGATCGGTGCGGGACCAGCCCAGCTCCGCCTCCATCGGCCCGACGACCAGCGCGAAGGAGAAGTAGAGCACGCCCCAGCCCGCCGTCTGGCTGATGGCGAAGGCCCACACGAACGGGCTGGACGCCTCGAAACGGCGGTCATCGCTGCCGGTCATGGGGTCCTGTCCCGCATCTTCCCAGTATCTCCCATTCCGGGTGAGCCAGTATGGTGGATGCAACGAAGGAGGGGGGGATGCTCGACGTCGCCATCGCCGGAGCCGGCATCGGCGGACTCGCCGCGGCGCTCAGCCTGGCCAAGGCCGGACTCTCTGTCCGCGTCTTCGAGCAGGTCCGCGAGATCCGCCCGCTCGGCGTCGGCATCAACCTCCTGCCGCATTCGGTCAGGCATCTGTTCGAGCTGGGGCTGGCCGAGGCGCTGGACGAGACCGGCATCCGCACCTCCGAGCTTCGCTACGTCACCAAGCGCGGCGAACTGATCTGGCGCGAGCCGCGAGGACTTGGTGCCGGCTACCGCTGGCCGCAATTCTCGATCCATCGCGGCCGGCTGCAGGGACGTCTGCTCGACGCAGTGCGTGGGCGCCTCGGTGCGCATGCGATCGTCCTCGATCACGCTGCCCGCGAGGTCGAGACCCGCGGTGATCGTGCTGTGCTGAAGGCCGGCGGCTCCGAGATCGAAGCACGCCTGGTGATCGCCGCCGACGGCATCCATTCGAGATTGCGCGCACAGCTCTACCCGGACGAAGGACTGCCGCTCTGGAATGGCGCCATCCTGTGGCGGGCGACGACCGAGGCGGTCCCCTATCTCGACGGCCGCACCATGTGCATGTGCGGGCACGAGCGGCAGAAGTTCGTCTGCTACCCGATCACGCCGGCCGGAGCGGATGGTCGCGCCACCATCAACTGGATCGCCGAACGACGCTATCCCACAGACCGCGCCTGGCGGCGGGAGGACTGGAACCGCTCGGGCGACCTGGACGAGTTCCTGCCCGTCTTCGCCGACTGGCAGTTTCCCTGGTTGGACGTGCCGGCGCTGATCCGAGGAGCCGCAAACATCTACGAATACCCGATGGTCGACCGCGAGCCGCTGAACCGCTGGACCTTCGGGCGCATGACCCTGCTCGGGGACGCCGCACACCCGATGTACCCGATCGGATCGAATGGCGCCTCCCAGGCCATCCTGGATGCCCGCGCGCTCGCCGACGCCGTCATGCGCCTCGGTCCGACACCGGGCGCGCTTGCCGCCTACGAGGCCGAGCGCCGGCCGAAAACCAGCGCCATCGTACTCGCCAACCGCAAGAACGGGCCCGATCACGTGATGCAGATCGTCGAGGACCGGGCGCCGGACGGCTTCGCAGACCTCGAGCAGGTCGTGTCGCGGGACGAGCTCGAAGGGATCGCCGCGACCTACAAGCGCCTTGCCGGCTTCGATCCGGCGATCCTCAACGCCGAGCCCGATCTCTTCACATAGGCGGAGGCGATCAGGACCGTTCGCGGGTCGCGGTGAAGCGGATCTGCTTCCAGTCCTCGATCGTCCGCTGCAGGTCCCAGGCATTCCGTGCCAGGAACACCGGTTCGTTGTCGGCATCCTCGGCGATGGCGAAGCGATGCGCGTCGAGGAAGGCCTTCAGGTCCGCAGGCTTGTCGGCGGCGACCCAGCGGGCGGTCTCGAACGGCGCCGGCTCGAAGCGGATGGCGACCTTGTATTCGGCATCCAGCCGCGAGGCCAGCACGTCGAGCTGCAGCGCACCGACCACGCCGACGATCCAGTCCGAACCAGAGACCGGCCGGAACAACTGGGCCACGCCCTCCTCGGCCAGATCCTGCAGCGCCTTGTGCATCTGCTTGGCGCGGATCGGGTCTTCGAGGCGGACGCGCCGAAGGATCTCCGGCGCGAAGGTGGGAAGGCCGGTGAAGCGGAGCGCCTCGCCTTCGGTCAGCGTGTCGCCGACCCGCAGCACCCCGTGATTTGGAATGCCGATGATGTCGCCGGGCAGCGCCTCGTCGGCGATCTCGCGTTCCTGGGCGAAGAAGAAGATCGGGCTGGTGACGGCGATGGTCTTGCCGGTGCGCACCTGCTTCAGCTTCATCCCGCGACGAAACCGCCCGGAGCAGACGCGCATGAAGGCGACGCGGTCCCGGTGGTTCGGATCCATGTTCGCCTGGACCTTGAAGACGAAGCCGGAGACCTGGTCGTCGCCCGGCAGCACGATCCGGGGCGACGCCGGCTGCGAGCGCGGCGGCGGCGCCCAGGCGGCCAGGCTGTTCAGGAGCTCGCCGACGCAAAAGTCCTTGAGCGCGCTGCCGAAAACCACCGGCGTCAGATGCCCGGCGCGATAAGACTCAATGTCGAGCGCCGGATAGGCCCCGACCGCCAGCTGGGCGTTCTCGCGCAGCTCGGCGAGACGCTCCGCGGAGATGTGGGCGGCGACCTTGGGATCATCGAGGCCGGTCACCGGAACCACCGTGCCGAAGGCGCCGCCGCGGCCCTCCGCCGGCAGCAGGAGACGGTGGTTCTTGAGGTCGTAGCAGCCCTCGAACAGGCCGCCCATGCCGATCGGCCAGGTCACCGGCGCCACGTCGAGGGCGAGCGCGTCGGCGATCTCGTCCAGAAGCGCGAACGGATCCTGGCCTTCGCGGTCGACCTTGTTGATGAAGGTCAGGATCGGGATGTCGCGGAGCCGGCAGACCTCGAACAGCTTTCGGGTCTGGCTCTCGATGCCCTTGGCGGCGTCGATGACCATCACCGCGGAGTCGACCGCCGTCAGCGTCCGGTAGGTATCCTCGCTGAAGTCCTGGTGGCCCGGCGTGTCCAGCAGGTTGAACTGGATGCCTTCGTATTCGAAGGTCATGACCGAGCTCGACACCGAGATGCCGCGGTCGCGCTCGATCCGCATCCAGTCCGACTGCGTGCGCCGCCGCTCGCCGCGCGCCTTGACGTGGCCGGCCAGCCGGATTGCGCCGCCGAACAGGAGCAGCTTTTCGGTCAGCGTCGTCTTGCCGGCGTCCGGATGCGAAATGATGGCGAACGTCCGCCGGTCGAGCCGCGTGCTGGACACGCTCCCGGCGACGTTCTCGATGCTCGTCACGGCTCAAGGATCTCCTGAAGGCGGCGCACCATAGCGGCGCCGGCGCGGACTTTGTAGCGTCTTTTGCGCGTTTTCGGGCCAATACCCGCCCGTGACATGGCGGTGACCGAGCCCTTGTGGCGTTGACGCTCTCGGAAGACTCATGAGAGCATTCCCGCACGTTGAACATGCGTGTCGGCCGCTAGCGGCAGGTCCGTCTGGCGAAGAACGCCTTCGGCACGCAGTCGCGACGGCAAGATGGACCTAGATTGAGAGCCGATGAGCGGGCGGAGCCCGCCGGCGGGGTCGTTCGTCCGATCGGGACCGGACCGCACACGCCGCAGACTGAACCTCGGCGGGGGAAGGCTCATCCCTCCCCCGCCCTTTTTTTACCAGCCGTTGCAGCGCGGCCAGACCGCGACGATCTCATCCGAGCCATCGATGACGTGGTAGCGGTCATAAGCCGCTGACGTGATACAGGCGTGGTTCGGCAGCACGCGGACGCGGGCGCCGACCGGCAGACGATCGAACGGCAGCGGCGTCCTTCCTTCCACCATGCCGTGCTCCTGATGCACCCCGACCACGGTCACGTCGCCGAGGCCCAGCGTGCCGGCGATATCGGCGACCCGGCCGTAGCCCACATCATGCGGCGTGTTGGCGGTCGAGCGGTCCTTCGACAGCGCCAGGAATCCGGCATCGATCAGCACGCGATTCTCCGGCCGGCGCTGGCCGATCACGGCGGAGAGCACCGAAACCGCGATGTCTCCCGGCCCGCAGCTGCCGATCTCCGACTGGAACAGGTCGCCGAACATGTAGACGCCGCAGCGGACCTCGGTGATTCCGTCATAGTTCTTCCCGTGCAGCGCCGTCGGGGTCGAGCCCATGCTGACGGTGCCTGAGGGAAGTCCCGCCGCCCGCAACCGCTCGGCAGCGCGGACACCCGTCGATCGCTCGACTTCGGCGATCTCCGCCGCCGCCTCCAGCGTCCGGCAGGTATAGGAGTGACCGGCATGAACCATGATGCCGGCGAGCCGCGATCCAGGCCCGGCATGCAGCGTACGGGCGATCTCCATCAGCGCGTCGGACTCCGCCGGAATGCCGCTTCGCCTCTCGCCGCAATCGACCTCGATCAGCACGTCGAAGACGACGCCGAGATCCTTGCCGCCGGCGGCAATGGCCTTCGCCGCCTCCAGGTCGTCGGTGATGATGGTGAGTGCCACGCCCGACTTGATCAGCGCCGCCGCCTGGCCGAGCTTCGTCGGCGAGATGCAGACGGCGTAGAGGATGTCTTTGAAGCCATGAGCACCGAAGTGCTCGGCTTCCTTCAGGGTCGAGACGGTGATGCCGCCGAAATGCCCCTCCACCGCCATGCGGGCGACGTCCACCGACTTGGACGTCTTCAAATGCGGACGCAGGCGAACGCCGAGCGTCTTGTAGCGGTCGGTCATCGCCTGGATGTTGCGGCGGAGCCGGGCCCGGTCGAGGACGAGCGCGGGGGTAGGCAGATCGGCTAAGCGCATGGTGGTCTCGGCTGCGGCTGGGAGGAGCCCCCTAGATATCCGCCCTCCGATGCTGCGTCTACGCCTCGCTCAGCAGCGCACGGGCGATCTCCTCCCACTCCTCGTCCAGCGTACCCTTGTGCACCGGCTTGTTCGCGCGCCGGTACCAGTAGCCGGCATTGGCGAGATCGCCTTCCTTCCGATGCAGATAGGCATGCACCCAGTCACCGTGGCGGTCCTCCTGCGCCTGGGCGCATGCATGGGCCTTGTCCCAGTCGCCCTTGGCGTCCCAGAGGAGACCTTGGAGCGCGAGGGCGAGATCGGGCGGCGGCTCCTTCTTGCGCGTGAGGGCGCGGAACTGGGCGAGATCCATCGGGTCAGTCCTCCAGCGCGACGAAGTCGAGCGCCTGATGCGCGGTGCGGCGCACGTGCTTGCGCTTCAACGGCGCATTGAGGAAGCGGTTCAGCGACGCCAGCACCGGCGCCTCGATCTCCGCCGGCAGGCCCGCCGCCACCTCCTCGCGAACGGCGAGGAAGGTCTTCAGGAAGTGGGCGGCGAGGATGTAGCGGTCCTCGCCGTGATCGGCAATCTTGGCGATGCAGCCGGCATAGAAGGAGTCGCGATCATCGACCCGCCAGTCGCCGTCGGCAGCCGGCAGTGTGAAGCCGGCATTGCGGCCGGTGAAGCAGGCGATCTGCAGCAGGCCCGCCGGCCACAGCTCAGGAAATCGGCCGCATTGCTGGCGGACGGCATTGGCGAAGGTGAGGCCGTGGGTGAAGTCGAGCCAGCCGACGTTCTGGGCGATTGACGTATCGGTGCGCGTATCCCATCTGGTGTCGAACAGCAGCATGTCGGTCGCAGCCGCCCCCAGCAGCGCGCTGTAGAGCGTCTCCGGCGCGTTCTTCGCCGCCGCCTCGGTCACCTCACTCAGCGTCTCCTTCACCGGCCGGCCGCGGAAGCGCGCGCTCTCGGGAAGCGAGCCGTTGGCACCGAAAGCCGGAAAGGCTGCGAGC
The DNA here is from genome assembly GCA_945897335.1 of Asaia bogorensis. Taxonomy (GTDB): domain Bacteria; phylum Pseudomonadota; class Alphaproteobacteria; order SHVZ01; family SHVZ01; genus SHVZ01. The sequence continues at coordinate 17,859 of CAMDFP010000016.1, read as the reverse complement.
GCGCCGGCATAGGAGCGGAACTCCGGGATCAAATCCTCGCGGCTGGCCACCACCAGCGAGCGGACCAGCGCCAGCAGCAGCGGCAATTCGACCTCACGGCCCAGGCGCTGAATCAGCCGGCCGCTATGGACGACATAGATCAGCGTGTGGCCGAAATCCTGATAATGCGCCAGCGCCGCAGCGCTGAGGGCATGCTCGAGTTCGGCAAAGCCGAGGCCGGCGCCGAGCGCGCCGCGGATCCGGGCGATCGCGCCTTCCTCATCCTCGGCCTCGACGGCGGCGAGGAAGGCGCCTTCGTCCCAAGGCAATGCCGCTTCGGGATAGGCGTATACCTCCTTCCCGGCGGCGACATCGGCCATGTAGCCGATCGCCTCGAGAAGGCAGATCAGCCGCATCTCGGGATCGTTCGAGTCATCGTGCAGCCGAAGCCAGCCGGCCGCCGCCGGGTAGGCATGCACGGTGCCGAACTCGAGCCGGTCATGCAGCCATGAGATCGCGTGCGCGACCGCTTCGACCGGGTCGCCGCCGGCCTTGGCGAAGCGGGCCAGCTCGCGGGCCATACGGTCGTAGGATTCGTCGTCGAAGGCTTCCCTGAGACTGGCCAGCGCCTTGGCCCGGCGGTCCACGGCCGGCGCCTCGACGATGTCGACCCACACCTCGCCGCCCTCGATCCTGGTCGGGTAGGTGCGGAGCCCGTCTCCGCCGGTCAGGTTGGCCCCGGTCTCGAGATCGAATTTCCAGTTATGCCAGTTGCAGGTGAGCACGCAGGCGCCGTCCAGGCTGCCCTCGCGCAGGGGATAGCCCTCGTGCGGGCAGCGGTTGTTGCAGGCGAGGATACCGCCCTCGGTGCGGAAGATCGCGATCTGGCACGTGCCGACCTTGGCGACCGCGCGCCCATCACGCTCCAGGCGGTCGAGCCGGATCGCTTTTTCCCAGGCCATCGCCGGACTCCCGTGAAGTTCGCGATCCCATTCCAGACCGGGCTGGCCAATTAGTCAAGCATATGCTTTTCAAATAGACCCATGCGTGCTATCTCGTCACCGATGTCGGAAACCACGCCCGAGCGCATCCTGTTCCTGCTGAAGACCCGGGCGCCGTTGACCGCGTCCGATCTCGGGCGCGATCTCGGCATCACCGCCATGGGCGTGCGCCAGCATCTCGGCAAGCTCGAAGCGGATGGTCTGGTCACCTTCGATGACGAGCGGCGCTCGGTCGGCCGGCCGAAGCGCCACTGGCGGCTGACCGAAAAAGCGCAGGCCCGCTTCCCAGACACCCATGCGCAAGTCGCGGTCGAGCTGATCGGCGCGGTCGACAAGCTGTTCGGAGCAGAGGGTCTCGATCGCCTGATCTCGGCGCGCGAAGCCGACACGCTCGCCCGCTATCGGCACGAGCTCGACGGCATCGACGCGCTTCCCCGCCGGCTGAAGCGCCTGGCACAGCTGCGCAAGGCCGAGGGCTACATGGCGGAGGTCGAGGCCGAGGCGGACGGAAGCTACCTGCTGGTCGAAAACCACTGCCCGATCTGTGCGGCGGCGCGGGCCTGCCAGGGCTTCTGCCGATCGGAGCTGGCGGTCTTCCGGATGCTGCTGCCGGGCTGCACGATCGAGCGCACCGACCACATCCTCGCGGGTGCGCGGCGCTGCGCCTACCGGGTCACACCGTCAGCGGAGTTCAGGCGCGGCGGGCGGTCCGCTCGTTCCTCGCCTGGGACTTATCGTCCGCGCGGCGGTCCGGTCCGTTGAACGGCAGCTCGCGCCGGCGGCGGTCGGGACCGAAGTAGCCGTCGGCGCGGATGAACGGGCGCGGATTGTCGATGATGGCGCTGATGCGCGCGCACAGCGCCTTCACCGACACCGGCTTCGCCATGAACTCGGTGACTCCGGCGTCGCGCGCGGCGATCACGCGGGCGCGCTCGGTGTGGCCGCTCAGCATGATGATCGGGACGAACTGATCGGGGCTCTCGGGCGAGGTGCGTATACGGCGGGTGAGCTCCATCCCGTCCATCGGTTCCATGTTCCAATCGAGGATGACGATGTCCACAGTGTGGGTGGCAAGCTGCTTCATCGCCGCCTGACCGTCGGCGGCTTCGAGGACGGTGCCGACGCCAAGCGCAGTAAGGATATCGCGGACGAGGCCCCGCATCGGCTTGTTGTCCTCGGCCAAGAGGATCGTCAACTTTTCAAGCTGGCTCGCCATTCCCGTCCCTTCAACCCCGGCCGCAGTCTACTAGCCTAGCTCTACACTCTTGAGCGCCGGCCCTTAAGCGCTCATTTTATACGAATTTTAAGGATCTTAACCAAACGCAATTTAGGATCCGGCAAAGCGAGAGGAGGTTAACGGATTCCCGCCCGAGATCGAGGGAACGATGCGACACTGTTGAAGATCGTTTCCCACCCTGTTCAGACATCCCGACTTGCGGAGGTTGATCTTCAGATGGACCCAGCCGATCTGGTGGCCCAGGGCCGTGCCTCGTTCGCCGCCGACTATGCCGGCGCCCGGCGCCTCTTCCTCGCCGCAGCAGAACAAGCCGGCGCCCGCTTGCGCGCCTACGTCAACCCGAACCGCGGGCCGGGCGGCGAGGAGCTGGCGACGGATGTGGCGTGGGTCGGGCCCGAAGACGCGCCGAACGTGGTCGCACTCCTCTCCGGCACCCATGGCGGCGAGGGCTTCTGCGGCTCGGGCATCCAGGTCGATTGGCTGACCTCGGGCGCGCCCGCCCGCCTGCCGAAGGGAACCGCGGTCATCCTTCTGCACGCGGTCAACCCCTACGGCTTCGCCTGGCTCCGGCGCGTAACCGAGGAGGGCGTCGACCTCAACCGCAACTTCGTCGACTACGCGCAGACGCTGCCCGACAATCCGCATTACGACGCGCTTCTGGAGGCCTGGGTTCCGGACGACCCCAGCCCCGCCAGCTACCGGGAGGCAGATGCGAAGATCGCCGCCTATGCCAAGGAGCACGGCGCCCGTGCCGTGCTGCTCGCCCGCGGCCAGGGCCAATATACGCATCCGCTGGGCCTCCACTATGGCGGCGCCGCGCCGACCTGGGCCCGCCGGACGGAGGAGACGATCCTCACCGACTATCGCCTGGCCGAGCGCAAGGTGGTCGCCGGCATTGACCTGCACACCGGGCTCGGCCAGTACGGCTATGGGGAGCCGCTCTGCCATCATCCGATCGGCAGCGAGCCCTTGAACCGGGCGCTGTCCTGGTGGGGCGAGTCGGTGAGCCAGCCGGCCAGCGGCGCCGGCGTCTCGATCCCGCGCTTCGGGCTCACCACCCAGGGCTGGACGCGGCTCCTGGGCGAGCGCCTGACCTTCGTCACGCTGGAGTTCGGTACCTTTCCGATCGACGTCGTCTACGACGCGCTCCGACGCGACCAGTGGCTGCATGCACGGAAGGACCAGTTCGACTGGAACTCGCCGACGGCGAAAGCGATCAAGGCCGAGATCCGCCGCGCCTTCTATCCCGACACCGATTCCTGGCGCGAGCTCACGCTCTTCCGCGGCCGCCAGATGATCCGCCAGGCGCTGAACGGGATGGCTAACCCTTGACCGCGCCGGCCTGGAGGCCGGCGACGACATAGCGCTGGACGGCGATGACGAAGACCAGCACCGGCACCAGCTGGATCGTCGCAGCGGCGAACAGGATGCCCCATTCGACGCCGTCGGCGGTGCTCAGCATCTCGGCGATGATCAGCGGCGCGGTCTTGGCGTGCCGGGTGGTGAAGATCAGCGCGAAGATGAACTCGTTCCAGGAGAACACCAGCACGAAGATCGAGGACGCGACGATGCCCTGGGCCGCCAGGGGCAGGATGACGCGCACCAGGGTCTGGAACAGGTTGGCGCCGTCGACGATCGCCGCCTCCTCGAGCTCGCGCGGGATCTGCTCGATGAAGGCCTTCATGATCCAGGTGCCGAGGCTGACGAAGAAGGTCGAGTAGAGCACGATCAGCAGCAGGTGCGTGTCGCTGAGGCCGAGCAGATTGACCACCGGGAACAGGGGCAGCGTGATGATGATCGGCGGCATCATGCGGACGAAGATCATGAAGAAGGCCGACCCGGTGAGAAGCCGGCTCGAGAACCGCGCATAGACGTAGCCCGCCATCGAGGTGACGACGATGGTGAGCAGCGTCGCCCCCGTGGTGATGATCAGGCTGTTCAGCATGTTCGGATAGAAGGCCGGCCACACCTGGCCGAGACGGCGATAGCTGTCGAGCGTCGGCGTGAAGATGAAGGTCGGCGGCACCGCGAAGATCTCGCGGACGTCCTTGAACGAGGAGATCACCACGAGAAGGATGGGGAAGCCCGACCACAGCAGCACGAGCGCCACCAGCGCCAGACGGACGCCGCGGATCTTCCAGCCTTCAGCCGTCATGGCGGAACATCTTCACGTACATGGCGCGGAGATAGGGCAGCGCGATCACCAGCGACAGCATCAGCAACATCCAGCCGGTCGCGGACGCACCGCCGAACTCGTGATAGCGGAACGCCTGGCGATAGAGATAGACGGCCAGCACCTCGGTCATCCTGGCGGGCCCGCCCTCGGTGAGCAGCCAGACCTCGGAGAAGATGCGCATGGCGAAGATGTAGCGGAACATCAGCGCGACGAAGGCCGCCGGCATGATCAGGCGCAAGGTCACGTGCCAGAAGGTCTGCCAAGCGGTGGCACCGTCGACCTTCGCCGACTCGATCAGCTCGTTCGGGATGGTGGTGACGGCGGCGTAGAGGATGAGGAAGGTGAAAGGAAGATGCTGCCAGATCGCCAGCACCGAGACCACCATCAGCGCCGAGAACGGCTCGGTCGCCCACTCGATCTGGCCGAGGCCCAACGACTTCAGCGCGTAGTTGATCATGCCGACGTCGGGTTCGAGCATGTAGCGCCACATGATCACCGAGGTCACCTCGGTGATGGCGTAAGGCGCCAGGATCACGGCGATGACCACGCGCTTGAACGGAACCCAGCCGGCCATCAGCAGCGCCAGCGCGAGACCCAGCGCCAGCTCGCCATAGACGACGACGTTGACCACGATCAGCGTGTTCCAGAACGACCGCCAGAAGATGCGGTCGCCGAGCAAGGTCGCGTAGTTGGAGAGGCCGACGAACTCCGCCGGGCCGCCGAAGGTCGAATGCGTCAGGCTGAGCCAGCCGACATAGAGGGCGGGCACGAAGATGAATGCCAGCAGCAGCAGATGGACCGGCGCGACCATCAGGTAGTGGACGGGACGCAGGGTCCACATGCCGCGATGCCTTCGTGACGGAGGGAGCCGAGACGAAACCGGCGGACGCTCGAGGCGCCCGCCGGAAAGCGTAGCCGCTTTCGGTTTACTTCGGCAGCAGCGGCTCGACCCGCTTCTTCAGGTCGGCCATCGCCTGCTCGGGCGTCTTGGTGCCGAGCATCGCCTGCTGGATCTCCTCCATGAAGAAGTCCATGGCCTTCTGCGTGTTCTCGAAGCCGGGTACGGTCGAGCGCGCGTTCTGCAGCACCGCCGCCTCGTCGTCGGCATAGGGCACCAGCTTGCGGACAGCCTCGTCCTTGTAGGCCGAGACGCGCACCGGGCCGTTGCCGTTGATCGCCTGGGCGACGGTCGCCTTCTTCGACGACAGCTCCTTGATCAGGGTCCAGGCGAGCTGCTTGTTCTTGGAGTTCGCCGGGATCGCCATGCCCCAGACCGAAGTCTTGGCCGGCGCGATGCCGCCGCCCGCGGCCGGAATGGTGGTCACCTTGAACTCGCCCGGAAACTTGCTCTGCTTGGCGTCGTTGTAGTTGAAGAAGCGGCCGAAGGGCTGGTTGGTCATCGCCGCCCGCCCCTGCTGCATCATGGTGATGACTTCTTCGGTCTTGAAGGTGAAGACGTTCTTCGGAAGGATGCCCTTCTGGAAGAAGTTGCGGAGCAGCGTCACCACCTTGATCGAGCCGGGGCTGTCGGCGACGAACTTGTAGTCCGACGTGATGAAGTCGCCGCCGAAGGCGCGCATCAGGTCGACGACGCCTGAGGGATCGTCGAAGCTGGTGATGTAGCCGTGGACCACGGTGCCGTCGGCCCGCGTGTAGTTCAGCTTCTCGGCGAGCTCGAGCAGCGCCTCCATGGTCTTCGGCGGCGCATCGACGCCGCGCTCCTTGAAATAGACCTGGTTGTAGAGGAGGCCGTGTGTCGCGTGCCGGAACGGGATCGCGATCAGCTTGCCCTTGTGGGTATGCGCGGTGCGCATGCCGGACGAGATTTCCTCGAAGTCCTCGATTCCGTCACGCTTCTGGTACTCGCCGAGGTCCTCGAACAGGCGCGCCACCTGCGGGCCTGAATAGCGCTCGAGGATGAAGGCGATGTCGACCGTGCCGCTGGAGAGGCTGGCCTCGCGGTAGACCCGCTCGTGCACCGCCTCGACGCCGAAGGTCAGCCATTCGGTGCCGACGCCGTTCTTCTTCGACCATTCGGCGGAACTGTCTCCGCCCTTCTCGCCGGTCACCGCGCCCTTGTGGACGGCGTGGCCCATGATGACCAGCTTGTCCGGCTTCGCCTGAGCGAGTGCCGGGGCGGTCGAGCCGATGAGAGCCGCAACCGCGAGCGAGCCAAGCAGCGACAGGGTCAGTCTGCGCATTGATTTCCTCCCGAAAATCCCGGTCTCGAGGGTTATCCCCTCTATTCGGTTCTTTCTTTCCGGGACTTTGACAAATTTGTCAATACAAACGACAAACTATTCAGCACGTGGGACGCGGTCAGCCGATGTCTTGCCGCTGGAAAATGTACTGACGAGCATTACCTATGTGCGCCTCCATCTCGGCCCGCGCCCTCGCTCCGTCCCTGCCGGCAATCGCCCGGTAGATGCTCTCGTGCTCGAGCCAGACCGAGCGCGCCCGCTGGATCGGATCGTCGAGGCCGTTATTGCGGACGGCAATGCGCCCGCCACCGATCAGGTTCGGGATCGCTTCCAGCGTGGTGACGAAATACGGGTTGTGGGTGGCGCGCGCCACCGCCCGGTGGAAGGCGAAGTTGAGGTCGGCGCCGATATGAGCAGCCGCGGACTCGGCGGCGGCGATCATCGTCTCGGCCTCGGCCAGCGATTTCTCGATGTCGGCCAGCGTCTCCTTGGTGTGACGCTCGGCCGCCATGTAGGCCGACTGGCCTTCGACGACGATGCGGAACTCGTAGACCCATTGCATGTCGGCAACGCTGCGGACCGGCGGATAGACCAGAGACCCCGCTTCCGGCCCGCGCTCGACGAAGGTGCCGGAGCCCTGCTGGGAGCGGACCACGCCCTCGTCGCGAAGCCTCGCCAGCGCCTCGCGGATCACCGGACGCGAGACACCGAAGCGGGTACCCAGCTCGTTCTCGGTCGGCAGCTTGCAATGGCGTGGATACTCTCCACGGGCGATCAGGCGGAGGATCTGGCCGTAGACGACGTCGCTCAGCTTCGAACGGCCACGTCCCTCAGTTTGCGGCAGGTCGGTGGGAGAGACGGTTGTCATCCGGCGATCGGGCTTCGGCTCTCGGACCGGCGACCGCCGCCGACACGGCGGAGCGGCGAATCCGGCGCCCCCTCCTCTAACACGGGCGCCGCCGGCTCGCCACCGGCGGAACTCGCGGATCGCCCTCGAATCAGCGGCTTTCGCCTATTCCGGGCGGGTGCCGCGGGTGCAGAGGCGATGCATGCGCCGGCGGCCCATGCCGACGAAAGCGTCGCGCCGATGCATGGTGCAGCGGTTGTCCCAGATGATCAGGTCGCCGACCCGCCACTCCTGGCCCCAGGTGTTCTCGGGCCTGGCGGCATAGGCCCAGAGCTCGTCGCAGAGCGCCTCGCTTTTGGCCAGCGGCAGACCCGGAATGTAGGCGCCGAAGCGGCGGCCGAGGAACAGCGCCTTCCGACCGCTCACCGGATGCGTGCGCACGATCGGATGGATCGGGCCCGGCATCTCGCGCACGTCGTTGGTCTCGATGTCCTTGTATCCGGGCCGGGTGCCGCCCTGGGCGTTGTGGCTCGCCTGGTGCTTCATCTTCAGCTTGGCGACCCGTTGCTTCAGATCCTCCGGCATTGCGTCATAGGCCGCATACATATTGGCGAACCATGTGTTGCCGCCACTTGGCGGAACCTCGCGCGCCATCAGCATGGTGTATTCGGAGGGATAGTCGGTGAAAGCGAGATCGGTGTGCCAGTTGAGCTCGCCGTCGCCATGTTCGCCGATCGCCTCGCCGTTTTCCTTGACGTTGGAGATGATGGTCATCATCGGCGACTCTTCCGAGTAGACCTTGCGCGACCTTGTATAGTCGGGCGACCCCTGCAGCTCGCCGAGACGCTCGGCCATCCGGGTGAACTCGAGATCGTCCAGCGTGTAGCCGCGAAGTCGCACCACCAGATGATCGCGGACCGCCTGCTTGAGCGCTGCCTCGTCCGCGGGACTCAGGGGATCGAGCACGCCACCAGTGATCTCCGCGCCAAGCACGCCGAGCGGACGGATGCGGAGACGGGTCGCTTCGGTGGCGATGGTCATGGTTCGGGCGCTTTCGGTTGACGCGTGCCTCTTCTCGCACCCGCCCGGAAACATGTCAACCTTGTAAACTTCCCGAACAAATATGGCCTTGGCTCAGGCCGCCAGGAAGCCTCCATCGGTACAGAGATTATGCCCGACCACGAAGGAGGCCGCATCCGAGGCGAGCCACGCCACCGCTTCCGCCACTTCTTCCGGCGTGCCCATGCGTCGGATCGGCAGGCCGGCGGCGACTGCCGACATGTCGGCGATCCCCGATCCCAGCATCATCGGCGTGACCACGCGGCCGGGCGAGACGGCGTTGATGCGTATGCCGAGCGGTGCGTACTCCATCGCCGCCGAGCGGGTCAGCGACAGCGCCGCCGCCTTCGAGGCCGAATAGAGAGAGAGACCGGGATTGGGATTGCGGACGCCGCTGACGGAAGCGTTGTTGACGATGACCCCGCCCCGGCCGCCGGCGAGCATCACCGGGATCTCCGCCTTCATCGCCAGGAACAGCGCCCGGAGATTGGTGTCGATCACTACGTCGAAGACCTCGTCCGGCTGCTCGGCCAGCGGCGCCCGCTTCTCCTGGTGGCCGGCATTGTTGAAGGCGATGTCGAGGCCGCCGAAGCTCTCGCCGGCGAAGGCGACCGCCGCCCGCATCGCGTCGGGCCTGGCGACGTCGGCGCGGAAGAACACGGCGCGCGCTCCGGCCGAGACGCAGTCGGAGGCAGCCTCCGCACCCCGCGTCTCGTCGCGGCCGACGAGCACGACCGAAGCCCCGCGCCGGGCAAAGGCCAGCGCCGCCGCCCGGCCGATGCCGGAGGTGGCACCGGTGACCAGCGCGACCTTTCCGGCGAAAGAGGGCTGCATCGCCGTCATGCGCCGGCCAGGCCGATGCGGATGCGGCGGTTGTGGCGTCCCTTGTTCTCGATCTTGAGGATGCGGACGGGTCGCGAGCCGCCGGTCGACGACAGATGGGTGCCGCCGCAGGCCTGGCGATCGAGGCCGGCGATCTCGATCACCCGCACCATGCCGTCCGACGTCGGCGGCGGCGCCACCGAGCGCGAACGGAGGAGGCCTTTCTCTCCCTGGGCCGCCTCCAGCGGCACATAGGCGTCGGTGACGGCGAGGTCCTGGCGGATCGCGTCGTTGATCGCCGCCTCCATGGCACGCAGGCGATCATTGTCGGCGCCCGGCAGGTCGAGATCGAGGCGGGCGGTGCCGTCCTCGTTCATCTGGGCGCCGGTGACCAACGCGCCGTCGAAGCCCTGGAAGGCCAGCGCGTTGATGATGTGAAGGTCCGTATGCAACTCGCGCATGAGCTGGCGGAACGCCGGGTCGACCGCAAGCGCGACGAGGCCCGAGATCTCCACCGGCTCGGCCAGCAGATGCCAGAGGTGTCCTTCGGCATAGTCGAAGCCGGAGACTGCGGCCTCACCGCCGGCCCAGCGAAGGCTGCCGCGATCGGCAAGCTGGCCGCCACCACCCGGATAGAACGGCGTCCGGGCGAGCCTGACGCGGCCGGGGCGAGCGTCGACGACCTCGGTCTCGAGGCTCAGGGTCTCGGGGTTCTCGTGGCAGAAATAGCGGGACATGCGGCAAGCATGCCCGATGGCGCTGTGGCGCTATTGGCGGAAATTGAAGCCGGCGCGGGCGAACTGCAGCGGCGTCACCCCGAAGGACTGCTTCAGGTGCCGGGTGAACGCGCTCTGGTCGTAAAAGCCCGCCGCGGTCGCGGCCTCGGCGATCGGCACGCCGGCCTTGAGCGCCCGCATCGCCGCCTGCAGGCGAAGCTGCACCAGATAGGCATGCGGGGTGAGGCCGGTCTCGCGCTTGAACAAGGCGATCAGCTGGAACGGAGTCAGGTCAGCGGCCCCCGCCATCTCTTCCAGGGTGAGGTTGGCGGCGAAGCGATCCTGCATCATCTCGGCCACGCGGGCGAAGCGTGACGGGGATTTCGTCGTCGCCTCGACGCGCGGGCCGCTGCCATGGCGACGGAACAGCCGGCCGAAGCTCCCGGCCAGCAGCTCGCGCCGGTGGAGCGGGTCCTCGCCCCGGTCGAGAGCCTGGTGCAGATCGAGGAAGGCGCCGATGAGATCGGGATCGGAGACCCGGTTGCGGGTGAAGTGCGGAACCTCCGGAACGCCCAGCATTCTCGCGACTTCGGCGATCGCGGCCTCCGCCAGATAAAGCGAGCGGTAGCGCCAGCGCCGGCTACGTCCCATCCGGCCGGAATGGGGTTCGTCGGGGTTGAAGACCAGCAGCACCTGAGGCGTCGCCTCGGCCACCTCGCCCCGGCTGGTGAACTCCGCCCCGCCCGCCTCCGTGACCGCGATGACGAAACCGTCATGGGCGTGCGGGGCGTAGTCATGAGTGGTGAAATCGGCATGCAGGCAGCTGAGGCCATCGACGCGCGGGTCGTCCCAGTATCGGGTCCGGTTGCGGGGATCGATTCGTGCCACTTTTGCCTCCGAGCCTGCGAGAAATAGCAGGTCCGACGCCGCCGGCGAAGGCCGCAGGCCCGTCCTGCCTCATCCGTTTGCACTTGCGAATTTTAAGTTGACGGCCGATCTCTCATAAAAGATACATTAAATACTGTTTAAATGATCGAAGCGGCCGTTTATGGTCGCTGGCGGCGCGAAGACGGGGGGCCCTTTTGGGGCAGGAGATGAAGCGCTCACCGAGCGAGGTGCTGTTGGAAGCGATCGACCTCGTGGTCGGGCGCAATTCCGACGTCGCGCGCTACCTCGGGAGGGCGATCAAGTCCGACGACGCCCTCGACCTCCTGCTGGCCCAAGCCGCCTTCGAGGAACTGGACGGCGACCTCAAGCGTGCTGTCGCCCGCCAGGTCGAAAGCAGCACCGCCGACCTCACCCGCCGCATCGCCGCGCGCCGCTAGGCCCGGGGCTCCGTCGACGGGGAGCCGCCCCCCCCTCGAATTCATCGGATGGACGGACATTCAGGATTGACTTGAGGATTTTCGCGAAAGATAAATTAAATGCGATTGATCGGTCATCGGAGGATGCCCATTCGGGCGCGGGAATGAAACGGTCAGCAAGCGAGATACTCTTGGATGCGGTCGACCTCGTGGTCGGGCGCAATTCGGACGTGGCGCGCTACCTCGCGCGAGCGATCAAGTCCGACGACCCCCTGGATCTGCTCCTGGCACAGGCCGCATTCGATGAACTCGAGGGTGACGTCAAGCGTGCCGTCGCCCGCGAGATCGAGACCGGCGCGCGGATGTCACAGCGGCGCCCCGCCCTGCCACGGATGGTCGCCTAGCCCTCAGCCAATGGTGGGCGTGCCCGGTAGCGCACAGAGGATCGTTCCGCCGCCGACAACGTCGTGCCATAGGAGCTTTGCCCGACGCCCGCCGGGCAGAACGAGGTCGATGTCAAGACCGCGACCCTCGGAAGCACGGGCGATCACCCGGCCAGCAAGATCCCAAGGGGCACCGGCGCCGAGGTCGCCGCGATGGGCCAGCGTGCCGATGAATCCCTCGACCGTCGTCTCCGCATTCGGCGTCCCCTCCTCGAGCCCGAGCGCCTCGACGAATCGCTGGCTCCAAGCGATGACGGTGCCGTCGGCAGCGAAGGCGGCAATGCCGATCTTTACGACATCGAGGGTTCCACGAAGCAGCCTCGCCGATTGAAGCAGGTCGCGCTCACGCTCAATCTGAGCTGAGATATCGACGGCGACGAGAACGCTTCCGCCGTCCGGCGTCGTCCGCCTGCGGACAGTGACGGTGCGACCATCGGGCAGCACAGCCTCGAACTCGACCTGATCGTCGGAACCGCGCTGAGCCTGCTGTTCAGCGGCTTCGACCAGGCGCGGCGATCGATGTTCCGACAGGCGCTGCATTAGGTCCTCGAACCGCAGGTTCGGCTCAGGCCCGCGCCTGGCGTCAGGCCCGTAGTCGGCGTGATAGGCGGCATTGCCGCGGACGAGATCTCCCGAGGAGTCGAAGAGAGCGACTTGGGCCGGCATCGTCTCGAACGCCGTGCTCAGCCGGTCCTCCGCACGGCGCGTGTCGTCCTGGAAACGACGGAGAGCGCCGACGACCAGACCGATGGCAATGACGATCGCCAAGCCCTGGGTCGCAAGGAAATACCAGGGGACCAGCCACGGGTTCGACAGCGTCAGCGGATAAGCGAACTCCACTAGGCCCCAGACGGCGAAGGGCGGCGCCGCCAGGTTGAGATTGAGGCGCGGCCGTCGGCGATGCTCGCGAAAGAGCGCGACCGCTGTCGCCGACAGCGCCGCGCCGGCAAGGAGGTGAAGCGGCACCGACAGCAGCACCAGGTCGAACCTGACGAAGACGAAGATCCCCGCCCAGGCCACGACCACCGCGATGCCGCCGGCCAGCACAAACCGCCGCGGATTGAATCCGACCAGGCTGCCGACACCGACCAGGAGCAGGATGGCCGCCGACGCCTGCAGCGCCTCGGCGCCGAACAGCGCCGGTGGCAGGCCGATCCAGGGCTGCAGGCTACGCCAGACGAAACGTAGGGTTCCGAGCGCGAAGGCAAGCGACCACCAGCCGAAGGCGACCGGTGCGTCGGGCATCCGCCGAAGGTACGCCATGACGTAGCAGAGGATGGCGCAGCTCAGGCCAGACCCGAGCAAGGCAGTGGTGAGCGAAAGGCTGGGCAAGGCGGCCTCGCTAATTCATCATAAATGCAAACTATGCCAAGCGACCCGGAATGGGAACTGCGGATCGGGCGGACGTCCTTCGGTACCGACCCTACCGGCAGGCCTGAAGCCTGCGGTTTCATCGTCCCGGCCCCTCATTGGCGGCGGCGAAAGTCGGGCCGTATATTGGCCCCGCATCCTCCCCCGTCTTCCCGACGTAATCAGAAACGCCTCCCAGATGAACTCCATGGCCGAGCAGACATCCCACCTCTGGACCGAGGTCGACTACGACGCCGACGGCAAGCAGATCTCCTACCTCCATTTGCCGCATTCGGTGACGCGCTCGGCCTATGGCACGCTCGCCATCCCGCTCACCGTGATCAAGAACGGCAAGGGCCCGACCGCCCTTCTGATGGCCGGCAACCATGGCGACGAGTACGAAGGGCAGGTCACGCTGTGCAAGCTGATCCGCGAGATCGAGCCCGAGGACATCCAGGGGCGCCTCATCATCATGCCGGCGGCCAACATGCCGGCAGCGATGGCCGGCGCCCGCGTCTCGCCGATCGACGACGGCAACCTGAACCGCGCCTTCCCCGGCAGCCCCGACATGAGCGTGACCTTCCAGATCGCGCATTACCTCGACACGGTGGTGGTGCCGAAATGCGAGGTGTGGTTCGACCTGCACTCCGGCGGCGGCTCGCTCGACTACATGCCCTTCGCCTGCGTCGCCGGCACCGGCGATGCCGCCCTCGACCGCCGCTCGGCCGACATCCTGAAAGCGTTCGGCGCCCCGCTCAGCGTGGTCCTGACCCACCTGCCGGATTCCCGGGTCGCGCATTCCGCCGCCCGCCGCAGCAAGGCGGTCTACTTCAGCGGCGAGTTCGGCGGCACCGGCTCGGTCGACCCCGACGGCGTCAAGCTCACCTATGACGGCATGGTGCGAGCGCTGACCTACATGGGCATCCTCAGGAGCGCGAAGAAGTTCAAGGTCAAGCCACCGGGAAAGATGCGCTGGGCCAAAATTCTCGGCCGCAGCTACTACGTCTACGCGCCGGAGGCGGGCCTCTACGAGCCCAAGGCCAGGCTCGGTGACAAGGTGAAGAAAGGCCAGCTGGCCGGCCTCGTGCACTTCGTCGACAACCCCGGCCGCGAGCCGGTGCCGGCCTATTTCAAGGACTCAGGCTTCCTCATGTGCAAGCGCCACTACGGCCGCGCCGAGCGCGGAGACTGCGTCGCCCATCTGGCGAGCGATACCGAGGCGCCGGAGTAGCCCCGGCATTCCATCGACGGCGACTTGACGATTCCGGGCCTCTGCCAGGACCGGTAGGGTTGTCTCAACGAAACCGACCGCCCCGGGAGACCCAAGCGATGGCCGAGCAGAAATCCCACCTCTGGACCGAGGTCGACTACGACGCCGACGGCAAGCAGATCTCCTATATCCATCTGCCGCATTCGGTGACGCGTTCCGCCTATGGCACGCTCGCCATCCCCTTGACCGTCATCAAGAACGGCAAGGGCCCCACCGCCCTCCTGATGGCCGGCAACCACGGCGACGAGTACGAGGGGCAGGTCACGCTCTGCAAGCTGATCCGCGAGATCGATCCGGCGGATATCAAGGGCCGGCTGATCATCATGCCGGCGGCCAACATGCCCGCCGCGATGGCCGGCGCCCGCGTCTCGCCGATCGACGACGGCAACCTGAACCGCGCCTTCCCCGGCAGCCCGAACATGAGCGTCACCTACCAGATCGCGCATTACCTCGACACCGTGGTGGTGCCGAAATGCGAGGTCTGGTTCGACCTGCATTCGGGCGGTGGCTCGCTCGACTACGTGCCCTTCGCCTCGATCTCCACATCGAACGATCCCAAGCTAGACAAACGCTCGATGGAGATCCTGAAGGCCTTCGGCGCGCCGGTCTCGATGGTGTGGACCTTCCTGCCGGATTCGCGCCTCGCGCATGCCTCGGCGCACAAGAACAAGGTGGTCTATCTCGGCGGCGAGTTCGGCGGCACGGCCAACGTCAACCCCGACGGCGTCAAGCTCACCTATGACGGCGTCGTGCGCTCGCTGATCCACATGGGGATCCTCAAGAACACCAAGAAGTTCAAGGTCGGCCCGCCGCCGGCGAAGATCCGCTGGTGCGAGCTCCTGGGCCAGAGCTACTACGTCTACGCGCCGGAAGCCGGACTGTTCGAGCCGGTGTGCAAGCTCGGCGACATGGTCAAGAAGGGCCAGCTCTTCGGCCATGTGCACTTCGTCGACAACCCCGGCCGCGAGCCGGTGCCGGCCTATTTCAAGGACTCAGGGCTTCTGATCTGCAAGCGCCACTACGGGCGGGTCGAGCGCGGCGACTGCATCGCGCATCTGGCGACCGACTGCAAGGCGCCCGCGTAATTAGGGCGCCTTCTTACCCCCTCCCCCGCGCAGCGGGGGAGGGTTCTTCCGATTACTTCCTTAGAATCGGCGTCTCGTAGAGGCTCTTGCCACCGACCTTGATCGAGACGTCGATCAGGTAGGGCTTGAGGGCCTCGACGTCGATCTCCATGCCGAGGCCGGGCGCGTCCGGCGCCTTGATCAGGCCGTTCTTGTCGCGGCCGATGGTGTTCTTGGTGATCGCCTTGGCGACATCCTTGAGCTCGACCGGATACTCCGAGATGTCGTGGTCCTTCATGCCCGCATAGGGCTGCAGCGAGGCCGAGAGCTGCAGGTGCGAGGTGAAGGTGTGGTTGACGAAGGTCACGCCCTTCTTCTTCGCATAATCCGCCGCCTGCTTCGCCGGGGTGATGCCGCCGATGCGGCCGGCGTCGATCTGGATGAAGCTGAGCCCCGCCAGATCCATCATCTGCTTCGCCATCAGGAAGGTGTAGGCGCCCTCGCCGCCGGCGAGCTTCACCTTCGGGGTCTTCTTCGACAGCGCCTTGAATTCGCCGAGCGCGTCGCGGTCGAGCGGCTCCTCGTACCAGGTGGCCTTGGCCTGCTTGAGCGCCGGCAGGCGCTTCGCCGCCCGCTCGACGTCGTCGCCGAAGACGCAGCCGGCGTCGACCAGCAGGATGCCGTCCTTGCCGAGGCCCTCGCGTGCCGCCATCAGGTGGTCGGCGTCGTCCTTGACGGTGGTCATGCCGAAATTGCTCCAGCCGAACTTGCTGGCCCAGTAGCCGTCGGCGACGACGGCCTTGGCCTTGTTCAGCGTCTCCTCAGGCGTGAGACCGAAGAGCTGCGAGGCATAGGGCGTCTTCGCATAATTCTTCTTGTATCCCAGGATCTTCCACACCGGCTCCTGGCGCATGTGACCGAGCAGGTCCCAGAGCGCCTCGTCGATGCCAGACAGCGTGTGGTCGGTCTGCAGGATGTCGAGCGAGCGCCGCTTCACCGTGTCGTTGATGCGGCGGATGTCCTCCGGCGTGTCGAGCTTCTGGCCCAGCACCGAGGTGAAGATCGGATGGCAGAAGCCATGCGACATCGGCGCGATCCAGCTGGCGATCGACGGCAGCGGCGACGCCTCGGCCTCGCCCCAGCCGACCTTGCCGCCAGACTGCACGCGGACCAGCAGCGCGTCCTGGCTGCCGTCGCTGATGTCCTCCACCACCGGCATGGAGACGTAGAACAGATCGACGGCTTCGATCTTCGACATGGTTACCCCACTATTCTTTCAAAGACTAAGGATGCAGATCGGGACGCGGCGCCAGGCTGTCACCCGCCGTATCCTCGCCGCCCGGATATCCCGCGGCATAGGTCGGCTTGGCGACCGGATAGACCGCGCTCTTCAGATCGCGGCCAGAGACCGCGATGCCGTTGGGCTCGGAATAGGGACCGCGATCGTAATGCGGCGTCACCACCGCGATCGTGTGGCCCTTCTTCTCCAGCGCGGCCTTCGCGGCATTGCCGAAGCGGCCGTCGAGCATGACGTCGTCGGTCTCCGTATGCAGACGCGGCGACTGCAGCGCGTCCTGCAGCGACATGCCGTGCTCGACGTGATTGACCACGGCCTGGACGATCGCCGACCAGATGCGCCGGCCGCCGGAGGCGCCGAGCGCGGCCTTGAGCTTGCCGCGGCTGGTCAGGATCATCGGGCTCATGTTGTTGCAGCCGAAGGCGCCGCCGCGGACAGAGTTGATCGTTCCCGGCACCTGGCAGAACCAGCTCATGGCGTTGTTCATCATGACGCCGACGCCGGGCGTGACCACCCCGGAATAGCCGACATTGGTCTGGGTCAGGGCGACGGCGTTGCGCTTTGAATCGACGACGGTGATGTGCGTGGTGCCGGCGTCCTTGCCGCCGCGCGCCGGTCCCGGGAAATCCTTCGGGCGCTGGCGGCCAAAGACCGCCCAGGGATCTCCAGGCTCGGGTGCGGCGACCTTGCGGCGCGAGATCATCTCGGCCCGCGTCGCGGCATAGTCCTTGTCGACCAGCATGTCGAGCGGCGCGTCCGGATGGTCGCCCATGTAGGTGAAGCGGTCGGCGCCGGCCATGCGGATGGCTTCGGCGACCAGGTGAAGCGTCTCCGGCTTGCCCCAGCCGGTCTTCTTCAGGTCGAAGTGATCGAGGATATGGAGCGCCTCCATGACCGTGGGACCCGCGGTCAGGTACGGCATGCCGATGAGATCGACGTTTCGATAGCGGCCGCGGATCGGCTCCAGGATCTGCGCTTTGTACGCCGCGAGGTCGGCCGCGCGCAGAGTGCCGCCGTTCTTGGCGTTGTCCTCCGAGAGCCTTTCGGCGACCTCGCCCTTGTAGAAGCCGGCAGGCCCGTGCTTGGCGATCAG
>CAMDFP010000015.1 GCA_945897335.1 Asaia bogorensis | reverse complement strand
TGGCTGGTAAAGTCTGAGGAACATCTCGACGACCTCGCGCGCGTGGTCGTCGAGCTCCTCCTCTCCCGGTGCCGGCAGGCCGACCAGGCAGCGGATGTGCATGTCGCTCCGCAGCAGCGAGAAGAAGTGATCGGCCGCGCGCAGCGGATCTGAGACGCGCAGGATTCCCTTGGCATCGGCCGCCTGCAGGAGTTCGGCGAAGCGTCGTCGCCCGAGGCCGGGGGCGTTCTCGTAGAAGATCCGGCCGAGCTCCGGCGTGCGCGTCGCTTCGGAGGCGACGACGCGGAGCAGCGAGACCGTGTAAGGGCTGGTGATGAACCGGACATAGCGCGGCGCGACCGCGGTGCCGAAGGCCTCGCGCGAGAGGCCGAGATCCATGACCACGGGCCTAGGGAACAGGCCGGAGACCTGTCAGGCTCCCATCGATAGGGTCAGGATGATCGACCCGGCGATCAGGACGGTGACCCAGGAGGTCAGGCTCGGTGTGCGCATGGGCGGATCCTAGCGCATCGGCGAGGTGGGTGAACCGTGGCGAAGGGGAGGGGCGGCCCCTATAGTAAGTGCATCCTTCAGGGAGCCGGCATGCTGTCGAACGAGTATCCGAGCCTCGACTTCGACCTCGGCGAGACCGCCGACGAACTCAGGCAATCCGTCCGCAGCTTCGCGGCGAAGGAGATCGCGCCGCGGGCCGGCGAGATCGACCGCTCGAACACATTCCCTTCGGATCTCTGGCGGAAGATGGGCGACCTCGGCGTGCTCGGCGTCACCGTCGACGAGGAGTATGGCGGCTCGGCCTTGGGATACCTCGAGCATTGCGTTGCCATGGAGGAGATCAGCCGGGCCTCGGCCTCGGTCGGGCTGTCCTACGGCGCGCACTCCAACCTCTGCGTCAACCAGATCCGG
The DNA here is from genome assembly GCA_945897335.1 of Asaia bogorensis. GTDB lineage: Bacteria > Pseudomonadota > Alphaproteobacteria > SHVZ01 > SHVZ01 > SHVZ01. Next base: position 31,162 of record CAMDFP010000015.1, on the reverse strand, counting down.
CTGAACGGCACCGCCGCGCAGAAGAAGAAATACCTGCCGAAGCTGGTCTCCGGCGAGAATGTCGGCGCGCTCGCGATGAGCGAGCCCGGCGCCGGCTCCGATGTCGTCGGCATGAAGACGCGCGCCGAGAAGAAGGGCGACCGTTACGTCCTCAATGGCTCGAAGATGTGGATCACCAACGGCCCGGATGCGGACACGCTGGTGGTCTATGCCAAGACCGATCCAGACGCGCATCAGCGCGGCATCACCGCCTTCCTGATCGAGAAGGGGATGAAGGGCTTCTCTACCGCGCAGAAGCTGGACAAGCTCGGCATGCGGGGTTCCAACACCTGCGAGCTGGTCTTCGTCGACTGCGAGGTCCCGGTGGAGAACGTGCTGGGGCAGCTGAACGGCGGCGCCCGCGTGCTGATGAGCGGCCTCGACTACGAGCGTGCCGTGCTGTCGGCAGGCCCGCTCGGCATCATGCAGGCCTGCATGGATGTGGTCGTACCTTACGTGCATGAGAGAAAGCAATTCGGCCAGCCGATCGGCGAGTTCCAGCTCATGCAGGGGAAGCTCGCCGACATGTATGTCGGCATGAACGCCGCCAAGTCCTACGTCTATGCGGTGGCCAAGGCCTGCGACAAAGGCCGCGTCACCCGGAAGGACGCCGCCGGCGCCATTCTTTATGCCGCGGAAAAGGCGACATGGATGGCATTGGAAGCGATTCAGTGCCTCGGCGGCAACGGCTACATCAACGACTATCCGACCGGCCGCCTGCTGCGCGACGCCAAGCTCTACGAGATCGGCGCCGGGACGTCCGAGATCCGCCGCATGCTGATCGGCCGTGAGCTGTTCAAGGAAACTGCGTGAGGCTGCCGGCCGCCCGCGCCATCTGGAGATAAGCATGCCCACTGCCGTCATCACCGGCGCCAACCGCGGCCTCGGCCTCGAATTCACCCGCGTCTACCTGGCCGAGGGCTGGACCGTGCATGCCGGCTGCCGGCATCCGACCCAGGCGGACGCGCTTCGCAAGCTCAAGGGCGATCTCCGGATCCACGCGCTCGACGTCAACGATCCCAAGGACGTGAAGGCGCTGGCCAAAGGCCTCGGCAGCGAGCCGGTCGATCTCCTGATCAACAATGCCGGCGTCTTCGGCAAGCGCGACCTGAAGCTCGGTACCCTCGACTATGCCGACTGGGAACAAGTGCTGAAGACCAACGTGCTGGCGCCGATCCACGTCGCCGAGGTGCTGGTGGAGAACGTCGCGCACAGTGCCCAGAAGAAGATGGTGTTCATCGGCAGCCGCATGGGCTCGGTCGGCGCCAACACCGGCGGCAACATGATCTACCGGACCTCGAAGTCGGCGCTCAACATGGCCGTCCACTGTATTTCTCTGGAAATGAAGCCGCGCGGCATCACCTGCCTGATCCTGCACCCGGGATGGGTCAAGACCGGCATGGGCACTGCGCGCGCGGCGATCGAGATCCCGGTTTCGATCGCCGGGATGAAGCCGGTCATCGACCGGGCGACGATCGAGGATACGGGCAAGTTCTTCGACTATCAGGGCCAGCCGCTGCCATGGTGATCACCGAAATCCAGGCGATGATCCGCGACACCGCGCGGGCCTTCGCCGAGGAGCACCTGAAGCCGAACGCGGCGAAGTGGGACGCCGAGTCGACGTTCCCGACCGAGGCGCTGGCCAAGCTCGGCAAGCTCGGATTCATGGGCATGCTGGTGCCGGAGGAGCTGGGCGGCGCCGGCGCCGACCATGTCGCCTACGCGCTGGCGCTGGAGGAAGTCGCGGCCGGTGACGGCTCGACCTCGACCATCATGAGCGTCCACAACTCGGTCGGCTGCGTGCCGATCCTCAAATTCGGCTCGGACATGCAGAAGGAGCGGTTCCTGAAACCGCTGGCGCGAGGCGAGCAGCTCTCCTGCTTCTGCCTGACCGAGCCCGGTGCCGGTTCGGATGCGTCTGCCTTGAAGACGCGGGCGAAGCGGGACGGGAATGGCTGGGTGCTGAACGGCACCAAGCAGTTCATCACCTCCGGTGGCCGCGCCGACCTCGCCATCGTCTTCGCTGTCACCGATCCGGAGGCAGGAAAGAAAGGCATCTCGGCCTTCCTGGTGCCGACCAGGACCGAAGGCTGGAAGGTCGCGCGGGTGGAGAAGAAGCTCGGCCTGAATGCATCGGAGACCTGCCAGATCCAGCTCGACGATCTGCGCCTCGAGCCCGAGCTGATGTTAGGCAAGGAAGGCGAGGGCTATCGCATCGCCCTTGCCAACCTTGAGGGCGGCCGCATCGGCATCGGCGCGCAGTCCATCGGCATGGCCAAGGCCGCCTTCGAGGCGGCTTTGGCCTATGCCAAAGAGCGGAAGAGCTTCGGCAAACCGATCTTCGAACACCAGGCGATCGCCTTCAGGCTCGCCGACATGGCGACCCAGATCGAGGTGGCACGCCAGATGGTGCTGCATGCGGCCTCGCTCCGCGATGCCGGCGAGCGCTGCCTGAAAGAGGCCTCGATGGCCAAGCTCTTCGCTTCAGAGATGGCCGAGCGCGTCTGCTCCGACGCCATCCAGATCCATGGCGGCTACGGCTACCTCGCCGACTTCCCGGTCGAGCGCATCTACCGCGATGTCCGCATCACCCAGATCTACGAAGGCACGTCGGACATCCAGCGCCTGGTGATCGCGCGCGAGATCGCGTCCTAGTCACGCTCAGTAGTAGCGCGGAGTCCACGGCCGCGGCGGGTAGTCGTAGGGATAGGCGTAGGCCGGCGGCGGCGTGTAGGAGTACTGCGGCGGCGGCACATGTGTGAATTGCGGCGTGTAGTAGTATTGCGTCGGCTGGTTGGCCTGCTCGTTGTTGAGCTCGCGCGTGACCGAGCGTTCGTGCTGCTCCAGCCCCGCCGGCCACTGGCTGCGATAGGTCGGGTCGGCGCGGTGATCCTGGGCAAGCGCGGGCGTTGCGCCGATGGCGATCGAAACGGCCGCGAGCGCGAGAAGCGTTTTCATCATGGCATCTCTCCTGGTCTCCGGTGCGCCCTCTGGACGCGCGGATTGCCATGACGAAACCCGCGGGACCCCGCCCCGGTTTCCTCGGCCCTAAAGAAGCCGGTCGCCCTCCACCACCTCGCCCGGGGCGATGTCCGGAACCTTGGAGAGATCGCGGTAGTAGGGTGTGAAGTCCGGGCGCGTCGCCGCGATCAGATCCTCGAAGCTGTCGATGACGAAGTAGCATTCCTGAAAGTCGTCGATGCGATAGCGGGTCCGCATGATCCGCATCAGATCGAACTCGATTCGCTTCGGCGCCTTGCCTTCGAGTGCGTAGATCGACTCGCCCTTGCTGGAGACGATGCCGGATCCGTAGATGCGCAATCCCTCAGCCGTCCGGATCAGACCGAACTCGACCGTATACCAGTAGAGCCGCGCCAGGTTCTCCAGCGATCCGAGGCCGAGCGCCTTCAGCCCGCCTGCGCCATAGGCCTGCATGTAGTCGCCGAACACGGGATGGACCAGAAGCGGCACATGGCCGAAGACGTCGTGGAAGACGTCCGGTTCCTGGATGTAGTCGAGCTGTGCCGGGGTGCGGATGAAGCAGGTTGCCGGGAACTTGCGGTCGGCCAGCAGCGCGAAGAACACGTCGTCCGGCACCAAGCCGGCCACGGCCGCAATCTCCCAGCCCGATGACGCCTTCAGGATCTCGTTCAGCCGGCGGAAGTCCGGAATGCCGGCGGCGGTGACGTCGAGCGCATGAATGCCCGACAGGAACTCCGCGCAGGCACGGCCCTGCAGGATCTGCTGCTGACGTTCGAACAGCGTCTTCCAGGTCGCGTGCTCGGCCGCCGAATACCCCCGCCAGTCCTGGGCCACGAGGTGGTCGGAGACGGCCGGCTTCGGCTGCGCCAAGGCCATGGACGTGCCTCCCGGTATCGTTGCCTTTGATTTGGAGAGGCGGTCCCCCGCCGGTCAAGTCATGGGAGTTGAGACGCCGATTGAACCATGATATTCAAACATATGTTCACATGTACAGTAATGTCTAACGTAACATGACCCCGCTGACGGCCGACCAGACCCAGGTGCTGGCCGAGGTCTTCCGGCTGCTCGGCGACCCGACCCGGCTCGCCATCGCACTGGCGATCGACGACGGCGCACGGCCGGTGGGCCTGGTCGCGGAGTCGCTGGGTTTGAGCCCGTCGCTGGTCAGCCATCATTTGCGCCTGCTGCGCGCCGCCCGGCTGGTGCGGGCGGAGCGGCGCGGCAAGCAGGTCTTCTACGCGCTGGCCGACGACCATGTGCGTGATGTCATCCAGGACATGGCCGAGCATGTCCGCGAACCGCATCCGGAGGAGTGAGATGTCCGCCCATTGCTGCGACCACGGCCATGACCATGGCGATGCCGGCGACGATCCCGTCTACCGCCGGGTGCTGATGGTCGCGCTCGTCGTCAACTTCGCGATGTTCGGGGTCGAGATCTTCTCGAGCCAGGCCGCCCGCTCGGATTCGCTTCTGGCCGATTCCATCGACTTCCTTGGCGACGGCGTCAACTACGCCGTCAGTCTCTGGGTGCTCGGCGCCGCGATGGCGCTCCGCGCCCGGGCGTCGCTGCTGAAGGCGGCCAGCATGGCGGGGTTCGGCATCTGGGTGCTGGGCTCGACCGCGGTCCATGCGCTCGCCGGCACCGTGCCCGAGGCGCCGACCATGGGCGTCGTCGGCGCGCTGGCGCTTGCCGCCAACCTCGGCGTCGCGGCGATGCTGTTCCGCTTCCGCGAGGGCGACTCCAACCGCCGCTCGGTCTGGCTCTGCACGCGGAACGACGCCATCGGCAACCTCGCGGTGCTCGCCGCCGCCGCCGGCGTCTTCGGCACCGGCCAGGGCTGGCCTGATGCGCTGGTGGCCGCCGGCATGGGCGTGCTGGCGCTGCATTCCGCGGTGCAGGTCGCCCGCCAGGCCTTGAGCGAACTCCGGCCGGCTACGGTGCAAGCCGACTGAGGAGGGCGGGGATCGCCAACGTGGCGTCAGGAGGCGCTTGACGCTCGCGGACTCCCGCGCGATCACAAGCCGGCATGCTGCTCAAGGACGAGAAGGTAGACGAGACCCTCGGCGGCTCGAAAACCGGCCAGGCGGCGCGGCCGCGGGGATCCATCGGCCGCGCCCTCGGCTGGATGATGCTGCGCATCAACGGGCCGATGAACCGCTGCGCGGTCGAGGCGCTGGAAATGCAGCATGGCGAGACCGTGCTGGAGATCGGCTGCGGCACCGGCGACGCCATCGCGCGTCTGGTGCGGGCCGGCCAGTCGCGGCGCATCGTCGCCATCGATCATGCGCCGGAGATGGTCGAGGCGGCGCGGAAGCTGAACAAGCTAGCGATCCGCGAGGGGATCGTCGACGTCCGCGAGTGTTCGGTTTCCGAGATGCCCTTCCGCGACGGCAGCTTCGATGCCGTGCTGGCAGTCAATTCTGTCCAGTTCTGGCCGCATCTCCGCCTCGACCTCAAGGAGGTGTTGCGGGTGCTCAAGCCTGGCGGGCGCGTGCTCGTCGCCATACGGATGACGATGGAGTGGCGGGCCCGGCGCCGGGTCGAACTCGTACTCCGCGCGCTGCCGAACGCCGGCTTCGTCGAGATCGATCTGGAAGAGACCGACGCCCGCACCTTCAAGGTGGCGCTGATCGGCGCCAAGCGGCCGATCTTTGCGGGCGGCCCCTACGACGCCTCGGTCGCCTAGGAGCGCGCTCCCGCAGCGGCCATACGAGCCTGGCTCAACCTCCAGATCCACAGGACCAGCGGCGCGATCCAGATCAGGATGGTGACCACGCCCAGCACGCCGGCGATCGGCCGTTCGAAGAACGGCAGTAAGCGCCCGTCCGCCTTCATCATTGAGGTGATGAAGTTGCCTTCGATCAGCGGACCGAGGACGAGGCCGAGCACAGCGGGAGCTATCGGAATGCCGTTCTCCTCCATCAGGAAGCCGACGATGCCGAACATCAGCATGATGGTGACGGCGAAGACCGTGTTGTCGATGGCGAAGGATCCCACCAGGCAGAACATCAGGATAATCGGCATCAGCACCGAGCGTGGTACCGACAGCACCTGCTTGGAGACCTTGATGGCGACCCAGCCCAGCGGCAGCATCATCAGGTTGGCGAGGATGAATGAGAGGAAGACCGCGTAGATGAGTTCTGGATTCTTGATGAAGATGGTCGGGCCCGGATTCATTCCCTTCATGTAGAGCACGCCGATGACAATGGCGGTGATCGAGTCGCCGGGAATACCGAAGACCGTCGCCGGGATATAGGCACCGCCGAGCGCTGAATTGTTGGACGCCCCGGCCTCGGCGATGCCCTCGACATGGCCGGTCCCGAACTTCTCCGGCGTCTTCGAGAATTTCTTCGACATCGCGTAGGAAACCCAGGCGGCGATGTCGGCGCCGGCGCCGGGGAGCGCGCCGATCAGCGTGCCGACGATATTGCCACGCATGATGCCGACCTTGTACTTCCACATCATCGGCAGCTGGCCGGCGAATATGTTGCCGATCTTCTTCTGCGTAATCGTGACCGGCGCGTCGATGGTGATGGCATAGCGCAGGATCTCGGCGACGGCATACATGCCGACCAGAACCGGGATCAGGCTGAGCCCGCCGAGGAGCTGGATGTAGCCGAAGGTGAAGCGGCTGTATCCCGTCATCGGGTCGATGCCGATGGTCGAGATCAGCACGCCGAACAGCAGCGCGATGCACCCCTTCACCGGCGAGCCGGGCGACACCAGGATGGCGCAGGCGAGGCCGAGCAGCGAAAGCCAGAAATACTCGTAGCTGGAGAACTGGAGCGCCAGCTCGGCTAGCGGCGGGGCGAAGTACATCAGCGCGGCCGCGCCGAACAACCCGCCAAAGACCGAGCAGGTGACGCCGGCGCCGAGGGCCATCTCCCCCTCGCCCTTCAGCGTCATTGCATAGGCCTCGTCGGTGTAGGCGGCCGAGGCCGGCGTGCCGGGAATGCGCAGCAGCGCACCGGGAATGTCGCCGGCGAAGATCGCCATGGCGGAGGCCGAGACGATCGCGGCGATCGCCGGCACCGGGGCCATGAAGAATGTGACGGGAACCAGGAGCGCCGTCGCCATTGTCGCGGTCAGGCCGGGCATGGCGCCGACGAAGAGACCGAAGACCGAAGCGAGCAGGATCACCATCAAGGTGTAGGGCTCGAGCAGTAGCCCGAGCGCCGTCAGCATCACCTCCATGTGAACCATCCTGAGTAGGGCTCGAGAATGCCCCAGGGAAGCGGGACCAGCAGCCCTTCGACGAAGAAGTACTGGATGGCGATGCTGGCGATGAAAGAGATCGCGAGAGCTCGCCAGGGGCGCCGAGTAAGGTGCGCGATCAGTGCCCAGAGGATGATGACCGAGCAGGCGAAGTGGCCGATGTCGTCGGCGAAGAGTGCGTAGAAGCCGAGGCAGGCGAGGATCAGCACGAAGCCGAAGATGTGCCGGGCCGAGCGCGACCACTCGCCTAGCTGGAGCACCGGCTGGGTCTGTCGCGAGGCGATCCCGGTGACGATCAGGCTGGCGCCGCAAGCCGCCAGGCCGATGCCGAGGATGGTCGGCAGGAAGCCGGGGCCATAAGGAATGTGTGGGGCCGTGGGAAAATACCAAGCCTGCGAGACGATCGCGGCGCCTAGGAAGGCGACGACGATGCCGACAATGGCGTCGTTGAACTTCATGATCCGGGCCAGCCCGTCCGGCACCGCCGGACGGGCCGTCGTCCCTGATTTACTTCTTCACCATATCCAGCGCGGTCATGATCCGCGCCGTGAACTCCTCATGCTCCTTCAGGAACGCCTGGAACTCCGCGGCCGATCGGTAACGCATGCCGAAACCACGGCCGGTCATCGCGTCCCTGAATTCGGCGCTGTCATAGATCTGCTTCACCGCCTTCTCGAGCGCCTGGACGATGTCCGCCGGCAGGCCCTTGGGTCCGGCGAGGCCGCGCCAGGCGCCGCCCTCGAAGGTCTTGCCGATCTGCTCTTTCACCGTCGGGATGTTGGGGAAGGCGGAGATGCGCTCGTCGCTCATGACGACCAGAGGCTGGACCTTGCCAGCCTCGATCAGCGCCTTGGCTTCGGGCGCAGAGCAGCTCACGAAGTCGAGGCCGCCGGCCGCCAGCTCCTGCAGGCTGACCGCCGCGCCGTTGCTGGGGATGAAGGTGATCTGCTTAGTGTCGATGCCCTGGTCGATCAGGAGCCCACCGACCGGGATGTCCCAGCTGCCGCCGCAGGAGCCGCCGCAGCCGATCTTGAACTTGGACGGGTTGGCCTTCATCGCCGCCAGCGCTTCTTTCAGCGTCTTGTAGGGCGTGTTGATCGGCGCATGGAAGCCGGCCGGGTCGAAGTTGAACTGCGAGATCGCGGTGAACATGTCGCGGTTGATGTCGGCCTGTCCCAGCAGCTTGTACTGCGCGTAGGGGTAGATCACGCCGATCGTGTAGCCGTCTGGCCGTGCGGTGCCGATGTTGGTATGGCCGACGACGCCGCCGGCCTGACCCTGGTTCACGACGTTGAAGGGCTGCTTGAAGATGTCCTGGAGCTGCTTGGCGAGCAGGCGGCCGGTGGCATCGGTACCGCCGCCGGCAGCCGCCGGGACGATGATGTTGACCGGGCGCTCGGGCCAGGCGGCTTCGGCTGGCGAGGTGCCAAGGCCGCTCAGCAGAGCGAGACCGCAGGCAAGCGAAAGGATATGGCGGCGCATCATCGGGGGTATCCTCCACTACGGGGTCGATCCGGTTCCCGTGATGGGAGAGGCGTCGATCCCTGGTTTCGAGCGGCGCCTCTTCTGGACGCTAACCCCGAGGATAGGGGGCTGCCGACCGCCGTGACAAGGTGCCAGGACGGCGTGGCGAAACGGTGCCTAAGATTTCATCTTTCGCCGCCGGGACTTCGGCGTGCGGCCGGTCTCTCGCGCAGCCGCCAATGCGATCTCGATCCAGGGCCGAAGAACGTCCCGATCCTCCAGGGCCTCTTCCGGCGGGGCATAGAAGCCCAGGCTGTAGCTGGGCGTTTTGGAGGATGGCCGGAACCGTCTGAGGCCGGCCGCCTCGCAGGTGGCCTTTCCGTCATCGGCCGCTTTCAGATAGAGCGTGTCCTTCCAGACGATGGCGACGAACAGGCCGTCGAGGTAGACGCCCTGGCCGCCGAACATGCGCCGGCTGGTCACCCGGCCGAAGGGTTGCAGAAGCTCCTCGACGAAGGCGACGAAGCCCGCCGCCATCGGCTCAGTGCTGGAACTTGGCGAAGAAGTCGTTGCCCTTGTCGTCGACGACGACGAAGGCGGGGAAGTCGACGACCTCTATCTGCCAGATCGCTTCCATGCCGAGCTCCGGATACTCGAGCACCTCGACCTTCTTGATGCAGTCCTGGGCGAGCCGCGCGCCGGGGCCGCCGATCGAGGCGAGGTAGAAGCCGCCATGCTTCTTGCAGGCGTCGGTCACCTGCTTCGAGCGGTTGCCTTTGGCCAGCGTGACGAAGCCCCCGCCGTTCGCCATCAGCAGGTCGACATATGAGTCCATGCGGCCGGCGGTGGTCGGGCCGAAGGCGCCGGTGGCATAGCCCTTCGGCGTCTTGGCCGGGCCGGCGTAGTAGATCATCCGGTCCTTGACGTATTGCGGCAGGCCCTGGCCGGCGTCGATCCGGTCTTTGAGCTTGGCATGCGCGATGTCGCGGGCCACCACCATCGGCCCCGAGAGCGAGACGCGGGTCTTGATCGGCAGCTTGGAGAGGATCTCGCGGATCTCCTTCATCGGCCGGTTGAGGTCGATCTTCACCTCCTCGCCGCCGAGCAGGCCCTCGGTGATCTCCGGCAGGTACTGGGCCGGGTTCTGCTCCAGCTGCTCGATGAACACGCCGTCGGCGGTGATCTTGCCCATCACCTGACGGTCGGCGGCGCAGGAGACGCCGATGCCGATCGGGCACGAGGCGCCGTGGCGCGGCAGGCGGATGACGCGGACGTCGTGGCAGAAGTACTTGCCGCCGAACTGGGCGCCGATGCCCATCTGGCGCGAGAGCTCCAGCACCTTCTGCTCGGTCTCGACGTCGCGGAAGGCGTGCCCGGTCTTGTCGCCCTTGGTCGGCAGGCCGTCCAGATACTTGACCGAGGCGAGCTTCACGGTCTTCAGCGTCAGCTCGGCCGAGGTGCCGCCGATCACGATCGCCAGGTGATAGGGCGGGCAGGCCGCAGTGCCCAGCGTCCGCATCTTGGCGTCGATGAACTTCATCAGCGCGTCCGGATTCAGGACCGCCTTGGTCTCCTGGTAGAGGAAGGTCTTGTTGGCGCTGCCGCCGCCCTTGGCGATGAAGAGGAAGTGATACTCATCGCCGGGGGTCGAGTAGATGTCGATCTGGGCGGGCAGGTTGTCGCCGGTGTTGACCTCCTTGTACATGTCGAGCGCCGCCATCTGGCTGTAGCGGAGCGAGGTCTCGGTATAAGTGCGCTTGACGCCGCGCGAGATCGCCGCCTCGTCGTCGGTGCCGGTGAAGACGCGCTCGCCCTTCTTCCCCATGACGATCGCGGTGCCGGTGTCCTGGCACATCGGCAGCACGCCGCCGGCGGCGATGTTGGCGTTCTTCAGGAGGTCGAGGGCCACGAACTTGTCGTTCGACGAGGCTTCCGGATCGTCCAGGATCGCGGCCAACTGCTTCAGGTGCGCGGGCCTGAGGTAGTGCGAGATGTCGCGGAAGGCCGTGCGGGTCAGGTCCTCGATCGCATTGGGGTCGACCTTGAGCAGATGGCCGTCGCCGAAGGGGATTCGGGTGGCGCCACCATCGGCGATCTTCCGCCAGGGCGTCTCGCCCTTTGTGAGCGGGAACATCGGCGAATAGGAGGCGTCCGCGGCGACGCTGTCCGGACCGGGCATGGGGGACTCCTAGAGAAAGACGGAAGCGGCTACTTCTTGCGAAAGGCGTCGAGCGTGACGACCTTGGCCCCTTCGGCCGGCACGTCCTCGCCAGCCGGCGCCGGCGGGGCGGGGGCGGCCGCAGCGGCAGGCTCCGACGCGGTGGGCTGCGGCTGTCCGGCCGGCGACATCGCCTGGAACGGCAGGGTGAACTTGACCGAGGGATCGGCGAAGACCGTGACCGCCTGGAAGGGGACGGTCAGGCGCTCATGTGCGTTGTTGAAGCTGAGGGTGACCGAGAAGGACTCCTCCTCGACGTCCAGGCCCCAGAACTGATACTGGAGCACGATCGTCATCTCCTGCGGGTACCGCGACTTCAGATAGTCGGGCACCACCGTTCCCGGATGGTCGGTACGGAAGGAGATGTAGAAGTGATGCGCGCCCGGGAGCCCGTGGCGCGAGGCCTCCGAGATCGCCTGACGAACGACGCCGCGCATGGCGGACTCGATCATCTTGTCGTAACGCAGCAGGTCTTTGGCCATGGTCCCCGGACACGGGAAAAGCGTAAGCGAAGTGGGGGGCTTCTGTTGCCCGGTGCCCCCCGGACCGCGCTTACCTAGTGTTAGGCAGCGAGGGCCATACGGTTATCGTTGGCACCTATAAGTGGCCCGATAACGGCGGAACCATGCCGGGCAAAAAATGCGGCTTTACCACGCACGTCGATCCTGGATCGCCCCCTCGAGTCCCAGCCGCACGGCAGCCGGGGAGATTGGTGGAGGCGCCGGGCACTGCCCCCGGGTCCGTAACGCTTATTCCACGCACCGTTTATCGCCATAGTCGGTTTCCCGACGCCCTCAATATAGGTGCCGGTCGCTTCCTAAGGAAGGGGGCGTCTGGACCTCCGGCGATCCGTGCGCGGGGTCGAGGCCCGGCGCCGCATCGGTTTTCGGCGGCCGGCGGTATCCGGCCGCGACCGGCACCGGCAGGGCCGGCATCTCGCGCCCGCCCACGGCCAGCCGATGGGCGAGTACGCCACGGGCGGCAACTTGAGGATCGGCGACCGCCTCCTCCAGCGTCGTTACGACGGCGGTGGAGACATCCTCGCCGGCGAAGAGACGGCGCCAGTGATCGCTGGGCTCGGACGCGATCCGCCGGCCGACGCCGACGCGCGTTGCCTCGGGGTCGCGCCGGTCGTCGCGAAGCTCGGCCGGCAGCTGGATCAGCTCGCAAAACCGCTGCCAGAACTTCTGCTCGAGCGGTGCGGCGGCAACCCACCGGCCGTCGGAGGTGGCGTAGAGCTGGTAGCGGGGTGATCCGCCGGTCAGGAGCCAGCCGCCGGGAGCCGGCGACCGTCCGCCGGCCCACAGTTCGGCGAGGCCGCCGACCGCGAAGGTCAGCGACTGCTCGGCCATGGCGATGTCGAGATGCACGCCGCGTCCGGTAGCGTCGCGCTGGCGCAGCGCCAGCAGGATGTTCATCACCGCCGGATAGGCGCCACCGGCGATGTCGGCGGCAAGGACCGGCGGAACCGCTCCCAGCTTCGCCTGCGCGAGCACGCCGGCTTCGGCGAGGTAAGTCAGGTCATGGCCGACGACATTCGCCTTCGGCCCGTCCTGGCCGTAGCCGGTGATCGAGCAATAGACGAGACGCGGATTGATCGTCCTCAGCCGGTCATAGCCGAGGCCGAGGCGATCCATCACGCCGGGCCGGAACTGCTCGACCAGAACGTCGGCGCCCTGCACCAGCGGCTCGAGCGTGGACCAGGCGTCGGCCGCCTTCAGATCGATTGCGAGGCTCCGCTTGCCGCGGTTCAGGAGCGCGAAGAGCGCGCTCTCGCCGGCGACGAAGGGAGGAAAGCTCCGCATGTCGTCGCCCGTGCCCGGCCGCTCGATCTTGAGGACGTCGGCGCCGGCCTCGGCCAGAATCAGCGTCGCCAGCGGCCCCGGCAGCAGCGTCGAGAAATCGAGGACTTTCAGGCCGGAAAGCGGTTGCACGCGGCGACGCTATCGGCCATTTCGCCGCCCGGTCAAGCATGCTGGCCTCATGGGGTCACCTCCGACATACTCCGATCCCTTCCCAACGCTCATCGGAGGACAAGATGGCGATCAAACGTATCAGACCCGGCGCACGCCTTTCCGCGGCTTCGGTCCACCACGGCCTTTGCTGGCTCGCCGGCCAGACCGCCGACGACCTGACCCAGGACGTCAAGGGCCAGACCAAGCAGATCCTCGACAAGATCGACTCGATCCTGGAGGAGGCCGGCACCGACAAGAAGAAGCTGCTGACCGTGCAGATCTGGCTCAGCGACATGCGCTTCTTCGCCGACATGAACTCGGTCTACGACCAGTGGCTGGCGAAGGACTCGCCGCCGGCCCGCGCCACCGTCGAAGCGCGGCTGGCGACCCCGCAGCACCTCGTGGAGATCGGTGGCGTCGCCGCCATCTGATGCATCGCCTCCGCCCGCGCGAGAACTAGCCCGCGCGGGCGGGCCAGGCGGAGGAGGCAAGATGACCGAAGCGCCCGTTCGCCCTCATGCCGATCTCTGGCAGACGGTCGACGATCACCTGATCCGCTACGGCGGCAGCTTCGCTCCCGTCATCGCCGGCGAGGCGAAGGGCAGCTGGGTCCGCGACATCGACGGACGCGCCATCCTCGACTTCACCTCGGGCCAGATGTGCTCGACCCTCGGCCACAGCCATCCGGAGATCGTGGCTGCCATCCAGGGGGCCTGTAATGAGGCCATCCATCTCTTCTCAGGCATGCTGTCGCCCTCGGTCATCGGGCTCGCCAAGGCGCTTGCCGAGATCCTGCCGCCGCCCCTGACCAAGTCGATGTTCCTCTCGACCGGAGGTGAAGTGAACGAGGCGGCACTCAAACTCGCCAAGCTGAAGACCGGCGGCTTCGAGGTGGTGGGCCTGAACGGGTCGTGGCACGGCGCCACCGGAGGTGCCGCCTCGTCGACCTACGCGGCCGGCCGGAACGGCTCCGGCCCCGCCGCTCCGGGTACCTTCGCGCTGCCGGCCCCCTATGCCTATCGCTGCCCGATCCGCCACTGCGCCGGCACCTGCGACACCACCTGTCTCGAAGTGGGTTTCGCCGCCTATGACGCGCAATCCGTCGGCCGGCCCGCGGCAGTGATCGCCGAGCCGATCCTTTCCTCAGGAGGGATCATCGAGCCGCCGGCGGGATATCTCCCGAAGCTGAAGGCGATGGCGGCCGAGCGTGGCCTGCTCCTGATCCTGGACGAGGCGCAGACCGCCTTCGGGCGGGTCGGCGCCAATTTCGCCTGCGAGCAGGATGGCGTGACGCCCGACATCATCACCCTGTCGAAGACGCTGGGGGGCGGCCTGCCGCTTTCGGCCATGTCGACCTCGCGCGAGATCGAGGAGGAGGGCCACGCCAAGGGCTTCCTCTTCTACACCTCGCATGTCTCCGATCCGCTGCCGGCTCGCGTCGGTCTTGCGGTCCTCGCCGTGCTCGCCCGCGAGCATCTGGCCGAGCGGGCGCGAGAGATGGGCACGTATCTGAAGGACGGGCTCCTGAACCTGAAGCAGCGCTATGAAGTGATCGGCGATGTCCGCGGCCGCGGCCTCTTGCTCGGCGTCGAGCTGGTGAAGGACCGGCATAGCCGGACGCCCGACGCGGCGCTGGGCGCCCGCATCACGCGGCGTTGCCTCGAACTCGGGCTGTCGATGAACATCGTCTCGCTGCCCTCGATGGGCGCCGTCTGGCGGATCGCACCGCCGCTGACGGTCACCAAGGACGAGGTCGATCTCGGCCTCACGATCCTCGACCAGGCGATCGGCGACTGCGTCGGCCGAGCTTAAGCCTGCTCGATCTCGACGTCGGCGAAGTCTGCGACCGGCCGAAAGCCGATTTTGGCGTACATCCGGTTGGTGTGGGCAAGCGCGCGATCGGCGAACAGCGTGACGACCTTCTTTCCCTGGCCGAACTGCTGTGCGGCAAGCGTCGCGACCGCGGCCGAGCCGTAGCCGCGCTTGCGGAAGGCGGGGGGCGTGTAGACCGTGTTCATGCGGACCGAGCGGGGCGTCGGTCCGGCCAGCGCGGCGATGGCCACGGGCACGCCGCTCACCTCCCAGACGAAGAGGTGGCCGGCCGCGATCTTCGCCTCCACCAGCGATTGCGGTTTCGGATCGGGCGGCAGGTGCGCCTCCACCGTGAATGTCGCGACCCAGTCGGTGAAGAACGCGATCTCCGATTTTTTCGCCAGGCGGAGGTGTCCCGGAATACTCGGGATCGCCGGCGGCCGGTCGAGCCGGTAGAGCGTGGTTTCCAGCGTACGCCGTCCCGGCCAGCGGACGAGCAGGACGGGGAGGGCCGACTCCGGCGCGATCATGGCGGTCGGCCGGCGTCCGGCCTCGTCGCACCAGGCGGCGAGCGCCAGGATCGCCTCGGCTGGGCCGAGGCTGAACACGATCTTGCCCTGGCTTGCCTGGATGGCGGCGGCGGCGACCTTGCCGTCAACCTCCGCGGTGAGCAGAGGCGTTCCCGGCCGGAAGCTTTCGGGCCGGTTGAGCCAGGTATGGGCGAGCCCGTGGATGACGCAGCCCGCGACCTCGTCGACGGCGCCGAGATGGGCGAGGAGCGCGTCCGGCGTCGGCCAGGCCCGGACCGCCAGGCTCATCCCTCGGCGACGGAGGCCGACGGCAGCGTCACGTTGGTCATGCCCTCGTTCCAGCGGCCGTTCCGCAGCACCGCGATCGGGTTGGCGAAGTTCCCCGGATAGGCGGCGGCCTCGACCTCGGTCGTCGGTACCACCTTGGCGACCGCGGCAATGGTCTTGGCGTCGAGCCGCCAGTCGGCGGTCGCCTTGTCGGGCGCCGAGACGTCGATGCGCGGCTGGTGGAAGGCCTCCTCCAGGCTCATGTCGAAATCGGAGAGGAAGGAGCAGATCTGCAGGATCGCCGGCAGGATCTTGCGCCCGCCTGAGCCGCCGATGGCGAACCAGCCCTTGCCGTTGCGGGTGCCGATCACCGGGCACATGTTGGTCAGCGGGCGCTTGCCGGGGCCGATCGAATTGGGCCGGCCCGGAATCGGATCGAACCACATCATGCCGTTGTTCATGAGGATGCCGGTGGTCGGCAGCACCGAGCGCGAGCCGAAGCGCGAAAGCAGCGTGTTGGTGAGCGACACCATGTTGCCGTCGGCATCGACCGCGGCGAGGTGCGTGGTCGAGCCCTTGCCCTTGACGTCCTCCTGGCCCATGCGCTCGAGCCGTTCGGCATAGGCCTTGGAGAGCGCAGTCGCGTAGGCGCCGAAGGCCCTGGCCCCGATTTTGGTGCCGAGCTTCGCCGGGATGTTGGCGAAGGCGGCCTTGAAGGTCGGACCGGCGAAGAGGCCGGACATCGTGTGGAGCACGACGCCGTTGCGCTCGACCGTGGTCGGCTCGACCAGGCGAGCAGTGTAGGCGGCGAGGTCCTCGGCACGGATCGCCGAGCCGCCGGCCTTGAGATCGGCGGCAATCGCCTGGGCGACGTCGCCCTTGTAGTAGTCCTCCCACCCGGCTTTCGCCAGGCGCTCCAGCGTCTGGCCGAGCGGACCGAGGTCGAGATAGGGCGGGGTCACCGTCGTTGTCGTCACTGGCGGCAGGTCGTCCCGGAGATAGGTCTTCCGCGCGATCGGATCGCGGCGAAGATCGGCGGCTTCGGCGGCGATCTGGAGCGTGGTCCACCAATCGACGCGGACTCCCTTCTTGGCGAGCCGGATCGCCGGCGCCAGCACCTTCTTCCAGGGCAGCTTGCCGAAGCGGCTGTGCACCAGTCCGAATCCGGCGACGGACCCGGGCACCGCGATCGATTCGTAGCCATGGACGTTGCGGTCATCGACCACGCCCGGCCAGCCGAAGAGATCCGCCGGCCCCGGCTTTCCGGTCAGGGGATAGCGGCGGGGATCGATGCCGCGCCCGGCGATCGGCCCGTAGTCGACCGCATGGGTCGCCTTGTCCTTCGCGATGTGGACGATCATCGAGCCGATGCCGCCGATGCCGCTCATCCACGGCTCGGTCACCGTCAGGGCGAAAGCGGTCGCCAGCGCCGCATCGATCGCGTTCCCGCCCTCGGCCAGAAGCTCGGCGCCGGCTTCGGCGGCAATGCGGCTCTGGGAGGCGACGAGGCCGGACCGGCTGCGGGTGACAGGCTTGGCGATCTGCCAATGCTCGACGCGATCGACCATGGGAACCTCGTTCGGGAAGAAGGGGACGCCGGCGGGATCGACACTATAGGCGGCGTCGGGAGCGAAGTCGCGAGCGCAAGGACTCCGCTCAACTGGAAAGACTCGCGCGGAACCTCGGGCGGAGACTCGACGCCGGCAGGGCAAACAGCAGCGTCGAGCGCAAGCATTGACGCCACGGTCTCGCGCCGTGCGCGGAAATCGATATTACAGTGATACTTTGCCGCTTCATTGGGTGCCCCATGCCGATTTGCTTAGATCATCACAGACGAACCCAAGGTCGCCCATGGAAGCACTAGGACTTCTTCAGTATTTACAGGAGTTTCCGAGTCAGAAAGTCTTTACAAGGAAAAAAAACCCCACTATGTAGGGGGCGGGCCCGGGTGCGGTGCCCAAGTTCTTGTCCGCCCTGTCCAATCGAAGTTCGATCCGGTGATGGGATTTTCGGAAGGTCAGGTCAGGAGTCGGGGTGGCTCCAACAGGGTGGGACGAGTCGGCTTGGGTGTGATGCCGCTCTTGGGTCGGTGACCACTGACCATTTCCTTCCGGAGCCAAGAGTCCCATGCCGAACGACGCCGAACAGCCTCCGAGTACCATCCTCACGCGCGGCTGCGATTCAAGCAACGCCGCGGCCATCGAGGCCCTCACCAGCCGGTTGATCTCCGGCGGGACCAGGGCCTCGTCGAAGAAGCGCGTCTCCGCGCCGAAGTTCCCGGTGAGCGAGCGCACCAACGCCTTCCGCAAACGGTTCTTTCCCCAGGCGACGCTCGCCGAGTGGAACGACTGGCAATGGCAGGTACGCAACCGTATCCGCTCGCTCGACGGCCTGTCGCGCATCCTCAATCTTTCGGAGGACGAGCGCGCCGCGATCGAACGTCACAGCGGCTCGCTGCCGGTCGGCATCACGCCCTACTATCTCAGCCTCTTCGATCGCGATGATCCGATGCAGCCGCTCCGGCGCACGCATATCCCGGTCGGCACCGAATACCTGAAGACTCCCGGCGAAGCCGACGATCCGCTGGGTGAAGACCACGACACCGAGGTCGAGGGACTGGTGCACCGCTACCCCGACCGCGTGCTGTTCCTGACCACCGGTTTCTGCTCCACCTACTGCCGCTACTGCACGCGCAGCCGCATGGTCGGCGAGGGCAGTAACGAATACAGCTTCAGCTACAAGCAGTGGGAGAACGCGCTCGCCTATCTGCGGCGTACGCCGCAGGTGCGCGACGTACTGCTGTCCGGTGGCGACCCGCTGACCCTCTCCGACGACCGGCTCGACTGGCTGCTCTCACGGCTGCGCGAGATCCCGCACATCGAGTTCGTGCGCGTCGGCTCGAAGGTGCCGGTCGTGCTGCCGCAGCGCATCACCGCCAAGCTGGCCAAGATCCTGCGCAAGCACCGGGCCTGGCTGTCGATCCACTACACGCATCCCGACGACGTGTCGCCGGAAGTGAAGTTCGCCGCCGACCGCCTTGCCGACAACGGCATCCCGATGGGCAGTCAGACCGTGCTGCTGAAGGGCATCAACGACGACGCCGAGGTCATGAAGAAGCTCATGCACGAGTTGCTCAAGATCCGGATCAAGCCCTATTACCTCTACCAGTGCGATCCGATCACCGGTTCCTCGCATTTCCGCACGTCGGTCGACAAGGGACTCGAGATCATCGAGGCGCTCCGCGGCCACACCACCGGCTACGCGGTGCCGCACTACGTGATCGACGCGCCCGGCGGCGGTGGCAAGATTCCGCTGCTGCCGGACTATGTGGTCGGCCGCGAGGGCGACGACCTCCTCATCCGCAATTTCGAGGGGAACGTGTATCGCTACACCGACCCCGAGGGACGGGTGGGACAGGATCGCCGGACCGCGGCGCTGTCCCGCGCCGCGGAGTAGCCGGCATCCGCCATGCGGGTCGGCTTCACCTATGACCTGCGCGACGACTACCTCAAGGCGGGATACAGCCTCGAGGAGACCGCCGAGTTCGACAGCGTCAACACGATCGAATCGATCGAGGGGGCGCTGCTCGGGCTCGGCCACCAGGTCGAGCGCATCGGCAACATCAAGGCCCTGGCGACGCGCCTGAGCGAAGGCAAGCGCTGGGATCTGGTGTTCAACATCACCGAAGGCATGCACGGCATCGGCCGGGAGGCCCAGGTGCCGGCGCTGCTCGACGCCTATGCGATTCCCTACACCTTCTCCGACACGCTGGTCATGGCGCTCACCCTGCACAAGGGCCTGACCAAGCACATCGTCCGCGCTCACGGCATCCCGACCGCCGACTTCGCCGTGATCGCAAAGCCGGAGGAGGTCGAGCGCGTCGATCTTCCCTATCCGCTATTCGTGAAGCCGGTGGCCGAGGGAACCGGGCGCGGCATCGGCGGCAAGTCGCGTGTCACCAGCAAGGCCGATCTGTTCGAGAGCTGCCGCGACATCATCGCCACGTACAAGCAGCCGGCGATCGTCGAGACCTTCCTGCCGGGGCGGGAGTTTACTGTCGGCATGGTCGGCGAGGGCACCGAGACACGCTCGATCGGCGCGCTCGAGGTCGGATTCCTCGGCACCGCCGAAAGCACGATTTACGGCCTTGTGAACAAGGAAGAATGCGAGACCCGCGTCAACTATACGCTGGTCCGGGACGAGACGGCGCGTGCCGCCGAGGCCGTCGCCATCCGTGCCTGGCAGGTGCTGAACTGCCGGGATGCCGGACGCATCGATCTCCGCTGCGATGTAGCCGGCAATCCCGTCTTCATCGAGGTCAACCCGCTGGCCGGACTCAATCCGCTTCACTCGGACCTGCCGATCCTGGCGACCCAGGCCGGCATCGACTACCAGACGCTGATCGGCATGATCGTCGACGCCGCGAGCCGCCGCGTCCCCAGGAGAGGCAAATGAGAAGCGGTGGCCGCTCCGTCGCCGTCGTCCACGGCCGGGTGGCGCCGGACGCGCCGCCGGACGAGCAGGACACGCTGCTGCAGGTGACCGAGGTCTCGGCCCGCCTTGCCGAGCTCGGCTGGCGGCCGGTCTCGATTCCGGTCGATCTCAACCTGCAGCGCCTCACCGACCGGCTGAAGCGGCTGAAGCCGGCTTTCGCCTTCAATCTGGTGGAATCGCTCGACGGCAAGGGCAACCTGATCGGCCTGGTGCCGCAGGTGCTGGAATCGATCGGCCTCGCCTACACCGGCTGCTCGGTGGACGCGATCGCCGCGACCGCTGGCAAGCTGACGGCCAAGCGCGCGATGGCGCTGTCCGGCATCGACACCGCACCCTGGATCGAGCCCGGTGATCTGGCGGCGGGGCGCATTCCGCCCGGCCGATTCATCGTCAAGTCGGTATGGGAACACGCCTCGATCGGGCTGGATGCGACCTCGATCGGCGAGGGTCAGTCGCTGCGGGCGATCCAGGCGGCACGTGCCGAGCGCTTCGGCGGCGCTTGGTTCGCCGAGGCCTTCATCGACGGCCGCGAGTTCAACCTGGCGCTGGTCGGCAGCGCCGAGGCGCCGCGTCTGCTGCCGCCGGCAGAGATCGAGTTCGTCGACTTCGCGCCGGACCAGCCGCGCATGGTCGACTACGCCGCCAAATGGGATCCCGACTCCCATGCCTATCGCAATACGCCGAGACGCTACGACTTCGCCGGCGAGACCCCCTTGCTCGCCCGTCTCGAAGACGCGGCGCGGCGGTGCTGGCGGGTCTTCGGGCTCTCGGGCTGTGCCCGCATCGACTTCCGCGTCGACACCGACGGCCGGCCCTGGGTGCTGGAGGTGAACGCCAATCCGTGTCTCGCCAGCGATGCCGGCCTGGTCGCGGCCGCCGCCCGCGTCGGCTGGAGCCAGACCGATCTCATCCGCGAGATCGTCGGCGTCCTCGATCTTGAGCCGGCCCGCCGTGCCGCCTACGGCTGACGTGATGACCGTCACCCTTCGCCCAGGCATTCGACCGGAGGATGGCGATGCCGTCCGCCGCCTCGTCGCTTCGACCGGCTTCTTCACCGGCCCAGAAGAGGAGATCGCGGTCGAGCTGGTCGCTGATGCGCTGGCGAAGGGCGAGGCCGGCAGCGGCTATCACTTCATCTTCGCCGAGGAGGCCGGCCGCGCCGTCGGATATGTCTGCTTCGGCCCGATCGCCGGCACCGAGGCGAGCCATGATCTCTATTGGATCGTCGTCAATGCCGCCCGTCGTGGCGGTGGCGTCGGGCGGCTGCTGGAGCGGGCGTGCACGGACGCGATCCGCGCGATTGGCGGGCGGCGCCTCTACGTCGACACGTCGTCGCGCGCGCAATACGACCCGACCCGCGCCTTCTACCACGCCTGCGGTTACATCGAGGTGGCGCGGCTTGACGACTTCTATGCCGCGGGCGACGGCAAGGTGATCTTCGTCAAGGCGCTGGACGTGGGATCGGCAACGGGCGCAGCTTAAGGCCGCGCTCCGAGATCACCACTTCGGGAACTCCCTGCGATGCTCGCGTCCATCTTCGGATTCATCAGCGACATGGCCTGGGAGCTGATCGAGCTTCAGATGAATCCGTTCCTGGGACTGGCGATCGCCGCCGCCGCCGCCTTCGCGGCGTGGAGCGCTTTTGCGTTGATGCGCAGATGATCCGGTCCCCCGAGCGTCGAGGACTCGCATGAACTTCTATGCCGGCGGCGGCCTCGATCGTCTGGCCCATCTCCGCACCGAGGATGGCTGGATCGAGCGCCTGCTGGGCGATGATCGCGTCCGTGTCGTCGCGGTCTGGCAGAGCCGCAACCTGGTGATTGCCGGCGACGCGCCGCGGGCGGCGCTGCTGCCGCTCGATGCCGTGCGCTCCTGGTTCGACGAGGCGCCGACGCGCGCCGTGCTGGGCGAGGGCGGCGAAAGCCTGCATCTCGCCATCGACGTCTCGCATTGGAGCGAGGAAGAAGCGCAGCGCCGCGCCGCGGGCATCGGCGAGTGGACCGACCTCCGGCGTGTCGGCTCGCTGATGGGGCGGGAGGAGGGTTCGCTTCTCGCCTATGCCCGCGGCCTCATGTGGTGGCATGCACGCCACCGCTTCTGCGGGGTCTGCGGAGCGCCGACGGAAAGCGTCGAGGCGGGCCATGTCCGCCGCTGCACCAATCCCGATTGCAGGACCAGCCATTTCCCGCGCACCGACCCCGCCGTGATCATGCTGGTCCATGACGGCGACCGGGCGCTTCTCGGCCGGCAGAAGGCCTGGCCGCCGGGCATGTATTCGACCCTGGCCGGATTCGTCGAGCCGGGCGAAAGCCTGGAGGAGACGGTGGCCCGCGAGGTCTACGAGGAGTCTGGAATCCGCGTCGGCGAGGTTCGCTACCACTCCTCCCAGCCCTGGCCGTTCCCGGCTTCGCTGATGATCGGCTTTCATGCGGTCGCGGCAAGCCGGGAGATTCGCCTCAACCAGAGCGAGGTGGAGGATGCGGCCTGGTTCAGCCGGGCCGAACTCCGGAATTTCGCCGCCCAGGGCAAGAATCTTCCGCGGATAGATTCCATCGCCCGCCGCCTGGTCGAGGACTGGCTGGCTCTAGGGTGATACGCCGGATGTTGAGGCCGCCGGAAAGCGCGACCACAACCGCTGGCAGCGCTCGCCTTTCGTTCGCATCCATGGGGTGCCGATTCGTTCCGACGGGACCGAAAGGGAACACGCAGTCCCGCGGTTGTGGATTTTTTCTCGCCCCGATCCCGGCCTGTGGCATGGTCGCGCGCCATGCCGATCCTCTCCATTCAGTCCTCCGTCGTTTACGGTCATGTCGGGAACTCGGTCGCGGCGCTTCCGCTGATGCGCCTCGGCCACGAGGTTTGGCGCCTGGACACGGTCGCCTTCTCGAACCACCCGGGGCATGGCGGCTTTTCCGGCCGCGTCGTGCCGCCGGCGGAGATCGCCGAGCTGCTGCGCGGGCTGAAGGCCCTCGGCGTCCTCGCTGAGTGCCGGGCGGTTCTGTCTGGATATCTCGGCGAGGCCGGAACCGCGGCCGTCGTCGCCGACGCCGTCTCCTCCGCCAAGTCCGCCAATCCGAAGGCGATCTATCTGCTCGATCCGGTCATCGGCGACGGCGGCCGCGTCTTCGTGCGTCCGGGCGTGCCGGAAGCGATCGCCCAGAAGCTCGTGCCGCTGGCCGACATCTGCACGCCCAACGTGTTCGAGCTCGAGCAGCTGACCGGCATGTCCGTGACCGATCTCGACTCGGCGCGTGTCGCCGCCCATGCGCTCCGCCGCCATGGACCGCGAACGGTGATCCTGACCGGCCTGCCGGAGAACGGCCGCATCTCGACGTTGGCAGTGACCAATAGCGGGCTCTGGCGGGTGACGGCGCCTCGCGTCGACCGGCCGCTCAACGGCACCGGTGACCTGATCTCGGCCCTCATCCTCGGCCACTACCTCGATTCAGGCTCGGTTCCGGACGCGCTCGGCCTCGCCGCGTCAGGCATGGCGGAAGCGATCGAGGCGACCGTCGCTGCCGGCCGGCGCGAGCTGGCGCTGGTTGCCGCGCTCGAACGCATCATCCATCCGCCGAAGCCGATCGAGGTCGAGAAGATCGACTAGCGCGGCCGCGCGCGCCTTAAGGCTCTTCGTAGCCGATGTAGCGGACGATCTTCCAGGTTCCATCCGGCTGCTTGCGGAAGACATCCATCCCGGGCTCATCCGCGATGGCCGTCTTCGCGACGCCCACCGTCGCAACCGTGAGCGTCCACACCAGGCGCACCACGGCAAGGTCGCCCGACACGATGATTTCCCGGATATCGAGCGCGTAGGTGTAGGTCTTTGCCCGATCGCGGAGCGAGCGCTGCAGGAGATCGCAGATCTCCGGGTACCCCCGCTCCGGGAAGCCGCGATAGTGGTAGCGCAGGTCCGGCGAGAAGAGATCGCAGACGGCCTCCGCCTTGCCGGCGTTGAAGTCCGTGGTCCAGCGGGCGAGCGCCGCGCGTATGGCGGCTTCCGCCGGAATCCCGGGCTGCGCGATGGACGGGCTCGAAAC
Organism: Asaia bogorensis; assembly: GCA_945897335.1. GTDB lineage: Bacteria > Pseudomonadota > Alphaproteobacteria > SHVZ01 > SHVZ01 > SHVZ01. The sequence continues at coordinate 7,148 of CAMDFP010000015.1, read as the reverse complement.
CGTGACGATCAGGAAGCCGATCAGCATCGCCAGGATGTTGCGTCGTGCCATCTTCCGCTCCTCTGCTGGCTCTATCGTCGGGCCATCACCGTGTGAACGACCAGGGCCGAGACGACGATGGCGCCGCCGCCCAGCACCCAGGGGCCGGGATTCTCGCCATAGGCGAGCCAGACCCAGAGCGGCCCCAGCGCTGTCTCGACCAGCGAGATCAGCGAGGATACCGCGGCCGGAAGGAAGCGGGCACCGGTCGTGAACAGCGCCATGCCGACGCCGAGCTGGCCGGCGCCGAAGAAGATCAGCAGCGGCAGCTCGCCATCGGCCAGCGACAGAGTCGGCGCCAGGGGCAGCGCCACCAGGGTTGCGAAAGTCGCGGCGAAAACGGCGCCCGGAACCATGGGCACGTCACGTTGCGAGCGCACGGTGATGATCGTGCCGGAATAGGCGACGGCGCTGACCACGGCCAGAACCGTGCCCAGCAGGTCATCGCCGCTTGGAACGCGTCCCAGCATCACCGCGATGCCGCAGATCGCGACGACGATCGCGATCCAGGTGCGGCGGTCGATCGACTCTTTCAGGATCATGCGCGCCAGCAGCCCGGCGATGATCGGCGCCAGGCTCTGGGTCATCAGCGCGTTGGCGACCGAGGTGAGCCCGAGCGAGAGGATGAAGGTGATCGAGCTGAGAGCGAAGCAGGTGCCGACGATGACCGCCGGCCAGCCGGCCGCGCGGAAGAGATGCAGCGGCAGGCGACGCTCGCTGATCCAGAGATAGAGGAGCAGGAAGCCGGCGCAGCTGATCGAGCGCCAGAAGACGATGGTCCAGGAATCGGCAGTGACCGAGCGGACGATCAGCCCGCCCGAGCTCCACACGATCGCGGCGGCGAGGACCAGGACGAAGCCGCGGGCATAGGTCGACATGGCGACGCCTTAGAACGGCGGCGCGGCGGCGAGGCGATTCCCGACGGCTTTCCTCAGATCCTGGATGCCGGTCTCGACATGCCGGGTCGGATGCACGCGGTTGGTCAGAAGCGTCCAGGCATAGCCACGGGCGAAGTCGATCCAGATCCCGGTGCCGGTGAAGCCGGTGTGCCCGATGGTCTCGGGCGAGCAGAGGTCGCCGCCGGACCAGCCCTCGTGATGATGCTGCCAGCCGAGGTTGTTCGTCGCCGAATGCCGTTTCCTGATCTCGGCGATCGACTCCGGCTTCAGCTCCTTGCCCGCGAGCAGGCGCTTTGCAAACCCGAGCACGCCGTCGACCGTGCCGAACAGACCGGCATGCCCGGCAAAGCCACCGAGGCTGAAGGCGTTCTCGTCATGCACCTGGCCAACGATCACCCGGCGGCGCCAGGTGCAGGCCTCGGTCGCAGCGAAGCTCCTGCCCTTCGGCAGGAATCCGAGGCCCGTGCCGCGCGGCAGCTTGGCCAGCGTACGGCCGCGGCGGCGCTCGATCAGGATGCCGAGCAGCATGAAGTTGATGTCGGAATAGACGTTGGCGCCGATGGGCCAGTCGCGCTGGAGGATATGTGCCTTCAGCGTCTCGGGATCATTGCCCCAGGTGTAGATCGGCTCGACCGCCGGAAGGCCGGTCTGGTGCGAGAGGCATTGGCGAAGCGTGATCCGGCGGATCGGCGCGGTGACGACGTACTGGTGCAAGTCGGGGATATGCGCGGACAAAGGATCGTCGAGCCCGACGAGCCCGTCCTCGACCAGCTTTAGGATCTCCGTCGTCGTCGCGATCACCTTGGTGACGCTGGCAAGGTCGAACCAGGTGGCGCGGGTGAGCTTCCGCTTCTTCGGCACGCGCTGGGCGAAGCCGGTCACGCGCACCGCCGTCTTTCCGTTGGGCGCCAGCACGCCGAGGATCGCACCGGGAATCCGTCCGGAGGCGACCGCTTCCTCGGCCGGGGCGAAGGCCCCGCGCGTTGCCGCCTCCAGGCTCATGGGCTTTATGCCGCCTTGCGGGCGCGGTTCAGGACGCCGCCGGTCATCGGCCTCGGCGCGCCGGTAGTGGTCGGCACGCTGAGCGGAAGTCCGCGAAGGCTGCGGACGGCGAGGAAGGCGAAGCACTGTGCTTCCAGTGCGTCACCCTGCCAGCCGACGGCCTCTACCGGCGCCACCGGTGCCTTCAGCGCCTCGGCGAGCGCCGCCATGATCGTCGGATTGAGCCGGCCGCCGCCAGTGACGAGCCAGCGCTTCGGCCGTCCCGGCAGATGGTCGAGCGAGCGCCGCACGGTCTCGACGGTGAAGGCAACCAGCGTCGCGGCACCGTCGGCCGGCGCCAGGCCCTGCACGGGAGCGGCGGAGAAGTCGTTGCGGTCGAGCGACTTCGGCGGCTTCAGCGCGAAGTAGGCGTTGTCCATCAGCTTCGCCAGCGCCGCCTTGTCGACCTTGCCGGTGGCGGCGAGCCTGCCGTCGGCATCGTAGGACTGGCCGCTGTGCTTCAGCATCCAGTCGTCGATCATGGCGTTGGCGGGGCCGGTGTCGAAGGCGATGACGGTCTCGCCTTCGAGGTAGGTCACGTTGCCGACGCCGCCGAGATTGAGCACGGCGAGCGGACGCTCGAGATCCTGGGCGAGTGCGCGGTGGTAGAGCGGCGCCAGAGGCGCGCCCTGGCCGCCGGCGGCGAGATCGGCGTCGCGAAAGCGGTTGACCACGTCGATGCCGAGCCGCTCGGCCATCGCCGCGCCGTTGCCCAGCTGGTAGGTCACCCGCTTTTCCGGCCGGTGCAGGATGGTCTGGCCGTGGAAGCCGACCACGGCGATCTTGGCGCGGTCGATGCCGGCGCCCTTCAGAAGCTTCTCGACGGCTCGGGTCTGGGCCCCGGTCACGCGGCGGTCGAGATCGGCGTGGTTGCCGGTCTCGGCGCGCCTGGCGTCGGCGACCAACGCCCGGAGGTCGGCCGACACGTCGTCAGGATAGGGATATGTGGTTGCCGGACCGAACCCGGCGACCCGCTCACCATCCGTGTCGATCACGGCGACGTCGATGCCGTCCATCGAGGTGCCGCTCATCAACCCGAGCGCCGTGACGATTCCATTCATTTAAGAACCTCATTTCCCGGCCGAATCGGCCGGATCATGGGGTAACCGCCGATCCTGTCCAAGCGGAAGTTGCCGGGGCTGGAGGGGCGCCTGCGCCGAGTTGACGAGGGGCCCCCGGCAGTGTGAGATGGCCCAACACGCCTTCTGGGAGGGAAGCTCGATGATCCGTTTCGTCAGGCGCGCCGCTGTCGCGGCCGCGCTCGTCGTTCCGTTCGCCGCCGCGGCGCAGGTCCTGGAGGTTGCGACCGATGCCTCGCCGGTCGGTCTCGACCCGCATGTCGCGACCGCCTTCTCGACCTCGCTCGTCAACGGCAACATCTACGAGGGCCTGACCTCGATCGATAAGGACCTTCGGGTGGTGCCGGCGGTGGCCGAGTCCTGGAGCGTCAGCGCCGACGGCAAGGTCTACACCTTCAAGATCCGCAAGGGCGGCACCTTCCACAATGGCAAGCCGATCACCGCGGCCGATGTCGTCTACTCCTTCGAGCGCCTGCTCAAGAAGGAGACCGGTTCGCCGTTCGCCAGCCGCTTCACCCTGGTGAAGTCGGTGTCGACCGTCGCCGACGACGTGGTGGTGGAGCTGACCGACCCCTCCGCGCCCTTCCTCTCCCAGCTGATCGTGCTCGCCATCGTGCCGGCCAATCACGGCGACCTGCAGCGGGAAGCCAACGGCACTGGCCCCTTCAAGCTGACCCAGTGGGTGCCCGACACCTACCTCCAGCTCGCCAAGCATGACGGCTACTGGGACAAGGGCCTGCCCAAGCTGGCCGGCCTCAAGATCAACATCGTGCCGGAAGCCTCGACCCGCCAGGTCGGCATCTCGACCGGCATCTACCAGTTCATGCCGTCGCTCGACGCCTCGACCGCTGTGGCGCTGAAGGGCAACTCGGCAATCAGGCTGCTCGAGACCCGCGACCTCGCCTACTCGCTGGTCGGCTTCAATACCACCGTCGCGCCCTTCGACAAGCCGGCCGTCCGCGAGGCGTTCAACCTCGCCGTCGACCGCGCCAAGGTCGTTCAGGCGGCCTATTTCGGCCACGCCGTTCCCGGCGGTCCGCTGTCGCCGGCGCTCACCGACTGGGCAACCCCGGTCGGCCAGTTCTCCTGCTACACGCCGGATGCCAACAAGGCGAAGGCGCTGCTGAAGGAGGCAGGCTTCGCCGGCGAGGTGCCGGTGACCCTCAAGGTGCTGGGCTCGATCCAGACCGTCCGCGACGTCGCCCAGGTCGTCCAGGCCCAGCTCAACGCCGCCGGCTTCAAGGCGACGCTCGAGATCCAGGAGCAGGGCAAGTTCATCCAGGATTGGCGCAACTCGAACTTCGAGGCCTTCGTCTCGCAGAACGGTGGCAGCCCCGACCCGGACGACTATTTCTATCGGACGTTCCGCACCGGCGGCTCGACCAACGTGTTCAAGTACTCGAATCCGGCGCTGGACAAGCTGCTCGACGACGCCCGCACCATGCAGGACAAGGGCAAGCGTCAGGCGGCCTACAAGGAGGCGCAGGACATCCTCGCCTGCCGCGGCCCGATCTCGCATCTGGCCTACGCGACCCTGTTCACCGCCGTCCGCAACAACGTGCAGGGCTATGAGCTGATTGCCACCCGTTCGACCCGCTACCTCCGCGAGACGTCCGTCTCGCGCTAGCGCCGTCCCGGCTCGCCTCCGGCGCCGCGCTCAGGCGCGGCCGGGATGCGAGAAGCTTTAAGGGCCTCGTCCGACCCGAGCGGTCGGGCGGGGCCCGTTTTTCGGTAGAACCATGACCCGCGTCCTCGCGCAACGCCTCCTCGACCTTCTGGTCGTCCTCTGGGGCGTCTCAGCGCTCGTCTTCCTGATGATCCGCTTCATTCCCGGCGACGCCGTGCAGATCATGCTCGGCGCCAATGTCGAGATCACGCCTGAGCGGCTGGATGCGCTCTATCGCAAGATAGGCTTGGACAAGCCGCTGCTCGAGCAATACGCCGCCTGGATCGGCGGCGCGCTGGTCGGCGATCTCGGCACCTCGCTGTGGACCGGTGCGCCCGTCGGCGGCGAGATCATGGCCCGCCTCGGCGTGACCTTCGAACTGCTGCTGCTTTCGCTCGGATCGGCTGTCCTGCTGGCGATCCCCGCCGGCTGCCTCATGGCCTATGTCCGTCGTTCGGCCGGCGACTATATCGTCCGCATCGTCACCATCGTCGGCGTCACCATCCCCTCTTTCTGGCTCGGCATTGTGCTGATCCTCGCGTTCTACAAGCTGGCACCGGGCTTCGCCTCGATCGGCTATGTGCCGTTCACCGATGATCCGCTGGCCAATCTCTCGCGCATGATCCTGCCGACGATCTCCCTGGCGCTGCCGATCCTGGCCTCGCTCTCCCGCATCATGCGCTCGGCCATGCTGGATGCGCTGGGCCAGGACTACGTCCGGACGGCGCGCGCCAAGGGCGTCAGCGAGACCGCCGTGATCTTCCGCCACGCGCTCCGGAACGCGCTCATCCCGTTCGTCACCGCCGTCGGCATCACCGCGGGCTACCTCTTCGGCGGCGCCATCGTGGTCGAGCAGGTGTTCGCGCTCCCCGGTCTCGGCCGCCTGGTGATCGGCGCCATAGCTGAGCGCAACTATCCCTTGATCCAGGCGACGATCCTGCTGGTGACCTCCGGCTTCGTCGTCATCAATTTTCTGGTCGACATGCTGTACGTGGCGATCGATCCGCGTGTGAGGGAAGCGTGATGCCGCGCCATCCCCTGGTCCTCGTCGGTGGTGCCCTGGTGATCATCCAGGGCCTGCTGGCGCTGCTGGCGCCCTGGATCGCGCCCTACGATCCGATCGGGCAGAACGTGATCAACCGCCTGGAGGGGCCGAGCCTCGATTTCCTGCTCGGCGCCGACCAGTTCGGCCGCGATAATTTCTCGCGCATCCTCTATGGCTATCGCGCCTCGATCACCGTCTCGCTGACGTCGGTCACCATCGCGCTCGTCATCGGCGGATCGCTCGGCGTCATTTCCGCCTTCTACCGTGGCTGGACCGACCGTCTCGTCATGCGCTCCATGGATGTGCTCTTCGCCTTTCCGTTGATTTTGCTGGCGATCGCCATCATCTCGCTGCTGGGTCCCCAGCAATGGACCACGGCGATCGCGATCGGGATCGTCTACACGCCCATCTTCGCCCGCATCTTGCGCGGGCCTGCGCTGGTGCTGGCGGAGAGCGAGTTCGTGGTCTCGGCCCGGGCCATCGGCGCCGGCGATCTCCGCATCCTGCTGGTCCACATCCTTCCCAACCTCGCCAGCGTCATCCTGGTGCAGGCGAGCCTGTCGCTCTCGACCGCGATCCTGGTCGAGGCGTCGCTGTCCTTCCTCGGCATCGGGACCCAGCCGCCAACACCTTCGCTCGGGCTGATGTTGGCGGAGAGCCGGAGCTACGCGCTGATCTCGCCCTGGACCTCGATCTTCGCCGGCGTCGCCATCCTGACCGCCTCGCTCGGCTTCAATCTCCTCGGTGACGGGCTTCGCGACACCCTAGATCCGAGGCTCAAGGGCCTGGAATGAGCGAGTTGGTGCTGCGCCCGGCCGCGCCGGAGGACGCGGACGCGCTCGGCCGCGTCGCGCACGACTCGTTCCACCAGGCCTTCGCCGGCATCATGTCGACGGCGGCGCTGGCGCAGCGCCCGCTGCCGTTCTTCGTCGGACGATTCGCCGAGCAATGGCCGCATGTGACCGTCGCGGCGACGGCCGGTCGAATCGTCGGCTTTTCCATGGTCCGCGCGGGTCACATCGACATGCTGTTCGTCGATCCCGCCACCCAGGCGCGCGGTATCGGCAAGGTTCTGCTCGCCGCCGCCGAATCAGCTGGCGCCAGGAGCCTCGAATGCTTCCGCGACAACCGCGAGGCCCGTGCGTTCTATGAGACGCACGGCTGGACCTTGAACCAATCCCTCCGGCGCATGTTCTGTGGTGAGGAATATGACTTCGTCACCTATGCCCGGAAAGCTTGATCGGGTTTTTGTGTGATCGTCGTCACAGCGCTGGCGAACGTGGTTGCGTAAAGTTGAAGCTCTCTACTGGATGGAGAGACAGGGGGCGTCTTGGCATCCTTCGTTCGTCTCTTGATGTTCGTCGCCGTCGTCGCCGGTC
>CAMDFP010000014.1 GCA_945897335.1 Asaia bogorensis | reverse complement strand
CGCTTCAGGTCGAAGCGCTGGCAGCGCGACAGTACGGTCACCGGCACCTTGCGGATCTCGGTGGTCGCGAAGATGAACTTTACCTCGGGCGGGGGCTCCTCCAGCGTCTTCAGCAGCGCGTTGAACGCCTGCGGCGACAGCATGTGGACTTCGTCCAGGATGTAGACCTTGTAGCGGGCCGAGATCGGCTTGTAGCGCACTCCGTCGAGCAGTTCGCGGATGTCGCCGACGCCGGCGCGGCTGGCGGCGTCGACCTCCAGGACGTCGACATCTCGGTCCTCCGTGATGGCGACGCATGGCGCGCAGACCCCACAGGGGCTGATGGTGGGCCCGCCGGTGCCGTCCGGCCCGATGCAGTTGAGCGCACGCGCGATGATGCGGGCGGTCGTGGTCTTGCCGACCCCGCGCACCCCCGTCAGCATGAACGCATGCGCGATGCGCCCCGAGGCGAAGGCGTTGGAGAGGGTGCGGACCAGCGCCTCCTGGCCGATCATCTCGGCGAAGGTGGACGGCCGGTACTTGCGCGCGAGGACGCGGTAGGGCTGGGCGGAGGTCGGCGGCGTCGCGTCGGACATGCTTCCGGCCGGGTTCCTGCGCCTTGGATCTTGAGACTAGGGTGAGAGGCTGGGCAGCGACCCGGGCCGAAACTCGTTACGGCTGCTTCCTTCCGGACCTGACCGGGTTGGCGAGGAGCCCGTCCACCGCCCAACCTCTCGACGTCTTTATATCAGTCCGAGCCGGGGTCGGGGCAAGGGGCGAGCAAGAGATTGGATTCGCTCGGATTCGCCTCCTCGGGCAACGCTCAATCCGGCTCGCCGACCCGTCCTCCGGCCTCCGGCGCGAGCCTGAGCGCCTGCGCCTGGAGCTTGGCGAGCAGCCGGTCGAGCATCTGGCGCTCCCCCGGCTCCAGCGCCTCCAGGAGCCGCGCTTCCCGTTCGAGCGCGAGCGGGACGATCTCGCGGTAGATGCGCCGGCCGGCCGCGGCGAGAGTGAGGAGCTGGCGCCGGCGATCGGTCTCGTCGGCGACCGCGACAACGCGCCCCGAAGCCGTCAGGCGGGCGACGGCGCGACTGACCCGGACCTTGTCCATGGCGGTCAATCCGACGATGTCGCTGGCCGAGAGCCGGCCGTGGCGGCCGAGCTGGGCCATCACCCGCCATTCCGGGATCGTCAGGTCGAAGCGTTCCGCATAGATGCGGGCGATCGCCCGGCTGACGGTGTTGGAAAGGACGGAGAGCCTGTAGGGGACGAAGCGCTCGAGGATGAGGCTGCCGGCCACCTCGGGTGTTTCCGTCTCAGGGCTTGGCATTAGTTTCATTCGAAACTAATATCTCAGCCCACCGACCCTTCGTCAAGGAGCGCCACATGACCCAGAAGGCGGGGACTCTGAACCCGATGGGCACCGACGGCTTCGAGTTCGTCGAATACACCGCCCCCGACCCCCAGGCCCTGGGCCAGCTGTTCAAGACCATGGGCTTCACCGCGGTCGCTCGCCACCGGTCCAAGGACGTGACGCTCTGGCGCCAGGGCGACGTCAATTTCATCGTCAATGCCGAGCCCGACAGCTTCGCCCAGTCCTTCGCCCGCGTGCACGGCCCCTCGGTCTGCGCGCTGGCCTTCCGGGTCGAGGACGCCGCCGCCGCCTTCAAGCGTGCGGTCGACCTCGGCGCCAAGCCGGTCGAGGCCCGGGTCGGCCCGATGGAGCTGAACATCCCGGCGATCCGCGGCATCGGCGGCAGCTTGATCTACCTGGTCGACCGCTACGGCGACCGCTCGATCTACGACGTCGACTTCAAGCCGATCGCAGGAACCGACCAGGACGCCAAGGGCGTCGGGCTGATGACCATCGACCACCTGACCCACAATGTCCATCGCGGCCGCATGGACGAATGGGCCAGATTCTACGAGCGCCTCTTCAACTTCCGCGAGATCCGCTACTTCGACATCGAAGGCAAGCTGACCGGCCTCAAGAGCAAGGCGATGACCAGCCCCTGCGGCAAGATCCGCATCCCGATCAACGAATCCTCCGACGAGAAATCGCAGATCGAGGAGTACCTCCACGCCTACAACGGCGAGGGCATCCAGCACATCGCGCTCAGTTGCGGCGACATCTACGACGCGGTCGAGCGCCTGAAGCAACGCGGCGTCGAGTTCCTGTCCGACGTTCCCGACACCTACTACGAGATCCTGGACAAGCGCCTGCCCGGCCATGGCGAGGACGTCGCCCGCCTCAAGCGCGAGAAGATCCTGATCGACGGCGCGCCGACCGAGAATGGCGGCATCCTGCTGCAGATCTTCACCAAGACCGTGATCGGTCCGATCTTCTTCGAGCTGATCCAGCGGAAAGGCGACGAGGGCTTCGGAGAGGGCAATTTCCGAGCCCTGTTCGAATCCATGGAGCAGGACCAGATCAACCGGGGAGTGCTGACGGCATGAAGGACTGGATCTCCCTTCCCCGCCGCGAGGGTGTCGCCTCGCGCCAGGCCCATGCCGACCTGCCGGCCGGAACCTACGAGCGCGAGATCGGCAAGGAGGGCTTCTTCGGCCCGGCGACCCAGATGTATCACCGCCACCCGCCGACCGGCTGGGTCGACTGGGACGGCCCGCTGAAGCCACGAGCCTTCGACCTCGCCAAACTCAACGCCGCCCAGGCCTCGCCCTGGGACGCGGTCGAGGTGCTGCACAACGCGCATGTCCGCATCCGCCACTGGCGGCTCGACGGCGCGATGGATCATCTTGTGCGGAACAGCGACGGCGACGAGCTGATCTTCGTCCACGAAGGCGACGGCGACCTCTTCTGCGACTACGGCCACCTCGCGATCCGCGACGGCGACTACGTGATCTTGCCGCGCGGAACGCAGTGGCGGATCACGCCGACATCGGCGATGACCGCGCTGCTGATCGAGGCCACCAACGACGGCTATCGGCTGCCGGACCGTGGTCCGCTGGGCGCCCACGCCGTCTTCGATCCGGGCGTGCTCGACGTGCCGGCGATGGACGAGGCGTTCAAGGCGCAGCAGACGGAAGACGCGTGGCGGGTGACGGTGAAGCGCCGCGGCCTGTTCTCGACCATCACCTATCCCTACAACCCGTTGGACGCCGTCGGCTGGCAGGGCACGCTGACACCGGTCCGCCTCAACTGGCGCGACATCAGGCCGGTGATGAGCCACCGCTACCATCTGCCGCCTTCGGCGCACACGACCTTCCTGGCGTCCCGCTTCGTCGTCTGCACCTTCGCGCCGAGGCCGGCGGAGAGCGACCCTGGCGCGCTGAAACTGCCGTTTTTCCACAACAACGACGACTTCGATGAGATGATCTTCTATCACCGCGGCAAGTTCATGAGCCGCGACAACATCCATCCCGGCATGGTGACGCTGCATCCCTGCGGCTTCCCGCACGGGCCCCATCCGAAGGCCTTCGCTCTTGCCGCCAAGTCGGCGGGCGGGCAGATGCTGGACGAGGTGGCGGTGATGGTCGATGCCCGCGATGCCCTCGACATCGGCCTCATGCCGGAGGGAGTCGAGTGGACGGGCTACGTCGACTCCTGGAAGAAGAAGCCGGACGCGGCCGAGTGAGGAGAGGCATCCGATGAAGCTGGGTTCGCTGAAGCAGGGTGGCCGCGACGGCACGCTGGTCGTCGTTTCCCGCGACCTCTCCCGCGCCGTCCGCGTGCCGAAGATCGCACCGACCCTGCAGGCAGCGATCGAGGACTGGGACCGCGCCGCGCCGGAGCTCCGCTCGATCTACCGCCTTCTCGGCGAAGGCCGCGCGCCCGACGCCTTCGCGCTCGACGCTAAGGATCTCGCCTCGCCCTTTCCGCGCGCCTATCAGTGGGCCGACGGCTCGTCGTATCTCAACCACGTCGAGCTGGTGCGGAAGGCGCGAGGCGCGGAGATGCCGCCCTCCTTCCTCCACGACCCGCTGATGTACCAGGGCGGCTCCGACCGATTCCTCGCGCCGACCGACCCGATCCCGGCCGCGACCGAGGACTGGGGCATCGACTTCGAGGGCGAGGTGGCGGTCGCGGTCGACGACGTGCCGATGGGCGTGACGGCCGAGGCGGCGCGAAGCCACATCAAGCTCGTCCTCCTGGTCAACGACGTGAGCCTCCGGAATCTGATTCCGAACGAGCTGGCGAAGGGCTTCGGCTTTTTCCACGGGAAGCCGCCGACGGCCTTCGGGCCGGTCGCGGTCGATCCGGCCGAACTGGGCTCCGCCTGGGACGGCGGCAAGCTGCACCTGCCCCTGATTGCCACCCTCAACGGCCGGCAGGTCGGCTGTCCCGACGCCGGCGCAGACATGCAGTTCGACTTCCCGGCGTTGATCGCGCATGCGGCGCGGACCCGCCCGCTTGCCGCCGGCACCCTGATCGGCTCGGGCACCATCTCCAACCGCGACCGATCCAAGGGCTGGACCTGCATCGCCGAGGTCCGGATGATCGAGACCATCGACGAAGGCAAGCCGAAGACTCCGTTCATGCGGTTCGGCGACACCATCCGCCTCGAGATGCAGGACGCCGGCGGCCACTCGGTCTTCGGCGCGATCGAGCAGACGGTCGTCCGCGCCGATCCGGCGTCGTAGACTGGCGGCCCACCGACCCATCGGGAACAGGCGATGAAGCTCCACGGCTATTTCCGCTCCTCCGCCGCCTTCCGCGTGCGCATCGCCCTCAACCTGAAAGGGCTCGCCTACGAGAATGCCTTCGTCCATCTGCGGAAGGGGGACCAGACCAGCGCCGAATACCTCGGCCTCAATCCCCAGGCACTGGTCCCGACCCTTGAGGATGGGCCTCACGCCCTCACCCAGTCGCTCGCGATCATCGAGTATCTGGACGAGACTCATCCCGCGCCGCCGCTTCTGCCGAAGTCACCTGCGGACCGCGCGCGGGCACGGGCGCTAGCGCAGATCGTCGCCTGCGACATCCACCCGATCGACAATCTGCGGGTCCTTCAATACCTCCAGCGCGAGCTGAAGGCCGACGACGCGGCGGTCGGACGCTGGTTCAATCACTGGATCGCGCTGGGATTCACCGGGCTCGAGGCGACGCTGGCGAAGGACAGGGCCACGGGCCGCTTCTGCCACGGCGACGCTCCGGGCCTCGCCGATATCTGCCTGGTGCCGCAGGTGTTCAACTCGAAGCGCTATAGCCTCGATCTCGGCCCCTACCCGACGATCGCGAGGATCTACGACGCCTGCATGAGGGAGGCCGCCTTCGATCGGGCGCAGCCGTCGAAGCAGCCGGACGCGGAGCCTTAAGCGCGGGTCAGCCCTTGCGGGCGCGGGCGACGACGGCCTTGAAGGCCTCGAGGTCGGCCGCGCCGGGCACGAACTCGCGGCCGATGATGAAGGCAGGCGTGCCGGTGATCTCCAGGGCGCCCGCGAGATCGCGGTTGCGCTTCAGCGCTTCGTCGATCTGGGGAGAGGCCATGTCCCGCTTCAGCCTGGGCATGTCCGCCCCTGCTTCCTTGGCGAGCTTCAATACCGTGTCCTGGTCGAGCGCGCCCTTGGACCCGATCAGGAGGCGATGCAGCGCCTCGTACTTGCCCTGGGCATGGGCGGCGAGGACGGCACGCGAGGCGAAGACCGACTCAGGTCCCAGAATCGGAAACTCCTTCATCACCCGGCGGATCTGGCCGTCGTCCTTGACCAGCTGATCGACCACCGGCGCGGTCCGCTTGCAGTAGGGGCAGCGGTAGTCGAAGAACTCCACCACGGTCACGTCGCCCTGTGGATTGCCCAATACGGGCGAGGACGGATCGGAGATCAGCTCGTCCTTGAGCTTCGCCATCGACTCGGCCCGGCGCTCGTCGGCCGATTGCTGCTCCTTCGCCTGCAGCGCCTCGACCGCCTCGCGGATGATCTCCGGGTTCTTCAGGATGTAGGCGCGGACGATCTCCTCGATCGCCTTCTTCTGGTCCGGGGCGAAGCCCTGGGAGGCCGCAGGTAGGCTCGCTGCCAGCACGAGTAGAACGGCGATGACGACCCGACGCATGCTCGGCCTTTCGAGGAGAATGTGCCGCAATATGACGACGGCCCGCCCGGAAGTCCACGCACGTTCGAGTGAAACGGCGGGCCTCTATTTGCGCTTTTTGCTGTCCGCCTGGATCTTGATGTCCTGGGCGCGGAGCCAGCCCGGCGATCCCTCCGGAAGCAGGCGCTGCGCACGGATGGCCTGCTGGGTGGCATCGGGCAAGCGGTTGTCGACCATGGCCTGCTCGGCCAGCGACAGAGCGGCCTCTCCGACCCGTCCTTCGCGGCCATGGGCGATTGCCAGCAACCGCCAGGCGAGGCCGTGGTCCCGGTCCTTCTGCACCGCCGCGTTGAGGTTGGCGAGCGCCGAGCGGGTCTCCGCCGGCCGGTCGAGCTCGAGCTGGGCCTGTGCCAGGGAAACTCGGATCAAGGGCGCCGTCGGCAAGAGGCGGACCGCCTCGGCGAAGGTCGTGACCGCATCCGGCACCCGGCCGTTCTCGAACAGCATCTGCCCCTTCATTTCCCAGTAGTAGGGATCCTGGGGGAATTCGGCAATCAGGCCGTCGATCAGCGGCAGGGCGCGCGTCATGTCGGGGATGCGGTAGTAGGCGACGGCGCGTGCGTAGCGGGCGGCCTCGGACTTATCAGATTCCTTGTAGGTCTGCATCGTCCGCGCCGGCTGCTCGATGAAGCCGAACAGCTTGGCCTTGATGCGCTTGTGCATGCGGTCGAATTCGGCCGGGGGCACGGCGTTGGCGTAACGGGAGGTCTGGATCGATGCCCGAACCGAATCGATCCGTTCGCGGGTCAGAGGATGGGTCCGCATGTAGGGCGATTGGCGTGCCTGCGAAAGCATCTCCTGGCCGGACAGGATCTCGAAGAACTCGAGCAGCCCCTTGGCGCTGAAACCCGACCGCTCAAGAAAGGTGAGACCGGCCTGGTCGGCAGCCGACTCCTGGGCACGGCTGAAGCTGAGCACGTTGGCAGTGGCGACGCTGGCGCCGGTCCCCATGATCGCCATGCCGGCATCGCCCCGGCCGGCCACCGCCGCGGCCGCGCCCAGCACCATCGACAGGATCTGGATCGCGGTCGCCCCCTTCAGCTCGTCCTGCAGGCGCGACAGATGGCCTCCGCTGATGTGGCCGCTTTCATGAGCGATCACGCCGATGACCTGGCTCGCCGACTCCGAACGGAAGAGCAGGCCGGTGTTCATGAACAAATTCTGCCCGCCGGCGACGAAGGCGTTTATCTGGCCGTCGCGTACAATGTAGATGTGCACGTCGTCGCCGCCGATCCCGGCCGCCTGGAATATTGGCGTCGCGTACGCGCGGATGGTATTTTCCGTCTCGGCGTCTCGGATCAAGGAGATCCGCTGCGCTGCCGCCGGAAGCGAGTACGCGAAAACGGCGGCCACAACCAGCGCGAGCGCGGCCGTACGCCGCCTGAGAACATCCATCACCTTGCTCGATTCCTCATCACCGGCCGATTCTCCCCGCCGATCATGGCAGAAATGTGCCGCGGCGCTGCTCGTGGCCATTGTCGCCGGCTGCGGGGGCTCCAATCAACCCGGCGTCATCGAGCCGGTCGAGGGGTTCTTCGGGGGAGTCTCCGCCGATGAACCCCGGGCCGCGATCGCCGGCCGGGACGTCCTGATCGCGGGAGGCTCGGCCGTCGACGCCGCGGTCGCCATGGGCTTCACGCTCGCGGTCACCCTTCCCTCCTCCGCCGGCCTCGGCGGCGGCGGTGCCTGCGTCACCTTCGACGGCCGCACCGTGACCCCGACGCTCTTCGACTTCCCGGCGACGACCGCCGGAGGGAGCAGGATCGCCGTTCCGGCGCTGGTCCGGGGCCTGGCGCTCGTCCATGCCCGCTACGGACGCATCGCCTGGTCGCAGCTGCTGGGGCCTGCCGAGACCGCCGCCCGCTTCGGCACCCCGGTCAGCCGCGCCCTCGCCCACGATCTCGCCCTGGCACCAGCCGAGCTCTCGCGCGATTCGGCGACGGCCCGGATCTTCGCCCCCAGCGGCACCCTGATTCGCGAGGGAGACCTGCTGGTTCAGCTCGACCTCGCCACGATCCTGGGCCAACTGCGCCAGAGAGGCGCCGGCGAGCTCTATCTCGGCACAATGCCGCGCATGATCGCCGAAGCATCGCAGGGGACCCTGCCGATCGAGGCGCTTCGCGGCTATCTGCCGCAAGCCACCGCCCCGCCCGTCATCCGCATCAGCAGCCAGCAGCAATTCGTCATCGTCGGCGAGAGCCCGCCTACGGCGGCGCTCTTCGGCCGGCTCCTGGCGCAGGGCGTCGAGGGCAGTCCCGGCGCTGCCGACCAGCCTCGCTTCTGGGCCGAGGCCGGCGCGGCGGCGGAAGGCCATCTGGCCGAGGCGCTGTCGCAGGGCCGCGCCGACATCGTGCCACCGAGCGGAGAGATCGCCGCCCTGACGGCACGCGCGAGAGCGGGAACCCACGAGCGGCCCGCCAAGACGCTCGGACCCATCGCGCCGCCGCGTGCCGGCGCCACGTCATTCGTCGCCGCCGACAAGAACGGTCAGGTAGCCGCCTGCGCGCTCGGGCTCAACGCCCCCTGGGGCACCGGCCGCGTGCTCCCCGGCACCGGCATCCTCGCCGCCCCGCCGCCGACGGCCGATGGCCCGCGCGCGGTCGGCGTCGTCGCCGCTGCGCCCGGGAACGGCGTCATCTACCTCGCCGCCTCGGCCTCCGGGCGAGCGGCACCGGCGGCGCTCGCCCAGGTCGCCTGGGCCGCCATGTCGGAGAAACAGGAGATCTCCGCCATCGTCGCTCGCCCGCGCGTCGCCTATGACGGCGCGGCCGATCTCGCACGGAGCGAGCCCGGCCTGCCTCTGGACTCGCTCTCCCGCGGCGGCCTCAAATCCGCCGAGACCTCGCCCTTGGGATTCGTCAATGCCGTCTCCTGCCCCGACGAGTTGATCCGCGGCCGGGCCACCTGCCGCTCGGTGACCGATCCGCGGGGCGCCGGCCTCGCCTTCGGCGGTGGTGCCGGTGGCGCCGCCGCCCCAGCCGGCGGCGGGACCGGTGGTACCCGCCCGCGCTAGCCGATGACAGAGCGAGTCGCCCGGCGGGCAAGCATCCCGCCCTTCATCGTCATGGACGTGCTTCGCGCCGCGAACGAGCGGGCCGCGACGGGCGCCGACGTCCTTCATCTCGAGGTCGGGCAACCCTCGACCGGCGCACCGGCGCGGGTGATCGAAGCGGCCAAGGCGGCGCTGGGCCGCGACGTCCTCGGATACACGGATGCGCTGGGCATCCCGCCTCTCAGAGATGCGATCGCTGCGCATTACCGCGACCGCTACGGCATTCCCGTCGATCCGCGCCGGATCGTCGTCACCACCGGCTCCTCCGGCGCCTTCATCCTTTCGTTCCTGGCCGCCTTCGACGCCGGCGCCCGCGTCGCCGTCACCGCGCCGGGCTACCCCGCCTATCGCAACATCCTCTCAGCGCTCGGGATCGAGGTCGTCGAGGTCGAAGTCGGGCCGGCCACCCGCTTCCAGCCGACTCCGGCGCTTCTCGACAAGTCGGGGCATCTCGACGGGCTGATCGTGGCGAGCCCGGCCAACCCGACGGGAACGATGCTGTCGGCGGCCGATCTCCGCCGGCTGGCCGAGCATTGCGGCCGCCGCGACATCCGGCTGGTCTCCGACGAGATCTATCACGGCATCACCTATGCCGAGCCGGCGACCACGGCGCTGGCGCTCACCGACCGCGCCATCATCATCAACAGCTTTTCGAAGTATTTCTCGATGACCGGCTGGCGGCTCGGCTGGATGGTGCTGCCGGAGGAGCTGATCCGTCCGGTCGAGTGCCTGGCGCAGAACCTGTTCATCTCGCCACCGGCGATCTCGCAGGTCGCGGCGGTCGAGGTCTTCGCCTGCAAGGACGAGCTGGAAGCCAATGTCCGGCGCTACGCCGCCAACCGCGCCGTCCTGCTCGACGCGTTGCCGAAGGCCGGCCTCGATCGCTTCGCACCGCCCGACGGTGCCTTCTATCTCTACGTCGACGTCGGCGACGTCACCAATGACAGCGCCGACTTCTGCAAGCGCCTCCTGGCCGACACCGGCGTCGCGGTGACGCCCGGCATCGACTTCGATCCGCAGCGCGGCCAGCGGACGATGCGCATCTCCTTCGCCGGATCGACCGAGGCGATGGCCGAGGCGGCGCGCCGCCTCGGAACTTGGCTTAAGCGCTGACGGGCTCCACGATCCCGTGCTGCACCAGCACCGGGCGCTGCTCCTGCTCGAACTTCTGCGCGATCATCATGACTCCGAGCGGGCTGGGCGGCCGCGTTGCCTTGCCCTGGGCCTTCTTGGCGGCTGCCTCTTCCACCAGGATCGCATAGGCGAATGATGCGGTGTCCTTGTGCCCTTGCGCCTCGCCGAGCAGGAACAGGCGGTGCAGGCGGTCGACCCTGACGGCCCCGCCGAGCACCGGGGAGACCAGGAACTGCAACTCGTCGCCATGACGGGCCCGCTCGAGGATGGCACGATTGAGCCGCCTCGCGCGCTCGGCTCGATCCCGTTCGCCGGTGGCAGGAAGCGCCACTTCGACCCGGCCGGTGCCGACGAGAATCACGAGCGCCTCGACCTTCCTCTCGAAATCCGCCGCGTCGGTGGCGGAGACCATCTCGGCGAGCGTCCGCGGCCCCTGGGCCAGCGCGTCCAGCACTTCGGCAGCGGGTCCGCTGTCGAGCGAGTAGCGGCCTTGCGGATACTCGGCCGCCGCCTCGATCAGGTTTCGCGGTACAACCAGCGCGAAGCGGGTGGCGCGCAACAGCTCGCGCCTCTCGGACGCCGGCAGGCGCTCGGGCCCGCGTACGTAGATGTCCTTCCGGACTTGCTGGTTCAGGAAGACGTCGCGCACCGTCTCGCGGAACGCGGGATCGTCGATTCCGGCGATCCTCTTCTGCTGCTCCTCGGCGAGGCAAAGCCGATCGACGTGGTGAGCCAGATCGGCGGACGCGGCAAAGGTGAGCTTCGCCTGGTGCATCTGGCGCGAGACATCCAGGTGGTAGAGCGGCGTCCAGATCCGGTTGAAGTATTCATGGGCCACGTACTCGCGCGGCATCTGCCGGATGGTGTCGAGCTGGGCACGAGCGGAGGCATTGGCATCGAAATAGCTGGCACCGAGCGCGACCAGCCCCTCAACCTCGACCAGCGCCTTCTCGATGCGCTCGTCGGTGGTGCCGGTGGCCCGCTGCGCCATCTCGTTCAGGAGCCGGCGGAGCGGCAGGATCGGGGCCCAGCCCGGCAGGCAGTTGTAGCTGACATAGACGACGCCGCCGAAGGCAAGGCGGTCGCGGATGAAGTCGACGATCGACTTCCGATGCTCGGCCATCACCCAGGAATAGATGCCGTGCAGCACGATCACATCGAAGGACGGCAGGTCGAGCGCGGCGAACTCCTCGAATGAGGAATCAAATACCTTGAGGTTCGGCGTGCTGGCGGAATCGGCGAGCCGCCGGGCTGTGGCGGCGAAGCTCGGATTGAAGTCGGTAGCCCACACCTCCGCGTCGGGGTGGGTGGCCGCGACGACATTGCAGGTGAAGCCGTGCCCGGCACCGAGTTCGCAGTAACGCAGCTTTCCGGACGGGTTCGGCGGACGGATCCCCTTGGCCAGCAGCGCGAAGGCGAGGAAGGGCGGCGTCAGCTCGCGGTAGTAGCCCTGGGGATAGTCGACATCGGCGATATAACCTTCGGTCCAGTCGTCCATCGGCTCCTCGTTTCCGGCCCGCACAGTCATAGCCCCGGTCGCCGGCCGCGGGTAGACTTTGATCGCCCTCAGCCTGGAGAAACCGCCATGACCGCCGCCCCCAAGCCTGTCGTCGCCAAGACCGCCGACAATGACGACCAGCAGCCTTGGCAGTGGTCGGAGGCGAAGTGGCGCGCCGTCGCCGGCAAGATCCGGCCGGGACGGGCGCTGAGGCCGAAGACCTGGAAGGGCGGCGCCCGGGTCGCCGTCGGCATCTCCTTCGATTCCGATCATGAATCGGGTGAGCTCCGCGACGGCGGCAAGTCGCTGGGCCGCATGTCCATGGGCCACTACGGTGCCCGCGCCGGTATCCCCCGCATCATGAAGCTGCTGGAGAAGCACTCGGTCCCGGCCTCGTTCTTCACGCCGGCGGTGGTGGCGCTGCTCTATCCCGACGAGCAGAAGCGCGCGGTCGACGGCGGCCACGAGGTCGGCATCCATGGCTGGATCCACGAGCTGAACTCGATCCTGCCGGGCGAGATCGAGCGCGACCTGATGCTGCGCTCGGCCGATACGCTGGAGAAGGTCACCGGCGTCCGTCCCGTCGGCATCCGCACGCCGTCCTGGGACTTCAGCCCGAACACGCTCGCGATCATCCGCGAGATGGGCCTCTACTACGACTCATCCCTGATGGCCGACGACGACGCCTATGAACTGAACGAGGACGGCAGGCCCACCGGCGTGGTCGAGCTGCCGCCGGAGTGGATCCGCGACGACGCCGTCTATTTCAACATGCACCGCTTCACCGGCCTCCGCCCCTACACGCCGCCCTCGGCGGTGCTGGAGATCTTCACCAAGGAGTTCGACGTCGCCTACGAGGAAGGCGGGATGTACATCCTGACCATGCACCCGCACATCATCGGCCACCGCTCGCGGCTCACGCTGCTGGACGAGCTGATCCAGCACATGAAGACGAAGAAGGGCGTGTGGTTCGCGACCCACGCCGACATCGCAAAATACGCGAACGAGAACGCCGCCTAAGCGACGATCAGCGGATCCAGGCTCGCGCGGGAGAGCGGCTCCGCCCCGCGCGGGCCGACCAGGCTGGTGCGCCCCAGCGTCATCGCGACGCCGCTCTTCGAGTCCATCAGGATCATGTGGATGAAGAAGACCATGCCGGGCTCGGCGATCACCGGATTGCCGGTGTAGAGCATCGGCCAGTCCATCCAGTTCGGCTGGAACAGCGCGCCGAGGCTGTAGCCGCAGGCGTTCAGGCGATGCTCGCTCAAGCCCAGGCGATCGAAGACCCGGGCATGGGCGTCGAACACCTTGCCGATCGGTTCGCCGGGCTTGAGTGCCTCCTCGCAGGCGAGCAATGCCTCCTTGCAGGCGGCGTGCATTTCCATCTGGCGCGGGATCGGCCGGCCGATGCGCACGGTGCGCATCAGGCAGGAATGATAGAGCCGGTAGGCGCCGGCGAATTCGAGCGTGAGCTGATCCTCCGGATCGAGCGTACGGCGGCCCGTGAAGTAGCGGCAGAGCAAGGCGCCAGGCCCTGAGCCGATGATGAACGGATTGCCGGAGTAGTCGCCGCCGCCCTTGAACACGGCACCCTGCATCGCCGCCAGGATCTCGCCCTCGCCGACCCCGGGATGGATCGTCGCCATGCCAGCGTCGAGCGCGTCATCCGCCAGCTCAGCCGCCTTCCGCACATAGGCGATCTCGGCCGGACTCTTGATGAGACGCAACCGGCTCACCAGCTCCGACGCATCCTCGTGGCGACAGAAGCCGTCGAGCGCGGCCGTGAGCCGGCGGCCGTTGCGGGCAGTCAACCCATAGGCCTCCCACTCGATGCCCAGCGTCTTCCCGCGGCAGCCGAACTCTTCCAGGATCGCCTTCAGCTCAGTCGCCGGCGAGGCGCCGTCGCGGTCGACCCAGATGCGGATGTCCTCGATCACCGAGGTCTGCTGCGCCTGCCTGAGATCGGCTGAGCGCGTCAGCAGCATCATGCGGCCGTCGGCGCCGAGATAGAGGCACTGGAAGAAGACGAAGCCGAATGTGTCGTAGCCGGTCAGGTAGAACATGCTCTCCTGACGGAAGATCAACAGGCCGTCGAGGCCGGCCGCCTGCATCGCCTTGATCGTGCGTGCCCGGCGCTCCGCCAGCTCCTCGCGGGTGAAGTGCAGCGCCATTGCTTCAGCCCCGGATCGCGATGGCGGAGAGCTCGCAGCCGAACTTCTTCTCGCCGGCGAGGCAGGTCCGCCGATAGCTGAAGAAGCGGTCAGCCTCGGCGCAGGTATCGCGCTCGAGACGCTCGACCGATCTGAGCCCGAGCCGAGCCAGGCGGTGTGCGACATAGCCTCCGAGATCGAACATGTGCCGATCCTCGCGCGCGCCGGGACGGAAGAAGCGCGCATTGCCAGGATCCTCGGCGAGGAAGGGGCCGGGGAACTCGGGGCCGACCTCGTAACTCGCCTGGGCGATGCAGGGACCGATCACCGCCTCGATCCGAGCAGGATCGGCACCGAGCTTCCGCATTGCGGCGACCGTCGCGTCGGCGATGCCGAGCTTGGCCCCGCGCCAGCCGGCATGCGCGGCACCGATCACGCCTGCCTCGGCATCGGCAAAGAGCACCGGCGCACAGTCGGCGGTCAGGATGCCGAGCATGATTCCTGGTCGACGCGTCACGATCGCATCGGCCTTCGGCCGCGCATCGAGCGGCCAGGGCGCATCGACCTCGACCACGTCGGCCGAGTGGATCTGATAGGTACTGACCAGATTGCTTGGGTCTATGCCCAACGTCGCGGCAGCTCGGCGACGATTCTCGGCGATGTCCTCGGGGCGGTCGCCCGTGGTGAGCGCGCAGTTCAGGGAATCGAACGGCCCCTCGCTGACGCCGCCCTGGCGGCCGAAGAATCCATGCGCGATTTCGCGGTGGCCGAGCGTCGCGGCGACGAGATGAGGCGTGGACATGTCAGGTCTCGAAGCCGGCAGGTGTCGGGAGGTCGGGGTGGGCGATCACGATCGCCTGGAACAAGGTGCCCATTTCATCGAGGTCGATCAAGCGACCGAGTGCGGCGGCGACGCCGGCGTCGCGTTCCGACAGACGCTCCGCCCGCGGCCGGATGCCGAGACGTTCGAGAAACTCGCCCTGACCGACGGGACCGTGGACGGCGGCACCGGCCAGGCGTGCCGCGCGCGCGATCTCGCCGAAATCGACATGCGAGGTGATGTCGGCGGTCCCGGGCTCGACCAGGGGCGGCCACGACTTGTGCGATCGAATCGCCTGGAAGGTGCCGCCCGCCCGGCTCTCCGGCGGGCCGTAGTCGATCAGCAGGGCAACGCCGCCGTGACCCAGCAGGCGCCGGGCGAGGAGATCGACCACGGCGATCCGTGCCGGGGAGATCTCGACCGTGGTGCCGGGAAGCGAATCTTCCAGGCTCGGCGGCAGCAGCGGAGTGAGCGCGGTCGGCCCGAACACGTAGGCGAGGTCGTCGCCGTTGAGCCCGACCAGGCGCTCTTCCCAACCCTTCCCGCCTCGCACCAGCTGGCGGATCGGGAGCGTGTCGAGAAACTCGTTCGCCAGCACGATCGACGGCCCGGCAGGCACGTCGGCGAGCTCGGCATGCCAGGTCGGCTGCCATTGCGAGAGAGCCACGCGTTGGCGCTCCATCAGCTGCTCGCCGACCTCGACGAGGTGCAGGCGCAGCGCCTGGTGAAATCCGGATACGCGCGACGTCGCCCGCAGCGCGTCCGCCATCAGCGTGCCGCGGCCGGGGCCGAGCTCGACCAGGCGTACCGGATCGGGCCGGCCCATCTGCTCCCAGGCGACCGCGGCCCAGGCACCGATCAGCTCGCCGAACATCTGCGAGACCTCGGGCGCGGTGACGAAGTCGCCGGCGGCGCCGAGCGGGTCCTTGCGGCGGTAGTAGCCTTCTTCGGAGTCGGTGAGCGCCGCCGCCATGTAGTCGGCCAGCGTGATCGGCCCGAAGGCGCGAATGCGACGCCGCAGCCGCTCCGCCAGGCTCACGCCCGCCGAGCCCTAAGGATCAGAACGAGGCCCGCGACCACCATCGGCAGCGACAGCCACTGCCCCATGGTGGTGCCGAAGGCGAAGAAGCCCAGGAAAGAGTCGGGCTCGCGGAAGACCTCGCTGATGATGCGGGCGATGCCATAGCCGGCGAGGAAGAGCCCGCCGATCAATCCGTGGCGGTTGCGCAGCGCCGGCCTGTGCGACGCCCAGGCCAGAAGCGCGAAGAGGACAAGCCCTTCGAGCACGGCTTCGTAGAGCTGGCTCGGATGCCGCGGCTCCGGCCCGCCGTTCGGGAACACCATCGCCCAGGAGGCATCGGTCGTGCGGCCCCAGAGCTCGCCGTTGATGAAGTTGGCGAGGCGGCCGAAGAAGAGGCCGATCGGGGTCGCCGCCGCCACCAGGTCGCCGAGCGCGAGGCCGGGGATCTTGTGCTTGCGGGCATAGAGGAAGATGGCGGCGAGCACGCCCAGCATGCCGCCGTGATAGGACATGCCACCCTGCCAGACCTTGAGGATCTCCAGCGGGTTCGCGAGGTGATAGCCCGGCTGGTAGAACATCACATAGCCGAGCCGCCCGCCGAGGACGACGCCGAGCGTCGCCCAGGTGAGGAAATCGTCGAAGGCATCGGGCGACACCGGCCCGCCACGCGCGGCCAGGTAGCGGCAATAGCGCCAGCCCAGCAGCAGCCCCGCGATATAGGCGAGCGCATACCAGCGGATCACCAGGGGGCCGAGCGAGACGGCGACCGGATCGATCGAGGGGAAGGCGATGGTCAGCATCAGAGATACGGGTCCGGCTTCAGGAGGTAGTCGCGGACATAACGTTCGACGCCCTCCTCGAGCGAGGTGAAGGGGCGCGTGTAGCCGGCGCGCCTGAGCTTCTCCGGGTTCGACCGGGTGAAGTACTGGTAGCGGTCCCGCATCGCCTCGGGCATGTCGACATAGACGATGTTCGGATCGCGATTGGAGGCGCGGAAGACAGCTTTAGCAAGATCATCGAAGCTGCGGGCCTCGCCGGTGCCGACGTTGAAGAGGCCGTCGGCGTTGCCGGCGAGCCAGAGCGCCACCTCGACGCAGTCGCCGACCCAGACGAAGTCACGGAGCTGGCCGCCATCGGCATAGCGGGCATCATACGACTTGAACAGTCGCGCCGGCTCGTTCGCCGTCACCCGCTGATGGATCTGCCAGGCGACCGAGAGCTGCTCGCCTTTGTGATACTCGTTGGGACCATAGACGTTGAAGAACTTGAGCCCGGCCCAGCGCGGCGGCTTCCGCCCGGAGGCGGCCAGCCGGAGGGCACGGCGGTCGAACAGGTGCTTCGACCAGCCATAGGCGTTCATCGGTTGGAGCTTTGCCAGCGCCTCGGGACGCTCGTCGTCGTCGAAGCCGGCGACGCCGTCGCCGTATGTGGCGGCGGAGGAGGCATAGACCAGGGGCACGCGGGCGTCCGTGCACCAGTTCCAGAGGTCGAGCGAGACCGAGAAATTCTGGGAGAGGATCAGGTCGGCGTCGGTCTCGGTCGTGGTCGAGATCGCGCCCAGGTGGTAGATCCCCTCCAGCCTCCGGCCCTTGAGCCAATCCATCAGGCGTTCGGGCGGAACCAAGTCGGCGAGCTCGCGTTTGCCCAGGTTGCGCCACTTGTCGCCATGGCCGAGCCGGTCGCAGACGGCAACCTCCGCTCCCCGGGCTTCCAGGGCCGCCACGAGGTTCGAGCCGATGAAGCCGGCGCCGCCGGTGACCAGGAACATGCGCGGCTTTATAGGCGACAGGCTTGCGACCGACAATGGAGGGCCGTCATAGTGGCGCCTGAGGAGACTCCCATGCAGACCGACAACCGCATCCTCGACGACCTCGCCAAGCTGGCCACCAACGCCGTCGGCGCCGCCACCGCCGTGCGCCAGGAGGTCGAGGCCCGCGTCAAGGCGCAGCTCGAGCGCCTGCTCGTCGACATGAACCTGGTGACCCGCGACGACTACGAGGCGGTCAAGGAGATGGCGGCGAAGGCCCGGGCCGAGCAGGAGTCCCTGACCGAGCGGGTCGCCCGGCTCGAAGCCGAGGTGGCGGCGCTTAAGGGCGGCTCAAAGCCGGCGTAGTTCCTTCGACAGCCACCACGGCGCCAGCGCGAGTGCGATCGCCGTCCAGGCGACGATGAAATTCGCCTGGTATCCGCCGACATGGTCGTGAAGCTCGCCGCCGATCCACGACCCGAACGCCGTTCCCGTGCCCATGCCGATCAGCAGGAAGCCGAGCACACGGCCAAGAACCGCGCCGGCATAGATGCGTCCCGCCAGCGAGGCGATCAGCGGGCCGCGGGATCCAAGCGACAGCCCGAACGTCAGCACATAGGCGACCAACAGCCAGGGACTCGGCCAAATCGCCATCAGCGCCAGCACGCCGAGTCCGAGCGCGGTCGAGGAATAGCTCAAGGTCAGCGCCCAGCGCCGGCCGACGCGGTCGGCAATCCCGCCGAACAGCACCATGCCGACCGAGGCCGATAGACCGGCGAAGCCGATGGCGGTCGCCGCGGTGAGCGGCGTGAAACCGACCTCGACCAGATAGGCCACCATCTGCGGCTGAATCACGAAGATCGCGGTCGAGGTCAGGAAATAGACGGCGAACATCGCCCAGAGGATCGGCTCTGAAGCGGCGCGCCTGAGGGTCCAGTCGCTCGCCGCCGGCTCTGGCCCCTGCCCGTCGCGTCCGGCCGAGATGCGTCGCCAGGGCAGCAGCGCAAGCGGCACGACGAGCAGGAGCACGACGGCGGCGAGCGCCCAATAGGCGGTGCGGTAGCCATGCGCATCGATGACGATCTGCGCCATCGGCGCGAACAGGAGCGCACCGATGCCTGCCGCTCCACCGATGATGCCGAACACCGTGCCGACCCGGCCCGAGAACCAGATCGCGATCAGGGGCGTCTGCGCGACGTTGACGAAGGCGGACGCGGCACCGACACAGAAGCCGAGCGTGACATAGAAGTGCCAGAGCTCGGTCGCATGGACGGCGCCCACATAGGCCATCAGCAGCAGGAGCCCGCCGACCGCGTAGAGCCGGCGCGTGCCGAGGAATCCTGAGAAATACCCCGCGAGCGGGCCGACGCTGGCGACTGCGAGCGCGGTCACGGCATAGATGCCAGTGACCTGGGCGCGATCCCAGCCGAAGGCCTGCTGCAGCGGCAGAAGAAAGACCGCGAAGGTCTCGCCAATGCCGCGGCTGACCAGGGCAAAGAGAAAACAGGTCGACAATACGGCCGAAGGCAGTGAGTCCTTCGAGTGCGCCTTGGCGTCGCTCACGCGATCTCCGCCCGGCCATGGGTGAGAACGAACTGGCCGCGCTCGACGACGCGGGCGCGGAAAGCGACGACGCCACCAGCCTCGCACCAGATCTCGGTCCGGATAGTCTCACCCGGATAGACCGGGGCGGAGAAGCGGCCGTCCATCGCCTTCAGCCGCTCCGGCCGATAGCCGCAGAGCCCTTTCAATAGCGCATGCCCGACGAAGCCGAAGGTGCCGAGCCCGTGCAGGATCGGCCTCGGGAACCCGGCCTTCGCCGCCACCGCCGGGCTCGCATGCAGCGGATTGCGGTCGCCGTTCAGTCGGTAGATCAGCGCCTGGGACGGCAGCGTCGGCAGGTCGACCGCCAGATCCGGGGCGCGATCAGGCATCGGGTGCGGCGACTTCGCCGGCCCGGTCGTACC
The DNA here is from genome assembly GCA_945897335.1 of Asaia bogorensis. GTDB lineage: Bacteria > Pseudomonadota > Alphaproteobacteria > SHVZ01 > SHVZ01 > SHVZ01. Next base: position 12,741 of record CAMDFP010000014.1, on the reverse strand, counting down.
GCCGCATCCGCCGTCACCACGGAGAAAGGTGGTCTGTTCGAGCGTCGCGACCAGATCGCCCGCAGCATCGGTCACCCGGCGTTCGGAATAGAGCAGCGCGCCCTTGTCCGGTCCCTTGTCGACCAGCCCGGTCACCCGCGTCCGGCCGATCAGCCGCCCCTCGACGGGCAGGGGCTTGTGGATGCGGAGCCCCTGCTCGCCATGTACGACCTTCACGCTGTCGACGCCGGTGTCGGATCGCCCGAGCCAGAACCCGGCATAGCCCAGGACCACCGCCATCGTCGGCAGCGCCTGGAGCCCGTCCTCATAGACGAAGCGCAGCTGTTCCAAATCCATGGGGTCTGCGCCGAGGCCGACCGACAACGCATAGAGAATGGTGTCGCGGACGCTCAGATCCTGGACGATCTCCGGTATCCGGTAGGAGAGGAGATGTCCGGGATCGACCGGCATCAGACCGGGTCCCAGGAGAAGACGTCGGCGGACACGTCGAGATCATAGAACGAAGCCTTGAGTGCGGGCATCGCATGCTCGGCGATCGATTCCGGCGTCCAGCCGCCGCCGGCCTGGACCGAGCGCAACGGGCGCGGCTGGCTCATCAGGAAGATCTCGTTGTTGCGGACCGAGAAGATCTGGCCCGTCACTTCCTTCGCCGCATCGGCGCAGAGATAGACCACCAGCGGCGCGATCTTGTCGGGCGTCATCGACTGCAGCTTGGCGACCCTGGCCTTCTGCACCTCGTCGGTGATGGGGATCGAGCCGATCATCCGGGACCAGGCGAAGGGCGCGATCGCGTTCGAGCGCACGCCGAACTTCGCCATGTCGAGGGCGATCGACTTGGAGAGGCCGACGATTCCCATCTTGGCCGCCGAGTAATTCGCCTGGCCGAGATTGCCGACGAGGCCGGAGGTCGAGGTGAAATGCACGAAGGCGCCCGAGCCCTGCTCCTTGAAATGGTTGGCTGCCGCCTTAGAGACATGGAACGAGCCGTTCAGGTGCACGTCGATCACTGCCCGCCACTCGTCCAGGCTCATCCGGTGGAAGATGCGATCACGAAGGATGCCGGCGTTGTTGACGACTGCATCGATGCGGCCGAAGGCGTCGAGTCCCGTCCGGATCAGGCGCTCGGCGCCTTTTGGATCAGCAACGGAGTCGGTATTAGCAACCGCTTCGCCGCCCGCTGCCTTGATCTCGCGCACGGTCGCCGCTGCCGGCCCGTCGTCATGGCCGGAGCCGTCGAGGGCGGCGCCGATGTCGTTGACCACGACCTTGGCGCCATGCGCCGCCATCAAGAGTGCGATACCCTTGCCGATGCCGCCACCCGAACCCGTCACCACCACGACCTTGCCGTCGACCATCCTCGCCATTCACCGTCTCCTAGAGCGTCGCCGCGGTGCCCAAGATCGCCGTCACCTGGGATGAGAGCTGCCCGCCATTGCCATGGACCAGCGCCAGCTCGGTCTCGGCGATCTGCCGCTCGCCGGCCTCGCCGCGGAGCTGACGCACCGCCTCGATCAGCGGAAAGATTCCGTACATGCCGGGATGGCAGCAGGAGAGTCCGCCGCCATTGGTGTTGACCGGAAGCCTGCCGCCGGGCGCGATCGCGCCGCCTTCGACGAAGGCACCGCCCTCGCCCTTCCGGCAGAATCCGAGATCCTCGAGGAACAGGATCGTGTTGATGGTGAAGGCGTCGTAGAGCTGCACCACGTCGATGTCGGTGGGCGCGACCTCGGCCATGGCGAAGGCGCGCGGGCCCGACTCGGCGGCGGCGGTCACGGTCAGGTCGGGCATCGCCGAGATCTGGCGGTGCCAGGTCGCGGCGGCGGCGCCGAGCAGATAGGCCGGCGGCTTCGGAAAATCATGAGCCCGGTCCGCCCTGACCATCACCACTGCCCCGGCGCCATCGGTCACCAGGCAGCAGTCGCGCGCCGACAGCGGGTCGTTCACCATGCGCGCAGCCAAGATCTCCTCGATCGAGGTCGGCTGGCGGGCGAAGGCCTCGGGATTGAGCTCGGCCCAGCGCCGCGCGGCGAGTGCGACCTCGGCCATCTGGCGTCGTGTCGTCCCGAACTGGTGCATGTGGCGGGCGGCAGCGAGCGCATAGCCGGTGATCGGATGGCGCGGCTCGTAGGGCTGCTCGTAGGGCTGCGGCTCCGAGCCCGAGACCAGCCTGCCGGAGGCGGTCCGCTGGTTCGAGCCGTAACAGATCAGCGCCACGTCGCAGAGCCCGGCTTCGAGCGCGAGTGCTGCCGGGATCAGATGCTCGACGAAGGAGGAGCCGCCGATCATCGTGCCGTCGAGGAAGCGCGGGCGGATGCCGAGATACTCGGCGACGCTGAGGGTCGGCATGAAATGCATGGCCGTGCCGGTCAGGAGGCCATCGACCTGGTCGAGGCGGAGCCCGGCATCGGCGAGCGCCACATGGACGGCTTCCGCCATCAGCTCGAGCGCCGTCCGACCGGGCGCCTCCCAGCGGGTCGAGAGGCCGACGCCGACCACTGAGGCGGTTCCGCGGATGCCGTTCATGCGTCGGGGTCCGGATCGAAGACGATGATCGGCGTCTCGTCCTTCGCCTTGGCGATCCGTGCCCTGACCTTGAGGCCGATGCGGATCTCGGCAGGAGCCGGGCCGTCGACCCGGCTCATCATCCGGCAGCCCTCCTCGAGGTCGACAAGCACGACGTTGTAGTCGCCGCCCTGTTCCGGCCGCCGGCGAATGACCGTGGTCGAGTAGACGGTGCCGCGACCGGAGACTTCGACCCAGTCGAGGGTCGGCTGGCCGCTGAAGGGCGAGAGCACGCGGGGCTGGAAGACATGTCGGCCGGTCTCCCGGCAGCGCTGGACGCAAAATCGCCCCTCGGTCAGCAGGCGTCGGTATTCGGCGTCGGGGCCGGGCCCGTCGAAAGGCGAAGGCGTACCCATTCCCGTCTCACATAGCAGGACCGGCGGCCGGCGCGCTAGCGCTGCCCCAGAAGCGCCGACCGGTGCCGGGCGAGGAAGCGGGCCGAGATCGGGGCGATGTAGACGTTGTTGGTTTGCCGGAACACCTCGCGCACCGCCGGATCGTCGACGGGCCTTCGCCCTTCCAGCCGGTCCAGCATCTCGTCGGCGGCGTCGGCAAGATCCTCGGCGGTGTTGTCCACGAGGTCGATGCCGTGATCATCGAAGCCGCTGCCGCGGATCTCGCCGCGGAAAGGGGCGCTGATCGACTCGGCCAGGGACAGGGTCCGGCCCCTGGCCCGCTCGCGGTAGAGTTTCGGAACCCAGATGTCGTGGCGGGTCGGGACCAGGTTGCTGGGAAAGCCGTTGGCGTGGATCGTCGGCGTGGCGAAGCATGACGCGACATGGGCGGGGCCGGAGAGCGTGCCGATCATCAGCCGTGCCGATGCCAGCAGCACGACGTCGAGCTCGGGCGAACGGACATCAGAATGCGCGTAGTCCACAACCCTGGGCATCGGCGGAAGGGCGAGCGCGGCCGGGCCGCCCAGCCTCACCACCCAGCCGCCGCGGGCGGTGACCCGCTCGACCGCCGGGAGGTAGGTGGCAAGATCGGAGTCGCGAGCGGCGAGATCGAGCCGGCGGCGGCCTACGCCGGCACCGTGGAAGCCCGGATCGCGCACATGGAGCGCGGCGAACCAGGCATCCGCCGGCAGCCCGGCCTCCACGAGCCGGGCGCGGCCGGCAGCGATCCGCTCCGGCGGCAGGGTGAGCAGCGGCCCACGGCCGGCCTCGGCCCAGGCCCGTTCGGATTCGCGCCAGGCATCGTGGACATAAAGGAAGCGTCCGTCGACGAGCGGGAACGACGACGTATCGAGCGCGAGCTCTGGGGCGAGTGCCTGGAACTTGGCGAGGAGGTCGCCCTCCTTCACCACCGTGACATGGGAAGCGAACAGGTCGATCAGCGGCTCGTTGACGATTTTCTCGCGCGGCGCCGGCAGCACCAGGCGCCAGGGCGCCATCATCCCAAGCGTCCTCAGCTTGGCGATTATCCCGAGCCGCGCCACCGCCTCTCCCAACGACCCGATCAGCCAGGACGGATGAATGATGCGGAGACCGGTCGAGGCCAGCGGGTGGCGAGCCACCCGCTCCTCCAGCAGCGCCGCCGCCCGCCCGAAAGCCCGCCCCGCCCCTTCGGGATCGCCCGAGGCGTGCAGCACGAAACCGAGATCGTTCTGAACCGCCTCGGTGTCCGGGGTCAGGGAGGCAAGCCGTGCCACGGCTTCGCGCGTGACCGGCACCGGGAAGACCTGGTGCAGCAGGTAGAGCGCCTCGCGCACGACGGGCGCCAGGTCGCCGAGGCCAGCAGAGGCTTCGACGAGGGTCACCAGCGCCGCAACGTCGCTGCGGGCTGCGCATTGCTGGAGCAGCGGGATCGCGGCGTCGATTCCGCCTGCAGCCACCAGCGCGTTCCGTACCTCGGCGATCCTGTCGGGGTCCGTGCCCTCGGTCATCACCGCCGAGTATAACCCCCGCCGCAGCGCCTAGAGCGTATCCAAGGTCCGGGTCAGATCTTCGATCAGGTCGTCCGGATCCTCGAGCCCGACCGAGAGGCGGACGACACCGTCCTCGATGCCGAGCTGACGCTTCTCCTCGACCGAGAGCCGCTGATGCGTGGTGGTCGCCGGATGGCAGATCAGGCTCTTTGAGTCGCCGAGGTTGTTGGAGATGTCAATGATACGAAGGCCATTGAGCGCCTTGAAGGCCCCAGGCTTGCCGCCCCGGATGGTGAAGGTGACGACCGTGCCGAAATCCGTCATCTGGCTCGCCGCCAGCTTGTGCTGAGGATGGGTGAGCAGGCCCGGATAGAGCACGCGCTCGACTGCCGGATGGCGCGACAGCGCCTTGGCGACGGCGCGCGCGCTCGTACAGTGGGCACGGAGCCGCAGATCGAGCGTCTCCAGGCCCTTCAGCATCAGCCAAGCGTTGAACGGGCTCATCGCCGGCCCGGTGTGGCGGAGGAAGGGACCTAGCGTGTCGGTCAGGAACTTGTTGGTGCAGAGGATGGCGCCACCCAGCGCCCGGCCCTGGCCGTCGATGTGCTTGGTGGTCGAGTAGACGACGACGTCAGCGCCGAGATCGAGCGGCCGCTGAAGGAGGCCGGTGGCGAAGACGTTGTCGACAATGACGCAGGCGCCGGCGTCGTGCGCGAGAGCCGCGACGGCGCGGAGATCGACGATCTCCAGCATCGGGTTCGACGGCGACTCCAGTAGCACGGCCTTGGTCGGCTTGGAGAGCGCGCGGCGCCATTGCGAGAGCTCGGTGCCATCGACGATCTCGACCTCGACGCCGAGCCTCGGCAGGTAGTCGGTGCAGATCCAGAGGCAGGAGCCGAACAGGGCGCGCGCCGCCACCACGCGATCGCCGCTGCGCACCTGGCACATCAGCGAGGCGAAGACCGCCGACATACCGGTCGCAGTCGCGCGGCAGGCCTCGGCGCCCTCGATTAGCCTGAGCCGCTCCTCGAACGAGGCCACGGTCGGATTGCGAAAGCGCGAATAGACGTAGCGGCTGTCACGCGGCGTGGCGAAGGCGGCTTCCGCCTCCTCAGCCGAGCCGTAGACATAGCCCGAGGTCATGTACATGGCCTCGGCCGTCTCCATGTGCTGCGAGCGTTCGAGGCCGCCGCGGACGAGACGGGTACGAGGGCGCCAAGCATCCATGCCGGCGTGGGACGTATCGACCATGTGCTTGCTCCTCCCGAGCAACAAAAAAGCCCCGGCCGGTCTCGGTCGGGGCGCACTTGGTCCCGACCTTTTAGCGGTTTTATTTAACGTGGGCCGCAAGCCGGTCGGCTCAAATCCCCACGGGAACGATCCGTTTGTACGCGAGCGAAATCGGGGTGTCAACCGAAGCGCTTGCATCCGCATCATTCCTGAGTCACCCATCGGCCCGGCGATGATCGACGACCCCACCCTCTCCGCTCTTCTCGCCGCGACGACGGCCACAGCCGGCAACCGCCCCGCGTTCCTCGCCGGCGATGAGTCCTTCAGCTACGCTTGGCTCGACGAGAAGAGCCGAAGGGCCGCGCTCGGACTCTCGACCATGGGCATACGTCCGGGCGACCGCGTCGCGCTCTGGCTGCCGAACCTGCCGGAATGGCCGGCGCTCTATTTCGCGATCGCGCGTCTCGGTGCCGTCGCCGTGCTTGTCAACACACGCTTCCGCTCCGCGGAGGTGCAGGACATCGTCGGCCGCTCCCGCGCCAAGGCGCTGGTCCTGTCACCTGGATTCCGCGCCATCGACTTCGCCGGCATCCTCTCCGGCGTCGATCCGGCAGCGCTGACGGCGCTGCACTGGGTGGTGACGGTCGGTGACGCGCCGCAGATCGTGCTTCCTGGCCGCGAGCAGTACACGAGCGAGGAAGTGTTCGCGGCCCTGCCGGGCACTTTCGACCAGGCGACGCCGGCGACGCCCGTCACCATCTTCACCACCTCGGGCACGACCCGCGCGCCGAAATTCGTCCTGCATCGCCATGGCGCTCTGACCGCGCATGCGCGGACGGCCGCCCGCGCCTTCGGCTACGACGATGCGGAGACGGTGCTGCTGCAGGCCCTGCCCTACTGCGACACCTTCGGGCTCGCCCAGGCGCTGGCGGCGATCGCCGCCGGACGTCCATCCGTGCTGCTGCCGACCTTCGAGGCGAGTGCCGCAGCGGCTGCGATCAATCGGCACAAGGTGACGCAGTTCCACGCGACCGACGACATGGTCGCGCGCGTGCTCGATGCGGCGCCCGCCGACGATCGACCCTTCCCCTCGCTTCGCGGCATCGGCCATGCGCGGTTCAATCCGGCGCTGGGCGACCTGGTCGAGCGCGCGGACCGGTACGGCGTTGCTCTTTTCGGCCTCTATGGCATGAGCGAGTGTCAGGCGCTGTTTGCCCGCCAGCCCGGTGAAGCGCCGGCAGAGCGCCGGAAAGTCGCTGGCGGCGTGCCGATCTCCCCCGATGCCGCAGTCCGCGTCCGCGATCCCGAAAGCGGTCGCGTGCTTCCGCCCGGAGAGTCCGGCGAGATCGAGCTGAAGGGGCCGAGCCTGATGATCGGCTATGACGGCGATGCGGACGCGACGGCCGGCGCCTTCACCGCGGATGGCTGGTTCCGCACCGGCGATCTCGGCCGGATGGATTCCTGGGGCGGCTTCGAGTTCGAGACCCGCATGGGCGACGTGCTCCGCCTCGGTGGATTCCTGGTAAGCCCGGCGGAGATCGAGGCGCAGCTCCAGTCCGACCCGGCGATCGACGGCGCCCAGGTGGTGTCGACCGCCGACACGAACGGCACCCGGGCCGTCGCCTTCGTCACCCTCAGGCCCGGCGGCGATTTCGACGAGGCGCGGCTCATCGCCCGATGCAAGGCGGCCCTGGCCGGCTTCAAGGTTCCCGCCCGCGTCTTCGCGATCGACGCCTTCCCCTCCACCACCGGCCCCAACGGCACCAAGGTGCAGCGCACGCGCCTCCGCGAGATGGCGGAGACGTGGACCCAGACTCCGGCCGCGCGGTAGGGTTGCGTCCTCTTACACCGGGAGAGCGATGCATGGCCGATGCCGCGGCCGACGACGTGATGGCCCTCGTCCGCGACAGCGCCCGCGCCTATGTCGGCCGCGAGGGCGGCCCGCAGCACTTCCGCAAGGTCCGCGCCGTGCATCCGGGTTTCGAGCGCACCTCCTGGGTCCAGATGGCGGAGCTCGGCTGGCTCGGCCTCGGCCTGTCCGAAGATGAGGGCGGCAGCGGCCTCGGCGATGCCGGCGTTGCCGCACTGATGGAGGAGCTGGGCCGCGGTCCGACGCCCGAGCCGGTCACCGCCTGCGGCCTGCTGCCGGCCGCCCTTCTCGCCGGTGCCGGCGCCAAGGCCGAGCTCGCACGGGTCCTTTCGGGCGAGCGACTTGTCGCCGTCGCCTGGCAGGAGCGTGCAGGCCAGCGCGCGGGCGATCCGGTCGAGGCCAGATGGGACGGGAAGCGTCTCACCGGCACCAAGCGCTTCGTCTTCGGCGCGCCGGCGGCCGATGCCTTCCTGGTGACCGCGACCGATGGCGCCCCGGCGCTCCTGCTGGTGGGGGCCCCCCAGGTCCGGGTGACGCCGGAGCTCTTGGTCGACGGCACCTTCGCCGGGACCGTCACCTTCGATACCGACCTCGGAGCCGATTGCCGGATCGCCGGTGCCGCCGTCGCCTCCTCGGTCTTCGCCGATGCGATCGAGCGGGCGACACTGGCGGCCTCGGCCGAGCTGATCGGCGTCATGCGCCAGGCCTTCGACATGACCGTGGCCTATCTCCGCCAGCGGAAGCAATTCGGCCAGCCGGTCGCGAGCTTCCAGGCGCTCCAGTTTCGCCTCGCCGATCTCTCGACCCGGATCGCGCTGGCCTCGGCGTCGTTGGGCGCGGCGCTTTCGACCTCTGCCGCCAACGACCCGCGCCAGCATCTCGCCCGCATCAGTGCCGCCAAGGCCCGGTGCTCGGAGGTCGCGCTCGAAGTCGGCCGCGAGGCAGTCCAGCTTCACGGCGCAATCGGCTATACCGACGACTACGATATCGGCCTCTATCTAAAGCGCGCGCTGGTTCTCTCGACCTGGCTCGGTACCGCCACCCGGCATAGGGCCCGCTACGCCGACCTCACGCTTTCGGAGGCTTCCTGATGGCCGAGCCCGTCATGCTCTCCCGCGAGGGTGAGATCGCCATCGTCACGCTGAACGAGCCGGAGCGGCGCAACGCGCTCTCGCTGGCGATGCGGGAGGCCCTGTTCGAGGCGCTCGACCATGTGATGGCCGGCGATGCCCGCGCCGTCGTCGTCACCGGCGCCGAAGGCAACTTCTGCTCGGGCGGCGACATCAAGTCCTTCGATCCGAAGGCGCCGCTGGTCGATGTCCGCGACCGCCTCGGCCGACTCCACCGGGTGGCCCGCCTGCTGCTCACCGGGCGAAAGCCGGTCATCGCCGCGGTCGAGGGCTATGCCTTCGGTGCCGGCGTCTCACTGGCACTCGCCTGCGATCACATCGTCGCGGCGAAGAACGCGCGCTTCTGCGCCAGCTTCAACCGGGTGGCGCTGATGGCCGATCTCGGCCTCCTCTACACGCTGCCGCTCCGGGTCGGCATGGGGAAGGCGCGCGAGCTCCTGATGCTGGGTGAGGTGATCGACGCGTCGGAAGCGCTGGCGATGCGGCTGGTCGACCGACTGGTCGAGCCCGGGCAAGTGCTGGCCGCCGCGATCGAGCGCGCCAGGCTCTTCGCCGCCGCTCCGCCGGTGGCGCTGGCGCTTACCAAGGCCGCGCTGGCGCGGATGCCGGCGTCGCTGGAGACCGTCCTGCAGATGGAGCTCGACGGCCAGAGCGCGCTGTTCCGCACCGAAGATCACGCCGAAGGCCGCGCCGCCTTCCTCGAGAAGCGCCAGGCCAGCTTCAAGGGGCTCTGAAATGGCCGAAGACCTCGACGCGCTGGACGACGAGCGCTTCCGCCAGACGATCCGCGCCTGGGTCGAAGCGACCTATCCGGAACATATCCGCCATCCACGCCACCGCCTGCACTGGCCTGAGGCGAAGGAGTGGTGGAGCCTTCTCTACGAGAAGGGCTGGATCGCGCCCAACTGGCCCAAGGACCGGGGCGGCATGGGGCTCTCGGCCGCAAAGCAGATCATCTACATTGAGGAGATGGAGCGCTGGGGCGCGGCCCGCATGCCCGACCACGGCCTCACCATGGTCGGCCCGACCATCATGCGGCATGGCTCGGAAGAGCAGAAGGACCGCTTCCTCCCCTCGACCCTCTCCGGCGCCTTCATCTGGGCCCAGGGCTATTCCGAGCCCAATGCCGGCTCGGACTTGGCCAGCCTGCAATGCGCCGCCGTCCGCGACGGCGACGACTACGTGGTCACCGGCGCCAAGACCTGGACCACGCTGGCGATGGACGCCACCTGGATCTACATGCTGGTCCGCACCTCGAAGGAGGGAAAGAAGCAGGAAGGCATCAGCTTCCTGCTCGCCGACCTTTCAACCCCCGGCATCACCATCCGGCCGATCCGGAACCTCGCCGGCCACGACGAGTTCGCCGAGGTGTTCTTCGACGGCGTCCGCGTGCCCGTCGCCAACCGGGTGGGGCCAGAGAACCAGGGCTGGACCATCGCCAAGGCCCAGCTCGGATTCGAGCGGATCTTCATCGGCTCGCCCAAGCTGCCGACCTACCTCCTCGGCCGTCTGAAGACCCTCGCCCGGAGCCTGGGCCAGCTCGACGAGCCGGTGTTCCGCGAGCGCTTCACCCGCCTCGCTCTCGACGTCGCCGACCTGACGGCGCTCTACGAGGGTTTCGTCGACCTGGTGCGGCAGGGTAGGGACCTGGGCCCCGAGGTCTCCATGCTGAAGGTACTGGCGACGGAGACCGGTCAGAGGATCACCGAGCTGATGCTGGAGACCGCGGCCGAGCACGGAATCGTCTGGAAGCCCCAGAGCTTCGAGGGCGAGATGATCGACCCCGCGACCCTGTTCCTGAACGCCCGCCCGACCACGATTTACGGCGGTTCCAACGAGATCCAGCGCGGAATCCTGGCAAAGCGCGTCCTGGGGCTGTAAAAGCGCCGGCCATGAACGAGACCTTCACCGTCGTCGCCAACGGCGCCCGCCTCGCTGGCGAATCCGCCGGCACCGGCTCCCCCGTCGTCTTCCTGCATGCCGGCGTCGCCGATCGTCGCATGTGGCGGACCGAGATGGACCGGCTCAAGAAGACCCACCGGGTCATCGCCTATGACCGCCGGGGGTTCGGGGAGACCGAGTCCGCGCCTCTGCCCTTCTCCCATGTCGACGACCTCGAGGCCGTGCTCGACCAGCTCGGATGCGAGACCGCCACCCTGGTCGGCTGCTCGCAGGGTGGTCGCATCTCCATCGACCTGGCCCTGGTCCAGCCGAAGCGCGTGACCGGCCTGGTCCTGGTCGCTCCCGCCGTCACCGGTGCACCCAGCCCCTCGACCTATCCGCCGTCGATCGCGCGTCACATCGAGGAGCTGGAGGAAGCCGAGGAGGACCAGGACTTCGAGCGAATCAATGCGCTGGAGGCCTGGTTCTGGCTGGATGGCCCGACCAGCAAGGAAGGCCGGGTCAAGGGCGCGGCCCGCGAGCTGTTCCTGACGATGAACGGCGTCGCGCTGCATCACCCGGAGGTCGGCGAGGAACGGCGTCCGCCCCCGGCGATGGCACGCATCAGCCAGCTCACAATGCCGACGTTGGTGATCTGGGGAGACCTCGACTTCGAACACATCCAGCGGCGCTCGGCCAGCATCGCAGCGACCGCGCCGAGGGGCGAGAGCTTCCTGATGCCGGGAACCGCGCATCTGCCCAATCTCGAGCAGCCGGACTTGTTCAACCGCCGGCTGAAGGCGTTCCTCGAGAGGCTTTAGCTCCGGCGGTAGCGCCAGGCGCCGTCGGCACCCGCCTCCCGGGTAGCGCCGCCGCGATTGCACAACATATGGATGTGCGCCAGCGTCTCGCCGATGGCGAAGCCGGTCTGGTGCTGGTCGAGCGGCCGGGTGAAGAGGCCACGGGCGACGTCCATCGCCGTCCTCGGCTCTTCGATCAGTGACGCCAGCTTCTCCAGCCGCTCCTCGTGATGATGGCCGACCTCGTCGATGCGCTCGTGCAGGCCACGGAACGGCTCGTTGTGCGAGGGCAGGACCAGGGTCTCCGCCGGCAGCGCGCGGATGCCCCGGAGCGATGAGAGGAAGTCGGCGAGCGGATTGGCTTCGGGCTCGTTGGCCCAGACGCTGACATTGGGCGTGATCCGGGGCAGCACCATATCGCCGCCGATCAGCAGGTTTTCCTCCGCGCAGAAGAGGCAGGCATGCTCCGGCGCGTGGCCGAGGCCGATCACCACCCGCCAGCGCCGGCCGCCGATATTGATCTCGTCGCCGCCGTGGATCCGCCGATAAACGCGCGGGATGGTGCTTACGCGCTCAGCATAGACCGCCCCGGCGCGCCGGACCCCTTCGATGTATTCCGCCGACGCACCGGCCTGCAAATAGAACGCTGCCTGCCCCTCGATCATCGCGGCATCGGTGTCTGAGCGCAGCATGCGGGCATAGAGCCATTCGGCCCGGGTCATCCAGAGCTCGACGCCGAAACGCTCGGAGAGCCAGCCGGCAAGGCCGGCGTGATCTGGATGGTAATGCGTGACGATCAGGCGGACGACCTTGCGGCCGGCAAGCGGGCCGGCGAAGAGCTGCTCCCAGAGACCGCGGGTGATGTCGTCTGAGATGCCGGTATCCACCAGCGTCCATCCGTCCTCGTCCTCGAGCGCCCAGAGATTGATGTGGTTGAGGGCGAAGGGCAGCGGCATGCGCAGCCAGAGGACCCCGGGCGCGACCTCGGTCACGGCCGCCGGCTCCGGCCGGGTCGCGAAGGGGTATACCAGATGTGCGGGCAGGGTCCGATCCTCGACACTGAGGAGAGGGCTGGGTTATAGCATAGAGCCTGCGCCCAAGAAGGATTTCGCGTGATCGCTGCGCTGCTGATCCTCGCCTGCGGCAGCCGGTCCCTTCCCTCGCTTCGCCGACACCCGGCATGACGCTCGCAACGGACCCCGACCGCCTTAACCTTGCGGCCGTGCAAGCCATGGATGCGCGCCAGGACGGCTTGGCGGAGACCCTGCTTCGACGAGCGGTGGCCATCGCTCCCAGCCTGCTTCAGGTCCTCGGCAACCTCGGCAACATCACCGCTCGACGGCGGGCCTGGGTGCCCAGTGTCGCGTCGTATCGCCGTGCCATGGCGATCGACGCGAAGAA